>JACAFE010000018.1 GCA_013388435.1 Nitrospirota bacterium | reverse complement strand
TTATAGCGTTTATCAAATTTAATGCTTCGCATTGGAAGTGAGACCCGCTTTGCGGGTCTGGAATTGAGTGCCGAAAAACGGCACTGGAAGTTAGTCGCTCTGGCGACTGGAATTTATCAAACTGTTTTTTGCGTTTATAGCGTTTATAGCGTTTAATATACAACCCCCTTAATCCCCCTTAACAAAGGGGGAATTAGCGAAGAGCAAAAAAGGCTGAAGGCTTTAGGCTGAAGGCTGAAGTATGAGCTTTGCTAATTAGTAAAAAAAGCTCATAGTTTGTAGTTTATGAATCACGGCAAAAAACTAATAACATAATCAAATGGCAATAATTCAATTGCATTTTTTGGATATATTGATATAGCAATAATTTTATATATATTAAGGTATAATATGAAATATATATGCATAGTTTTATAAACAAAAAACCTTTAAATCGTATAAATTTTATTCTCGGAATAGTTCTTTTAGTTTTAATCCTGACTTTTGTCAGAGACATCATTACATATAAATTTCAGAATAAAAAAAGTTTGAAAAACGACACTTCTAATGCAGCTCAGCAGTCTTTCTCACAAATTACCACTCAATTTATTGAATATGCTCCATTAATGAAAAATAATATTTTTGGAATTCAAACAGGTGAGTTGAAACAATTAACAGCTTCGTCAATGCCTGCTGTACAGCAGATGAATTTTACATTAATTGGAACTGTATCGGGTCCTAAAGAGCTAAGTTATGCAATATTCAGAAACAATTCAGGAATACAGGAAATATTCAAGATAGGAGATTCAGTTTTTGGAGCAGGAAAGCTCCATAGTGTTAAAAAGGATAAGGTCTTAATACAAAGTAGCGAAGGTGTAAAAGAATTGCCGATTGAGGACATTGTAAAAGTTAGAGAAATAAAGTCAACCCAATCTTCTCAAACATTGGGAGTCACAGGATTTACTCAAAGGGTTGGCAGAAGTTCTTATATAGTTGATCAGACAAAGCTCCAGCAAATAATAGCAAATCCATCACAGATAATGACAGACGCAAGACTCAAACCAAATTCATCAAACGGAAGAACAGGAGGGTTTATTCTAAGTGAAGTAAAACCAGGAGGTATTTATCAAAGTCTGGGACTTCAGGATGGAGATGTGCTTTTAAAAATCAATGAATATGAAATATCAAATCCTGAAGTGGCATTGCAGGCGCTTACAGCTCTTAAAGGACTTGACAGGGTTGAGATAGATTTAATCAGGGCAGGCTCGAGAATGACAATGAATTATCAAATTAAATAGAGTCATGCTTAATTTTGGTTTAAGACTTAATCATCGAGTTAACCAAAAATGCATAGAAATAATGGAGATATTGCGAAATAAAAAAAGGCTGAAGCCTGAAGTATGAGCTCTGGTTTTATTGAAAAATCAACCCGTGATTTTGGTTCATAAAATGAGTTATAGACAGATGATAATATTATTAACCATTAACTATTAATTATGTATGTATTATTTGGGTTAAGATATAAATCTTTATTTATAATGCTGACTTGAAATGTTGTTTGATGCTAAAATAGACAAATTATGAGTATCTTTTTATATATAAAAGCTTTTATAAAAAAGACCTTTTCTGTTCATCTTTCAGTTTTTATCTTTTCCTCGGTCTTAATTTTATCCTTGATAATTCATCCTTCTTCATTTTCAATGGACAGTCAAACATCTGCTATCAAAGATATTAAAACAAAAGAAAAGGATGCTCAGAAGACTAAAGAAAAAAAGGTTACCTTTAATTTTGTAGATGTTGATATCCCCGTAGTTGTGAAATTCATAAGCGAAGTGACAGGCAAAAATTTTGTTTTTGATGATAAGGTTAAAGGCACTGTTACTATTATTGCACCTTCAAAGTTATCTGTTGAGGACGCTTTCAGTTTGTTTACATCTGTACTTGAATTAAAAGGCTTTACGATTATTCAGATGGGTAAAGTATATAAAATAGTTCCCCTTTCACAGGCGAGACAATCCAGCACAGAATTAATAAAAGACGAAAATGCAGCGGTTAACGATACTTATATAACAAGGATTATACAGTTGAATTCTATTTCAAGCACAAAAGCAATGAATTTTCTCCAGCCTCTTATATCTAAAGACGGGCATATTTCTTCATACGGACCGGGAAATATGCTTCTGATTGTTGATTCCTCTGCCAATATCGAAAAAGTAATGAAGATAATTGAAAGCATAGATAAACAGGATATTGAAGAGCCCGAACTTATCATGCTCAAATATGCATCTGCAGAAGAAATCGTCAAAATGTTAAATGAATCCATCTCCACGGTAACAAAATCTCAGGCTCCAACTGTAGGAGTGAGACCTCCTTTAAGAGGTGAAACAGTATCTGGAGTATCAATTGATGAAACCCGACCTAATATTTTTGCGGATACAAGATTGAATGCGATTATAATGATCGCGGGCAAACAGGAAAAAGAAGAAATAAAGAGAATGATAAAACTCCTTGATATACCAATGCCTGAAGCAACAAGTAAAATCAATGTCTATTTCCTTGAATATGCTGATGCAACCGAGCTTTCAAAAGTTCTCGAAGGAATGATTTCTGGAATTTCACAGGTAAAAGTATCCCAGGCAGTACAGGCTCCGCAAAATATTAAAGGACCTTTTGAATCCGGGAAGATCATAATATCACCTGATAAAGCTACAAATTCATTGATTATAGTTGCTCCGCCTGCTGATTATCAGAATATAATGCAGGTAATAAAACAACTCGACAGAAGAAGAAAACAGGTTTATGTTGAGGCAATGATTGTAGAGGCATCTATAGACAATTTAAAAGAACTCGGAGCTCAATGGAGAATAACCGCTGAGAAAAATAATGAACCGGTATTTATAAGTGGATTCGGGAAAATGGATGCATCCGCTGTTAGCAATATAATTAACGGACTAAGCGGTATGACACTGGGTGGCATAGGCAATTTTCTTAATATTCCTGTTACAACAACAGATTCATCAGTAAATACAACTACAACGACTCTGACAATCCCCGGATTCGCAGCGCTTTTCAGCCTGAATGAATTCAAAGGCGCTGTAAATGTTCTTTCCACGCCTCAAATATTAACATCCGATAATAAAGAAGCTGAGATAGTAGTTGGAGAAAATGTTCCTTTTATATCAAAAAGAGAACGCGATATTACCACATCAAGCACAATCCTGAATTCTATAGAGAGGAAAGATGTTGGTATAACCTTAAGGCTTACCCCGCAGATAACTGAAGGTGATTATGTTAAGATGGAAATCTATCAGGAAATATCTTCATTGAAAGGCGATACAGAAAATATAATTCTTAATGTTGGTCCGACCACAACAAAACGTTCCACAAAGACTTCGGTTGTTGTTAAAGACAGCCAGACAGTTGTAATAGGCGGACTTATGGAGGAAAAAGAAGAGGTCAATATTAATAAAGTACCCTTACTTGGTGATATACCTGTATTGGGCTGGATTTTTAAGAATAAAAAACAGGAAAAAAAGAAGACCAATCTCTTAATTTTTCTTACACCCCATATTGTCAAAGAATCAGAAAATCTTGAAAAGCTGAGTGAAAGCAAGAAGTCCGAATTCGCAAAAGCAGAGGAAAGATTTAAACAGGGAGAATTGCTTGTCAAGTTCAAAGAAGGTGTAAGTGAAGCAAGGATCAATGAAATACTCACTTTAGAAGAAGCCTCGATTATCAGCATGTCAAAATCAACAGGTGTATATAGGATAAAACTGAAAGAAAATATGGATGTGCTAAAAGCAGCGGAGAAATTCGGGAATTATAAGGAAGTTCAATTTGCCGAGCCAGATTATATTATTAAAATGCAACATCATGAATCAAAGATTAAAGATGGAAACAATTGATGTAATAAAAGATGATGATGTTGAATTGTCCTTATTGAAAAATATTCCGCTTGGATTTGTAAAGAGTAATAATATTTTTCCTATCAAAGTTCAGAATTCGGAATTAATATGCGCGGTTGATGATGATTCCGGGTTGCTTGCCCTGGCTGAACTCTCACGCACACTTGGCTTAAAACCAAAAGCTTTAAAAGCAAAACATGAGATTATAATAAATGCTATAAACAGATTTTACGGACAATTAGGTTCAGCAGAAGAGGTCATGGATACTATTACAGGAGAAGATCTCACTGCTGTTGCTACAGAATTTGAGACACCAAAGGACTTACTCGAGTTAACAGAAGATGCTCCAATTATAAGGCTTTTGAATGCGATACTCCTTCAGGCTGTCAAAGAAAGGGCAAGTGATATTCATATCGAGCCGTATGAAAAAGTCCTTGAAGTCAGATTCAGAGTGGATGGGATTCTTCATAATGTATTATCTCCACCCAAAATTATTCAGGATGCTTTAATAAGCAGGATAAAAATAATGGCTGATCTGGACATAGCCGAGCAGAGGTTGCCGCAGGATGGCAGGATAAGACTTCTTCTTGCAGGAAGAGATATTGATATAAGGGTTTCGGTAATCCCAACCTCCTATGGAGAAAGAGCTGTTTTAAGATTGCTTGACAGAAAGCAGGGTTTGCTCGGACTATGGGAAGTTGGCTTCAGCGACGATGATTGCAGAAAAGTTGAAAGTTATCTGCAAAGGTCTGACGGTATTATTCTTGTTACAGGACCAACAGGAAGCGGAAAGACCACTACTCTTTATGCTGCATTAAACAGGGTTCACACAGAAGAAAAAAATATAATTACAGTAGAAGACCCTGTTGAGTATCAATTAAAAGGGATAGGTCAGGTTCAGGTTAATCCGAGGATAGGTCTGACTTTTGCAGCAGGTCTGAGGTCTATACTAAGGCAGGACCCTGACATTATTATGGTTGGCGAGATCAGAGACATTGAAACTGCTGAGATGGCGATGCAGGCATCATTAACAGGACATCTTGTTCTGAGCACTCTACATACCAATGATGCTCCTTCTGCTGTTATAAGGCTAATAGATATGGGCATTGAGCCTTTCCTTATTTCTTCTTCTCTTTCGGTTGTTATTGCGCAGAGACTTGTCAGAACAATTTGCCCTGACTGTAAGGAAACCTATATCCCTTCAGAGACAGAAAAAATTCTTTTAAAAGATATAATAAATGGTCATGCGCAGGAATTTACTCTTTCAAAAGGTAAAGGTTGCAATAAATGTAACAAAAAAGGCTATATCGGAAGAACAGGCATATTTGAAGTTCTTGTCATTGACAATGAAATTCGCAACATGATAAATGAAAAGATGGATTCTCAAACAATAAAAAACTATGCTCTGTCAAAGGGAATTAAGACATTAAGGACCGATGGTCTTGAAAAAGCAATTAAAGGCATTACAACTCTTGAAGAAGTATTAAGGGTCACCCGGAAAGATTATGCCGATCTTTCAGTATAAAGGCTATAAAACAGACGGCTCTGAAATTTCAGGTACAATTGAAGCGAACAGTCACAGAGATGCTGTTATCCGTCTTAAAGAAACAGGTCTTTATGCAAAGAGTATCAGTGAGTCTGCCGACAGAAAAAGATTAAGTATTTTCAAAAAGATTGATCTTTCTTTGCTCCCGCAAATCACGAGACAATTATCAACTCTGCTCTTTTCAGGCGTAACTCTGATAGATGCGCTTTCATCTATTTCACAGGAAAGCAGGGGTATCTGGAAAAATATATTGATTGATATAAAAGAGAAAATTAAAGGTGGTTCGAGTTTTTCCAGAGCGCTTGAGGATTACAAAAACATTTTTCCTGATTTTTACATAAACATGATTGCGGCTGGTGAAGCAAGCGGGACACTCGATAATGTATTAAAAAAACTCGCTGATTTTCTTGAAGGTCGTGAAAACATAAAAGCAAAAGTCAGAACATCTATGATATATCCTGTATTTATGATATGTGTTGGTTTTATAGTTCTTTCATTTATTTTTGCTTTTGTCCTTCCGAAGATAACAAAAATATTCAAAGATACACATAGCGCTTTGCCATTTATAACAATTGCCCTGATTTTTATAAGTGATATATTTCAGAGATTCTGGTGGCTTATTGCAGGTCTTATTTTATCAATGGTTTTTCTTTTCAGAAGACTAAAACAAAGTAATAAAATATATTTTGACAGGTTGATATTAAAACTCCCCGGCAATATAATCCAAAGCCTTTATTATAGCCGTTTTGCAAGAACATTAAGCTTTTTACTCGAAGGCGGTTTGCCAATGTTAAAAGCTCTTGAATTGTCAGCAAAAGCCATAGGGAATAAAGAGCTTGAATTGAAAGTAACAACGTGTGGGAGAAAAGTTTCTGAAGGCGCAAAAATATCAACTTCTCTCGAAGGATTTCCGCCGGTTCTTTTACAACTTATAGCTACTGGAGAGAGAAGCGGACAGCTTACGGGCATTTTAAATAATGCTGCCAATGCTTATGAAGAAGAATTTTCGAGAAAAGTAAGTAGAGCATTTTCATTGCTTGAACCTTTTATGATATTATGCATGGGCATCATAGTTGGTATAATAGTTCTTGCAGTTCTTTTGCCGATTTTCCAGATGAACCAATTAATAAAATAATGGAAGACCTATTTTCAATTTTTCTATCTATTTCTATGTCATTACATGACTCGCTCAGAAAATCCATTTAAACTTTAATGGGTCAGTCCAGAGAATGACACAAGAAGTAAAAAAGATTCTTGGTAATATCAAAAGTTTCATGAAAAAAGAGGAGAGAATATGAAACCACAGAAGGCATAGAGTTTTTCCCTTTGTTCTCTGTGGTTAAGTTTTGACAATACGGAGATTTTTAATAGGAGGATAATAAATGAAAAAAACAGGATTCTGTAATTTTCTTATCAACACTGAAAAAGGTTTTACATTGCTTGAAATAATTGTAGTCGTATTCATACTCGGACTTCTTGCTGCAATAGTTGCTCCAAAGATTATTGGCAGGACTGATGATGCAAGAATTGCTGATGCAAAGATTCAGATAAGAAACTTTGAGACAGCTCTTAAATTGTATAAACTTGATAATGGTTTTTACCCTGAAACATCCCAGGGATTACAGGCGCTCATTGAACAACCCACAACAGGCAGAATACCTCAAAAATACAGACAGGGTGGCTATCTTGAACAAAAAAGCATTCCTGATGACCCGTGGGGCAATCCATATCTTTATTTGTGTCCGGGTCTTCATGGAGATTTTGATATAGTAAGTTTTGGAGCAGATGGAAAAGAAGGTGGAGAAGGAAAGGATGCTGATATAAGAAACTGGGATATGAAGTGATAACTCATTATAATAACTTTTTGTTTTTATTTTATGGAAAATAACAATTATAAGGGCGTTACTTTAATTGAGCTTATTACTGTATTGTTTATTGTCTCTCTGATGGCTGCAATTATATTTCCTTCTTTTGATATTTTCGGCGAAAATAAATTAAAATCCGAAGCTCGTGAAATTGGTTCTATATTAAAGTATCTAAATGAAAGTGCTTCCTCTTCAAAAGAGACTTTTTCGATTGTCTTTAACTTTGATGAACACCTTCTCATATGGAATGAAAAAGAAGGAGAAAGAAAAAAGAAATTCGAAAATATTTCAGGAGTTGAGACCCAATCAAACGGACTGGTTAACAAAGGGGAACTAACATTATTCTTTCCTCCAACAGGAATTCAGCAGAATATTATTGTACATTTGAATAAAGACGATAAAAATTTTATAGTTTCACTTAATCATCTTAATGGAAAAATAAAAATTTATAATTAAAATGTTATGGCTTAGAAATTATTGTTGTCAGGAAAAGGGTTTTACGCTTCTTGAAGTCTTAATATCTCTCGCAATAATCAGTGGTTTGCTTGTCACCCTGATTTACACTGTAAATTACCATCTCGGTATAGTGGAGAAACAGGAGACAGTCACAATTGGCACCATGCTTGCGAAGAAAATCTTATCCGAAATGGAAAGCAATCCGGAAAATAAAAAAGGGGTCTTCGAAAAACCATATGAACAATACTCTTTTGAGACGATTGTACAGGATTCTCCATATCCCGGAATTTCCGAATTTATTGTGACAATCAGATCTGGAAGGGAAGAAATTAAACTCAATGAATATATTCTTAAATAAAAAATCAATTAATGGCTTTACTTTAATTGAAGTTCTTGTTGCTATTGCTATACTATCAATAATTCTTGTGGTAACTTACGGCACATTTTTTTTGCTTCAGAGGGCAACAGAAAATTCGGATGAATCTATAACAAGACTACAGGAAGCGAGAAAAACTATTGAAATCATAAGGTGTGAGCTTGAATCAGCAGTCTTTGACGAGAGAATAAAAGATACACAAATAAAAATAAAAGATAAGGATTATTATGGGAAGCCTGCTTCTCAAATTATTTTTACAACATTTTCATCATTAAAGCCCGGCCTTTCAAGACTTTCATATTATGTTGTAGAAAAAGACGGTAGATTGACGCTTTACAAAAATGTTGAATCAGGCTCACAGGATGAACCTGAAAACACTGCGGATCTAATTGAAGGGATCGAAGGATTCTCTCTCGAAGCTAAATTTGAGAATAAATGGGTAAAGACATGGGATACGGAAATCAATAATAAGTCACCTGAACAAATAAGAATAAGCATGGTATTTAAGATAAAAGACAGGGAAATAATTCTTACAGATATCGCAAAACCAATGTATGGCAAATCAATTTAAGTTCAAAAACCAGAAAGGCATTGCTCTTGTAATTGTCCTGCTTGTGCTTGCTTTATTAACAGCAATGGTAGTTGAGTTTTCGTATAGAGTTTATACTGGAACCAATGATCTTTATAACTGGCGTGACAGCCAGAGACTTTCACTCCTTGCGAAATCAGGCATAAATCTGGCAGTAAGATATATAAAAAATTTGAATGATAAATTCACTGATACAGTAGATATGTCTTTTAAGGAACCTTCTGAAAATTTTAACGGAGAAATAATAATAAAAATAGAAGACGAGACAGGAAAAATTAATCTTAATAGTCTTGTATATCCTGATGGAAGAACTATTAATGTAACAGCTTATAAATCGTTCCAGAAACTTCTCGAATTATTGTCTTTAGACAAAACAATTGCGGACAGAGTTGTGGACTGGATAGATATTGATACTACTCCGTGTGTAACAGGTTCAGAAAACATGACGAAAAATAGCATTCTAAGTAGTGTGGATGAACTGCTGTTGATTAATGGAATAAACAGAAGTGATTATGATAAATTATCACCATATGTTACTGTTTATGGAACCCGTGATAATCTTATTATCAATATCAATACTGCAGGAGAGTTTGTTTTAATGAGCCTTTTCGATCAAGGTAAAGGAATATTCCCTGTAACAAAAGATAAAGCAAATATCTTAATACAGAGGAGAAAAGCAAAGTCCTTTGAAACCTATCATGACTTTAATTTAGAAGCTGGAACCTCTTTTTCTGCAAATCAAATAACAGATAAAGCATCAATATTCTCAATACACGCCATTGCATCAAATGGAAATATAAAAAGGATAATAGATATCGTATTGAATAAAGATAAAGGCAGAATAGAATACTGGAGAGAATATTAATGAAGTCTCTTTTCATTGATATTAAGAATGACGAAACAAGATGCTATTTATTTTCGATTGAACATGGCAGATTTGAACATGTAGAAACAAAAGTTGTTAATGAAGCAGGAAATTATGATTTTGGAATTAAAAACTCCGGTAATATTGATGTGAATATAAGTCTTCCCATCAATATGCTTAATTTCAGGGTGCTTGAACTGCCCTTTAGAGATAAAGAAAGAATACTCGAGGTTTTACCATTTGAACTTGAAGGCATGATACTCGGCGGTTCTGATAAAGTTATAATGGATGCTGTAGTTCTCAATAAAACCGATAACAAATATAAAGTCCTTGCTGTTTATATCGAAAAACTTATTTTAGGCAGGACTCTTTCTGATTTAAAAGCTTCATCATTAACCCCATCCTTGATAACTTCCATTGAACTAAGGAGTGTATTAAATGAATTTTCGACTGAAAAACTTATAAATCCTGTCAATATTGATGATGCCCAAAGAATTAAATACGCAATTGAGGAAATTATCAACCCTTCAATAAATCTAAGCAAAGGAGAATTTGTTTTCAAACAGCATTTAGAGGAGACGAAAAAGGGATTGAAAATTGCATCAATCCTTTTGCTTCTTATTTTTTTCACAATATCCGCTGATATTATTTTTCATTTATATACCACAAGAAGTGAAATCTCGAATATAAAAAAAGAAATAAGAAAACAATATCTCGAACTTTACCCTCAAGAAAAAAATGTGGTTAATGAATATTATAAACTACAGTCCCATTTTAAAGAGCTTATTGACAGAAACAGCTATTTATCCGGCATATCCTGCCTGAATACTCTCAGACTCCTTTCGCAATTGGAACGCAGGTCCGCAATTTTCAATGAGTTAATAATTGAGAAAGGAAACCTTACGCTCAAAGGAGAGGCAGATAATCTTAATGATATTCAACAAATAAAAGACAGTTTGTCTCGCAATTTTGAAAACGTTGTTATTTCAGACTCTAAATCTTCATTGCAGAATAAGATGCTTTTTACGATTACAGCACAGGAGAAAAAACTTGAGTAAGATATTAAACAATAAAAAGATTCTCTATCCCGCAGTTTTTATTATAGTTTTGTCAATATTAATAATATCAGGGCTTAAACAACTAAATAATGACAGGAAGGAACTAATGAATCTGCAGGCGCAGCAGAAAGAAATCACAGGAATAAAAAATAAAATATCATATCTTAACCAGAGAGTAAGTTTTTATGAATCAAAGAAAAGAACAGGGAAAGCTGCTGGAATAATTCAAATTCTCGACGAGATATTTTCATCAATGGGATTAAAAAATAAGTTGAAAAGTATTAAAAACTCTGGGAGCAATCAGACAATTGACAGTATTGAAGAAGCAACCGAAATTTCTGTGGAAAAAGCATCTATGAATGAATTGCTGAATATATTATACAGAATCGAAAATTCTCCTTCTCTTCTATCAATTAAAAAGATTACTATAAAAAAAGATTTTGAAAATCCACAACTTCTCAATATAAATATGGTTATTTCATACATAAGGCAAAAGTGACAAATACAAAAGCAAATTTCAGAATATGCTTCGCTTTTATATTTATTCTCCCATTTATTTTTTGGGCACTATGGTTCGTATTCTCAGAATCAACGATAATGAATATTATGAAAGATGCTGCTGAAAATCATTTTTTAGAAATTGAAATCAGAGGATTCAAGAAGGGTTTTCTTTATGATTTATTCATTGACGAAGTTATTATAAAGTCCGGGCAGGAAGAAATAATGACTCTGAATAACATAAATTCAAGAATAAATCCTTTTAAACTTCTAGTAAAGAATCTTGATATGTCAGTTGAGGCAGATTCTAAAAAAGGAAAAATCAAAGGATTTATAAGTTTATCGAAAAAAAACACGAACGGTAAACTCGAGTTTAAAGATCTGGATTTAACAGCTCTGTCTTTTTTAGGAAAAAGAAAAATAAAAGGCTCGGGAAATATATCGGGTTCACTTATTTTTAATAACAGCGAATCACATATTGAATTTATTTCCAGAAATCTATCACTTGAAGATATTGAGATATCAGGAATTAAAACGCCAGCAAGTTTTTTCCATTCAATGTCCGGAGCAATTAATATCAATAACAATTTAATTAATATAGAATCTGTTTCATTTGACGGGAGAAATGTATATGCAAGATTAAGAGGTTGCGTAAAAGATTATATCGCGGATGCAACTCTTGAAATAATGCCTGATAAAAATTTCACTGACAATCATCTTTTGTTTGCAGGACTCGAACAATACAGGGTATCCCCGGGTTATTATTTAATTCCATTAAAAGGTGAGTTCCCAATTTAAAGGAGGATTTATGCTAAGGATAATACTGGTTGCAATCATGTTTTTAAGTTTTTTTTCATGTGGTTCGGATATCAATCATACCGAAATAGCATTTAATAATAAACTTGATATAAACTCAAACAATAATTCATTATTCAAACCCACTAATTTAAAAAATTACATGCCCGGTGAAATACTCATTAAGTTCAAAGACGGAACATCTTTAATAAAAATAAACATGTTGCATAAAAATATAAATGCAAAGAAGATAGGAGATATTAAACACTTAAAAATTCAGCATATCAGAGTGCCTGAAGAAACTTCTGTTGAGGATGCTGTTGAATATTATAAATCTTATCCTGAGGTTGAATTCGCTGAACCCAATTATATAGTCCGCACCGCGGCTATCCCCGATGATCCCGGATATAATCAGCAATGGGGATTAAATAACACGGGACAGTTTGGCGGAACGCCCGGGGCTGATATAAGCGCACAAAAAGCATGGGAAGTTACAAAAGGTTCTAATAGTGTCATTATAGCAGTTCTCGATTCCGGAGTTTCCTATGACCATCCTGATTTAAGAGACAATATATGGGTAAATACAGTTGAAGTGAATGGCAGCACAGGAGTTGATGATGACAACAATGGATATGTAGATGATTTTTATGGATGGGATTATATAGACAATGATGGATACCCATCAGATTATAATCAGCATGGAACACATGTGGCAGGAATTATAGCTGCAAAAGGAAATAATAATACAGGCATCTCGGGTGTGATGTGGTCTGCAAAAATTATGGTGCTCAGATTTCTTGGAGTAACAGGCACAGGTGATGTGGCAAGAGCTGCTGAAGCAATAGAATACGCTGTTGATAATGGCGCAAGAATAATTAATGCGAGCTGGGGTGGTTATGATTACTCTGCAACAGTCTATTCAGCCATTAACTATGCAAAACAGCATAATGTTCTTTTTATAGCCGCAGCAGGAAATGAAAGCAATAACAATAATATATCTCCATTTTATCCAGCAAGTTATAATCTTCCCAATATTATTTCTGTTGCTGCAACAGACCAGAATGATCAATTAGCCTATTTTTCAAATTACGGTAGTACCAATGTTCATCTCGCTGCACCCGGTGTGTCAATTTATAGCACAGTGCCCCATTTCTCTTATAGCAGCCCGGTTATCTTATATTCCGAAAACTTTGACAGTGCTTCAGGTTCTTTGCCTTTGCTCGGATGGGAAAAGGGCGGAACCCAGAGCACATGGGCAATCACCGAAGGTACTGGTATAAATGGCACTAATAGTCTTGAAGATAGCCCCGGAACAGATTATCTGAGCAATACCAATTCATGGGCAGGATATAAAACATCATTTAATTCACAAAAAAACTACCTTTACAGACTTTATTTCAAATGGAAAGGTCATATAGACACCACCACAAATGACTTTTTTTACATGAATTATTCACAGGATGGTATATTCTGGGACTGGGCTGATTACAGAGACGGAAATAATCCTTCATATGTTTCTGACTACACCGACGAAATAACATCTGCGGCGGATTTACTCGACAAATTTTATATTGGATTCGGACTAAAATCAGACTCTTTAGTAAACTACGAAGGTATAAATATTGATGATGTAGTTCTTCAAAAATACTCCATTTCTGTAAGCAATTATTCATATGAATCGAGTGGATGGAATGGTACATCAATGGCAGCTCCTTTTGTCTCTGGTGCAGCAGGTCTAATTCTTTCGGCAAATCCTTCATTAACCTATGCTCAGGTCAAGGATAGAATATTGAATGGTGTAGATAAAATATCATCATTAACAGGCAAGACCATTACCGGCGGAAGACTTAATGCTGCTTCAGCACTGGGCGCCACAATTCCATCTGCTCCTACAGGACTTTCTGCAGTTGCAATCTCAAAAACGCAAATTAATCTATCATGGAATGACAATTCAGATAATGAAACAGGATTTATGATAGAAAGAAAGACCGGAGATGCAGGAAATTATGAGCTTATTGGCACAACAAGCGCTAACATCTCTACTTACTCTGATACAGGACTTACACAAAATACCAGGTATTATTATCGTGTAAAAGCATATAATGAAATAGGTGAATCTTCTTATTCCAATGAAGCAAGTGCGATTACAAAAAAATCTTCAGGTGGCGGAGGAGGCGGTGGTTGCTCAATAGGTGGCATACAGAATACTCCCACAGCTTTAGCTGATACAATAGTGTTATTAATTCCTTTAATTATATTGTTAATTATAGGAAGAAAAGCCGATTAACCCAAATGATGCAGGCATCTTCATTATTTTGGTTAATATATTACATTCGCAAAAAAATGAAAAATCACACCCGGCAGAATATTACCGGTTTTTAAATAAAGCCAACCCATGATCAAAGACGGAAAAAAGCTAAGTAAAGAAATCCAGTCATTTGAAAACATTGCTTCCGGGAGATGTGATAAGGAAAATAGCAGACTTGTTATTAAAACTGCTTTAAAATTTCTTTTAAAAGATTCCTGAATATATCCCCTGAAAAAAACTTCTTCGGGAAAAGCAACTCCTATAAATTGAAAAAGAACTTCAGCAAATGTAATTCTCTCAATGTCTCCACCAAATACAAGATGATATGGAAGAAGTATAATAAATGAAATAGAAAAACCAATCAAAATATCCCTTATGGAGAAATTCAGCCTTATTTTATTACCTGAAAAAACAGGATATGCGATCATTAAAACAGGAAGAATGCCATAATACATTCTGCCCGGTTTTATATAATGAAGCATAAAAGAAATGATGATTATTAAGAAATAACCTGAAAGAACCTTAATTTTCATTTATAAATAATTTATTCTTTTTTTGTATTTTGTCAATAATGATGCTCTTGCATTTTTAGGTGAATCTGTCCAGAATATTATGTATACCTTTATTAATAAAAGAAAGGGCTTTGTCAAAATGTCAAATCTCAGATATTTTACTGCCGGTGAATCTCATGGAAAAGCATTGGTCGGTTTTATGGAAGGCATCCCCTCTGGCCTTTCTATATCTTCGGCAGATATTGATACGGATCTTAAAAGAAGACAGGGTGGATACGGCAGAGGCGGTAGAATGAAGATTGAAGCAGACCATGCAGAGATTATATCAGGTGTCAGATGGGGAAAAACAATCGGCTCACCAATTACACTTATCATAGAAAATAGAGATTTTAAGAACTGGGAAAAGGGTATGTCTTCTCTTGCAGCATTTGAAGGTTCAATCCCGGCCGTAACAAAACCAAGACCCGGACACGCAGATTTATCAGGAGCAATAAAATACCAGCACCACGATATAAGGAATATTCTTGAGCGGTCAAGCGCGAGAGAAACTGCTATGAGAGTAGCTCTGGGTGCGATAGCAAGAAAATTCCTTTTTGAGTTTAATATAAAAATCGGGAGTTATGTTATTCAGATAGGGAAGGAAAAGATTCAAAATTCAAAAATCAAAAATCAAACATCTGCCGGGAAACTTCTTGAGATGTTTGATTTAGCGGAAAAGTCTTCTGTAAGATGTCCTGATAAAACAGCTTCAGAAAAAATGATGGCGCTTATCGATAAAGCTATTAAAAACGGTAATTCACTCGGTGGTATTTTTGAGGTTTTTATAACAGGACTTCCAGTTGGTCTCGGAAGTTATATTCAATGGGATAGAAAACTTGATGCCAGACTTGCCCGGTCTATAATGAGTATTCAGGCAATAAAAGCAGTTGAGATAGGAGATGGTTTTGAGATGGGAAGAAGATTTGGTTCAGAAGTTATGGATGAAATATTCTACAGAAAAGAACAGAGAGGTAAGTTAGCGGGCGCAGGTTTTTATAGAAAGACAAATCACGCAGGCGGAATTGAAGGCGGAATGTCTAATGGTATGCCTGTTATTTTACGCGCAGCCATGAAACCCATACCTACTCAGCGCAAGCCTCTTAATTCAATTGATATTATCACAAAAAAACCAGTAGAAGCTGCTTATGAACGTTCAGATATTTGTGCGGTGCCTGCTGCTGCTGTTATAGCAGAAGCAATGGCAGCACTGACTGTTGCAGATGCTTTTCTCGAAAAATTTGGCGGCGACAGTATAAATGAAACAAAAAGAAATTATGAATCTTATATAAATTACACATCAGATTTTTAACTAAAATAATGCAAATAGTTATTATTTGCAATGAACATGGAATTGTAATTTCCTCTGGATTAATTACACTTCAGGCAAATTAAGTTTTATATAAAGCTCTCTCAATTGTCTGGGATCAACAGCTGATGGGGTGCCGCTCATCAGACAGAAAGCTTTCTGGGTTTTCGGGAATGCTATAACATCCCTGATTGACGAAGCCCCTACCATAATCATTACAAGCCTGTCCAATCCGAGCGCAATGCCACCGTGAGGAGGAGCGCCATATTCAAGAGCTTCCAGTAAAAATCCAAACTTTGCTCTTGCTTCTTCATCGGAGATTCCGAGTATTTCGAACATTTTCTTTTGAATATCACGTTTGTGAATTCTGATGCTGCCTCCTCCAATTTCATAACCGTTTAAAACTATGTCATAAGCCTTGGCTTTTAAGCGTGAGAGTTCAGAACCCGGGGTTCCCATTTCTGAAATGTTCAGGGAATTTAATTTAATAATGTCTTCATCCATTGGCGATGTAAATGGATGATGCATTGCTTCGTATCTGCCCTCATCTTCGTTCCACTCAAGCAAAGGAAAATCCGTAATCCACACAAATTCAAAACCGCCTTTAATTAAATTTAAATTTTTGCCAATATCAAGCCTCATTCTGCTTAACACATCGAAAACAATATTTTCTTTATCAGCGACAAACAGCATCAAATCCCCATCTTCTGCTTCGAGCCTTTTTGCCATTTGTGACAATATATCTTCAGGAAAGAATTTTGTTATAGGTGATTCAAAGCCATTTTTAACTTTTATCCAGGCAAGACCTTTTGCGCCGTAAGAAATTGCTTTTTCTGTAAGCATATCTATTTCTTTACGAGAAAGCGAAGCCATTCCTTTCCCATTTATAGCTTTAATTCTTCCGCCTGACCTGATGGCATCGAGAAAAACTTTAAAACTGCCTTTTTCCGCAAGATCTGCCATTTCCTTAAGTTCAAGTCCAAAACGCATATCAGGCTTATCATTTCCAAATCTTTCCATTGATTCTCTATAACCGAGCCTTTTAAATGGCATTGCAATCTCGATCCCGAGAGATTCTTTGAAAAGTTTATGTATCATTCCCTCTATAAGTGAGATAATATCATTCACATCAACAAAAGACATTTCTATGTCAACCTGTGTAAATTCAGGCTGCCTATCAGCACGAAGATCTTCATCTCTAAAACATTTTGTTATCTGAAAATATTTCTCAAGTCCTGAAACCATCAAAATCTGTTTGAATATCTGTGGAGATTGTGGCAATGCATAAAAACAGCCGGGATTTAATCTGCTTGGCACGAGATAATCCCTCGCACCTTCAGGAGTAGATTTTGTGAGCATTGGTGTTTCTATTTCGAGAAAACCTTTTTCGTCAAGGTAATCCCTGATTATTTTTGTAACCCTGTGCCTTATTATTAAATTTCTCTGCATCTCAGGTCTTCTCAGATCAAGATACCTGTGTTTTAATCTTAAAGACTCGGAAGCTTCGGCTGCATCTTCTATTGTAAAAGGCAAAGGCGAAGATTCGTTTAAAATATCAATTTTTTCAACATACATTTCAACATGCCCTGTGTTCATGCCGGGATTTTCTGTCCCCTCCGGTCTTTTTCTGATTTCTCCTGAAACTGACAAAACAAATTCGCTTCTCAGATTGTGCGCTTTTTCATGAGCATTGCCTGAAACATCAGGGCTGAAGACTATTTGAAAAACACCGCTTCTGTCTCTTAGATCTATGAAAATTAATCCACCGTGATCTCTTCTGCGATATACCCAACCGCATAAGGTAAGTTTTTTGCCAATGTCAGCTTCTGTAATTTCACCGCATCCTTTATCCCTGATCATTTAACCTCCGATTTCAATTTATTTACTTCTTCAGGATTGAGAAACCTATATTCTCCGGGTTTCATATTGCCGAGCCTGATACCATTAATTCTAATCCTGATGAGTTTTATTACAGGATAACCTATTCTTTCGAACATCCGGCGAACCTGTCTGTTTCTTCCCTCGTGGATCGTAATTTCTATCCATGCATTATTTTCTGTAGTCTTTAATTTTATTACTTTTGCAGGCGCTGTCAGCCCGTCTTCGAGTTTGACGCCTTTTCTTAATTTATCAAGATCTTTTTCTTCGGGTATGCCTTTAACTTTTACCTGATAAGTCTTAAGTATTTTTTTTGACGGATGCATAATAGAATTTGCAAAATCTCCGTCATTTGTAAGCAAAAGCAGACCTTCAGAATTATAATCGAGTCTTCCAACAGGGTAAACTCTATATTTTACATTTTTTAAATAATCTTTTACAGTCTGCCTTCCTTCAGGGTCATTCAGTGTTGTTACGACTTCTCTCGGCTTATTAAAAGCGAGATAAACTTTTGGTTCTCTGCGAACAATTAATTTTCCATCAACTTTAATATGGTCTTTGTGCGGGTCAGCTTTCATTCCTATATTTGCAAGGCGGCCATTAACAGTGATTCTTCCTTCAAGAATCATTTCTTCGGCCTGTCTTCTTGAGGCAATACCCATCTCGGATAGGATTTTCTGGAGGCGTTTTTGCATTGAATCAGCCTTTGAGATTGTTCACAAAATCTCTATTTTCAATATACCATTGAATTGTTCTTTTGATGCCTTCTTCAATAGACGTGGTTGGATGCCAGTTTAGTCTCTCTCTCGATTTTTCAATATGTGCCCATGTTGCAAAAACATCCGCAGGATGTCTCGGTTTGAAGTTTATAACAGCTTTCTTCCCGAGCATTTCTTCTATTAGATTTATTACATACATCAATTCAACCGGGTTGTCATTACCGAGATTAAATATCTCATAACCAAAGGGCTGTAAGCATTTTAATGTTCCGTTTGCAATGTCATCAACATAAGAAAAATCTCTCTGCTGTTTCCCGTCCCCGAATACAGTTATGGGCTTTCCATTATCAATGTTCTTAACAAATATGAATATGCTCATGTCAGGTCTTCCTGCAGGTCCATATACAGTGAAATATCTCGGAATACTTATATCAATTCCATAAAGAAAATGATAACTGTAGCATAGAGCCTCCGCTGCTTTTTTAGTTGCAGAATATGGGGCGAGTGGTTTATCAGTCTGATCGGTTTCCCTGAACGGCATCTGGTTATTGGCATATAGACTCGAAGTAGATGCCAGAACAAATTTTGGAATATTGAAATCTTTGCAACATTCGAGTAGATTTAGAGTCCCTTTTGTGTTTGTGTCGAGATAGACCCATGGATCTTCAAGAGATGCTCTGACACCTGCTCTTGCGGCAAGATTTATTACAGCATCTATTTGATAACTTGCGAAAATCCTTCTTAAAGACTCAAACCCTGCTATATCGCACTTATGAAATCGGAAATTACTGTTTGAATTTAAATTATTAAGACGCCAGTCTTTTAGCAGGGGATCATAATAGTCGTTCATATTGTCAATACCAATAACTTTTACATTCTGAGAAAGTAAATGTTCGGAAACTTTCCATCCTATAAAACCTGCACAACCTGTAACAAGTACTGTTTGCATTAAATCACCTCTAAACCCTTTTCTTTAGCCATTTTTTAGGATTAACAATAATGATTCCGTTTTTCCCGTTTGAATAAACAACTTTCTTAATACGAGCATTTAGTATCATGCGCTTGCACATCATGCATGGTTCTGACAAACATTCAGCGCTGTCATGATCGCTTCCTGATATATAAATTGTTGCTCCATTTAATTCTTCTCCTGAAGCTCTTATAATTGCATTTGCTTCCGCATGTACGCTATGGCATAATTCATATCTTTCTCCGTGCGGAATCTGCAACTCTTTCCTCGTGCATTTTCCGACTTCAAGACAATCTTTCATTCCAGCAGGAGCGCCATTATAGCCTGTGCTGACAATAATATTATCTTTAGTTATAACAGCACCATATTTTCTCCTGAAACATGTGGCGCGTGTTGCAACAACTTTAGCAATGTTTATGAAATATTCATCCCATCCGGGACGCAGGTTTTGTTTTTTCTTCATTATGCATAATAGCTTATATAATAAAGAGCTTTCAAGAGGGAAAAGCCCAAAGTCAATAGCAAAGATGAGTCAAAAGTATATTCAATTAAAGAAATATCTTTTCTATTCCGAAAAATATATATGAATTAAATATTGTGTGACAATTTGTTAATTATGGCTCTAAATAATAATTAAAAAATTTAAATGTTGTGCAACAGGAAATAGAAAAAATATGGAAATACAGATAGAAGATAGTGCTAATAAAATATTCACAGCTATATATCAAAGTAGTATTAATGTAGATGTGGTTGTCAATGCAGCTCTTTCTCGCGGTATTGATCAATATCAAAAGGGCAATTATGAGACTTCACTCGAGGAATTCAAAAGAGTAGCTGCTCTTTCACCAAATACTGAAAATGCTGCTAAAGCATATAATTTCCAGGCATTATCCTATATCAGACTCGGCAGGACAGAAGATGCAATCAATGCGTATAAGTCTGCTATAAAGATTTCTTCTTCGGATGATTCATTACATATAAGTCTTGGAAATGTATTTTTTGACCTGAAGCGTTATGATGAAGCAGAAAAAGAATATGAAACAGCGATAAAAATTAATTCCCAGTCTATAACTAACTGGTATTCACTTGGACAAACATATATTGAAACACAAAAATATGAAAAAGCAGAAGATGCTTTCAGAAAAATTATTCAGCTCTCCCCGCAAAATTATTCCGGTTATTACGGTTTAGGTAAACTTAGTTATAAATTAGGGAAATATGAAGAAGCCATAAAATATTTTCAGAAGACACTTGAACTAAAAAGAGATTTCAATTACGCTTATGTGGATATAGGATATGCCTATGCGGATATGGGTGATATTGATAGCGCAAAGGCTCAACTGAAAATATTGAATAATCTGAATGATACAGATTCAGCCAGCCTGCTTGATAGTTACATATATCAAAAATCTTCGCCAGAGTTTTTTGCTGTCTATAACACAGACGGTTTTATAACTACACTCGGACCTAATACATCTGTTTCTTCATTAGACCCTTCACTGTCACAGGCAGGGTCTTCAAGTTTATTTACGATGAATTTTATTTTTAACAAAGATATGGACCCGGCTTCTGTCCGGAATATAATAAACTGGCAGATAAGCAGAGCGCCTGCCACCAGCCCGGGCGGAGGATATAACTGGGGAATGCCGCTTGCTCCCACAGAAGCCTGTCTTCTTCCCCATCCTTTATATGTAATTTATAACGAAGATGATCTCACAGCGCAGGTGATTTTTCAGATAAGCCAGAATTCTTCAGCAGACGCAACGATTGACCCGTCCCATATTTATTTTAAATTCACAGGAAAAGATATTTATGGAAATTCAATGGATGACAGAGCAGATGAATTCAGTGGATTATCATTGATTGTCTAACCGGCCTGAATAATGCAATTGAAAAGTTAAACCCAAATAATGCGGATATTGCTCATAGCTCATGGCGCATAGTTAACATCTAATAACAAAATCAAATGGCAATAACTCAATTTATGAAACAAAATAAACTACCATCACCATAAATATATGGTTTTTTTGTACTTAAATGTAGATGCATATATTATATCTGAGGCTTACGCTTCGACTTCAGCCTCAGTAAAAATGGACCCGTGATTTTGTTTCATAAATTGAGTTATTGCCAGTATTATGATATTACATTTAGTCATGTATAAAAATAAATTTTTTCGCAGCCTCCGCATTATTTCAATTGCATTTTTAGATAAAAAGCTTGCAGGCTTAATCTCTGGCTCACTAAAATTCAGATGTATAGATTATTCGTTTAATAAAAAATATTGTTTGAAATATTTAAGAAGGTTTTTATTTTTTGTTTATTTTATGTATAATGTAAAAAACACAGTAATGATGCATAAAACACACAATGAGGTATATGATATTAAAGAAAAACAGTAGTTTATTAGGTATTTTGATATGGCCTGTTTCTTGCTTAAAATTTTTAAAATATATTTATTAAAGTACTTGACACTTGAATGATAATATGGTTATACTTGCTAACTATAGAATGATAAGGAAAAATTATTAAAAAAATGCTTGACAAAGCCGACTCCTTCATTTACAATTTACGCAAGATATTTATTTGAGCAGTGGGAGTCAATTCATAGTTATAAGCTATCATTGATAGCATTTAAGATTGTAGAGATATTCAGAAGCGAAGGAGGTGATACGTAAAGTTATAGCATAAAGGGAGTATTTGGGGTTTTCTTAGCTGCAGACTAAGGCAAAAAGTAAATTTAAAGTAAAAAGGAGGTATGATTGATGAGATCGAAAGTATTAATAGCTGTTTTTGTAGCATTTTGCATGATGTTCGCTTTCGGCACAGTGAAGAATGCTCAAGCAGATCAGCTTATCTTCCCGTGGATTACTAAAAGCTCAGCTGTATCTACCATTGTTTCAGTGGTGAATACAGCAGGTTCATCTCTTGGATGGAATTATCAGGGTATTGATCAGCTTCTTCACTATCAGTACTGGTATAAAGTTTCAACTGCCAATGGTCAGACAGAGGTATGTACAAACCAGAGCTTCAAAAGACCAACATCAAAAGATGACTTGGTAATATTTGACGCAGCGGCAAATATCAGTGATGGTAAACCGCTTTTTGGTGATACTGCTCGTTATGGAGACCAGAGCTTTAAGCTTAGCGCAGATGGTCCAAGAAGAGCATTCCTAATAGTTGATAATGATACACCATTTTTTACAACATACGGGATAAATCTCGATGGGACTCTTTATGGTGAAGCAATGGTTCTTGAAATTGCTGGTGGAGCTGCATGGGGCTATATTGCATATAATCCATCAGGCAATTCAAGCGCAAATTCACAGACTGCTCCTGTGCTTGCTTATGATGGCCTTGACCTTCAAGGTGAGGTTATCGGTGGTGTTGCAGGCCTTGGGGTAGAAGACCTTGGCCAACCAAGAGGAACTGGAGAAGTAACACCAGTTGTATTACTGCCTGCATCAGCATTAGGTGCTAATTTTGCTACAAAGTTCTTTATGACACCTATTGACAACAGCGGCGTTCCAACAGATGTGCCTTTGCCAGATGCTTTAAATGATAATAATTCCGCGGATCAAAGGACAGGTAATGCAAATGCAGCTATTCAGTTAATTTACACGTCTTTAGGCGGTGGTTTTTATGGTGGACTTTATGACGACGATGAAAAACCTATTGACTTTAATAAAATTAAAAACATTGTATGCACAAGTGCAGATTCACTTCGTGACCTTATGACTGAAGGCGCATATAATGATTTTGCTGCAACTCAAGGACCTGGATGGACAATGATTGATACCAGAACTGGAAGTATTGATGCAAATGCTAATCTTAAACTTGATAATCCAACTGATGACATGATAATTGGAAAACTTGAATATACAACTGGCGGCGCAACATTTGATACATACACAATGTCTGGTACATTCAACAACTTTAACTGGATCAGAAATTCAGTGAGTGTAACAGCTTGCGGTGGTATAAACTGCGTACGAAATGTACCTTATCCTGATTAGTTTTTAAATTAATTGTAAAGATATTGAAAAGGAGGGAGAATAAAATCTCCCTCTTTTTTTTCTTTTTAATAAATTTCCAAAGCATTCTGACAAATTTAATTTTTTTATCTAACCTATATCATCCCTAAGATATTTCACTTAATTTAATTGTTTTAATTAAAGTATGTAAATAAATGTTTTAGTGATAATATAGAGTAAATATTGCTCGTAAATATTCATAAGTTATTTATAGTTTTTTCATAAAATATTCATAAGTATATTATATAATCCAGACTATTTACATTTAGTAAATTTTAGAAATAATAAAGGAGGCTTTATATTAATATGAAAAATTTAATATTAATATTTATCTTAATATCATTATTATTATCATTTCCTGCTTTTGCTGAAATTGTAAAGGAGAATGAAGGTAAAAAGAATTTTTCAATTAGTAGTATAGTCAAATCTGATATAAAACCATGGGATGAAATAAAATTATTTAATACAAACGGAAAAGATGGTTTAGTAATAACCTCAATTATTTTTTTCATATCCGAGTCCGGATTATGGTTTTTTGATGAAAAGGATATGGATATTAATATTGATGGCGAAAATTTTAAAGCAAAATTTCTCGCAACTAAAAATAGTATGGATACAAAACAACATAAGGAAACAAGAATGGCTGCATATCAATTTGATCAAAAATTAAAGGAGAAAATAAAAACAGCGAACAGATTACACTAAAAGTTTATTGCAAAAATAGAACTGATATTGAATGGGCTGTTCCTGATTTTGTGCTAAAGGAATGGAAAGCAGTAATTGAATGAGATATAGTTTTTAGATAATTTAAATCTGGTATAATATTTAAACTGAAAATAAATAAGATGAAAGGAGTTTATTGTGGGAAAAATTATTACTACATTTTTGATTTTTCTTTTTCTTGCAGTCTCAGCATATGCTGATGAAAAACTTGTTGCTGAAAATGTTAAAGGTTATTTCGGAGCAGAAATTACAACCGATGAAAAAGGTGATATATGGATCGCTTATTATGATATGTCAAGAAGGATAATTGTAAAAAATCTTAATATTGGTAAAGAGCTTATTTTTAAGGATGAAGCAGAGCAGAGTTCAAGAGGGTTTGGATTTACTGTTCAGGGTGAACATATTTATGTTGTGTGGAGAGAAAAAATAAGCGGGACAAATAAAAAGCTCTATCTCAGGGCATCTCATGATGGCGGCAAGACCCTATCAGATCCTGTATTGCTTGATGATAGTACCACTGAAGCTCTGGCAAGGATTAAGGTAGGAGCAAATTCTAAAGGTGATGTATATGTTACATGGCTAAGCGAGAAACGCACTGAAACATCTGATTACAGCATATATGCTGTAGCTTCAAATGACTTTGGAAAGACATTCACAAAACCTTATAATATCACTTCAGGCTACGCACATTCAATTTATCCTACTTTGCTTGTTGATGAAAATAATGCATATTCTTTTTCATATTCAGAAAAGAACAAAAAAAATTATATGATTTTTACAAAAACAACGGATAGAGGAAAAACATGGACTGAACCGGTGGAAATTAAGGAAATAGGGGTTGTAACTCTTTTCATTGAGCCAATAAAAATTGATAAACGTTTGCATGTGTTCTGGTTTAACAGTTATGGAGAAGGAATTCCAATTATAGAAGGCGCTTATTCAGATGACGAGGGGAAAACATGGAAGACTATTGCTTTTGATGAAACTAAAGGCTTTGATGTTGGTTCTCTAAAGGTCTCTTATAATTCTCAGGGGAATATCTATCTTGCTTTTGGAGGCAAATGGGATGAAAAAGAAAAGAGCAAGGTTTATTTGCTTGCATCAAATGACAATGGCACAACATGGGGAAAAATTGTTTCTATCAGGCATTATCCATATGATTTGACAACTGCAATGAATCCTGTTGTAAAAGCTGCTGAAAATGGCGAGGTTGTTGTGGTTTGGGAAGACTATAGAAATATACGTAGTAATCTCTACATGCAGTATTCAAAAGACGGTGGTAAGACTTGGCAGGAAAAAGATATACCATTAGAAGAGCCCGGTAGATTCAATACAGCATTATGGCATATGAATAACAGCATTATAAAAATAAAAGAGAAATACTATGTTCTTTCACCGAGATCAATAGATGATAAAGTTGGTAAAGAAGAACTCATACTTTTTGATTTTATTCCCGGAGGTTCAAAATGAGGAAGATATTAATATATACGCAAATATTTTTTTTATTAGTTTTAACAGCCTGTGCAGGACATTCAAACATCAAAGAGAATCTCTCTGATGACATGGGCTCTCCAGTAAAGGAGGCTTTGCTTAAACAAAGAATTGATGCATTCTGGTCTGCTTTTATGAAAGAAGATTATGAAACAGTATATAATTTGTATGACCCATTTTTTAGGGCTAAAACGGATAAGTATGCTTTCTTTGGACAACTTGGGAAAATAAAATATCATGATTTTAATATTCAGGATATAAAAATAAACGGAAATGTGGCAAAGGTTGCGTTAAATATAACTTATTCATTGCCAACTGTTAAGCTCAGGATACAGGAATTTTCAGTCCCTAAATCAACAACTGAGATAACAGAAACATGGCTTTATATATATGACAATTGGTATAAAGAATATTATCTTTATTCAATTGAAGCTGGTATTGTAAATTATTAGCTATATTTGAATTTACTTAATTTATTACTCTTTGTAGCCAATTCTGTTTATAAAATTATCACTCTCTTTATTTGATGAGAGAGTGATGAAATTGCGATAATAAATATGTAAAACATATTAATTCAGAAAGAGTGAATTGAAATAATACAGATTTTGCAAAATAATTTATTTTTCCATAAAAATTCTCTTGATCCCCCTTTGATAAGGGGGATTTTATTAGGTTAATATTTTAAATAATTTTTTAATATAATGACTAATATTTCTTTAATGAAACAAGATGCTTATGCAGTTTTCTTGATAAGCATTTCAGCATTTCTTGTTTACTCGAATTCTTTAAATGGAATCTGGGCTTTTGATGATATTTTAATTAATTATGGAACATCAATTGATCAGATTATTAATATATCCAAAACACGAATAATTTCTTATTTAACATTCTTAATAAATCAAAAAATTAATGCTTATGACCAATTTAATTTCAGAATTTTGAATCTTTTAATATATATTGTAAATTCAAATTTGGTTTATCTTATTTCCTTTATAACTATTAAAAATTATGACAATATTCAAAAAGATAATCAAATCCCTTTTTATATTGCTTTAATTAGTGCTTTATTGTTTGCTGTTCACCCTTTAAATATTAATGCAGTATCTTATATTATTCAGAGGATGGCTTCACTTGCAACCTTATTTGTTCTACTTAGTGTGCTATTTTACATCTATGCTAATAATGCAACTGAAATGACAAAAAAAATTGGCTTTTATTTAATTTCAGCTCTTAGTATTATATCTGGAATTCTCTCAAAAGAAATAGCAACATTGGCAATTCCATTAATTTTACTTTATGATTATATTTTTATTTCAAAATTTGACAAAAAATATTTTCTTAAAAAATTATTGTTCATTTGCTCAATAGGTATTGCAGCATTAATATTGGCATCTTTATTTGTTCCTGTCATTAAAAGCGCAGCAGAAATTATAAGTCTTTTCCAAAATATTAATGAACCAATTCAAAATAGGAACTGGCTTGCTGCTGATGTTTATTGGACTCCATTACAGCATATTTTAACAGAGTTTAGGGTTATAAGCAGATACCTTTTATTATTTATTTTCCCATTGCCTAAATTACTTGTGTTTGATTACTGGAACTATCCTATATCAAAAACCATGTTTGAACCTGTAAGTACATTTGTAGCTATATTGTTTGTACTATCTCTTATTATATTTTCAGTGATTAAGATAAAGAAGTATCCATTTTTATCATTTGGAATTCTCTGGTATTTTATTTCAATATCTCTGGAAAGTTTTATAGCAGTGGGATTAGATTTATACTTTGAACACAGGAATTATATGCCATTAACTGGGCTATGTTTTGGAATTATTGCGCAATTAATATTATTTTCATGGAAATGGCTGGAATTTAGATATGCTAAATTATTAGTCTTCATTGTTATACTAATATTCTTTGGTGGTATGACATTTCAGAGAAATTTTGTATGGAATGATAAGATAGTTTTCTGGAAAGATGTATTAGAAAAAACAGGAGATAATCCAAGACCTTTAATAGCGCTCGGTAATAGTAGTCACGCTCATGGTTATTTTGCAGATGCAGAAAAATATTATAAAGAGGCAGTGAAAATTTGCAGTGATAAAAAATATTCAGGGTTTTTACTAAATGTTTTATATCGTCTTGGTTTCATGTATATTTCTCTTGAAAAACAAGAACAAGCTGTTAAGATAAAAGATTTAATTGGTAAACTTTATAAATATCCAAAGGAATATTATGTTTTGAATGGAATGTTGTTAAACTTAAATCGCGATTATAATAATGCCATAGAGAATTATAATTTTGCTTTAAGCTCTGCTTTTTCTCCATATGAATTGGCTGATAAAGCAACAATTTTATCATTAATAGGAGAATCTTATCGTGGCTTAGGCCAATATTTGAAAGCTTATAATTACTATCAAGCAGCAGTAAATATTTCCCCGTCTCTATCAGCAGCTTATCATGGTATTGCTAAATTAGAAATTGCTCAAAGAAAATTTGATTCCGCAAAAGATAATTTAAATAAGGCTCTTATGTTCGATCCTTACAACTTTATGGTTTTAACTGATATGGCTTATTTAATGCTGATTCAGGGCAATAAATTTCAAGATGCATTGCCTTATGCAAAAAAGGCGATTGAAGCTAATCCTCCATTGTATCAGCCTTATCTTATTATGGGTATTATAAAATTAGCCCCTGGTAATGAGAGAGAAGCTCAAATGGTATTTGCTAAAGCAAAAGAATTAAAAGCCCGTGATTATCAAATTCTGTTTAACATGGCATGGGGATATTCTATCAACAGAAATACAGAGAAACAAAACTATTGTCTAAAAGAATTACTAAAACTTAAAGATGTGCCGGATAATATAAAAAATATGGCAATTAAATTGCTTTCTCAATCACACTAACATATAAGTTTGAGGTTTATATGTTAGAATATTAAATAATAAATTTTCTTAAATTCATAAGGAGGTAGAAAAATTGAGGGTCTTAAAGCTTTTTATTTCTGCTACTATATTTTTTGTAATTATTTCAGGATGTTTTGCTGTTCAAGGTTTTGCATCAGAAAAATCAATTATGTTTATTATTGATTTTTCTAACAGTATGAATCAGATGCTCGGCAATAAAAGTAAAATAGATATCGCTCGCGAAGTTGTTGCTAATACAATTGATAAAATCGAAGCTGGAGCAAAAATTGGGTTGACTTTTTACGGGCATAGGGAAAAAGACAAATGCGATGATATTGAAATTGTTATGCCTTTACAAAAAGCGGAAAAACAGACCTTTAGTCAAAAAATGTCTGATTATAAACCTGCTGGTAATGCCTCAACAGATTTGGCTCTTAAAAAGGCTGCTGAAATTCTTAATAATAATGAGGATTATGTAAATTTTGTTCTTATTACAGATGCCAGCAATAAATGCGAAAAAGATTTATATAAATCAGCACGTGAGGTAAGACAAAAATATGATTATAGGTTTAACTTTTATACTGTGCTTATAAGCCCTGACAAAAAAGAATTTCCAAAATATAATTTTGCTGTAAAATCTCTATCAGGGCAACTCTATGCAATCAACTCTGTTATAGATATTAAAAACACAATCGAATCTTTAGTTTCATCAATAAACTCTTATAAGCCCTATTATCCTAAAACTGTAACTAATAATGATATGGTTTTGATTCCTGCTGGTGAGTTTTACATGGGTACCGATGATCGCACTTTTGATCCAATTGAACGCCCAAAACATAAGGTATATCTTGATGCATTTTATATTGATAAATATGAAGTTACCCAAAAACAATATTATGAAGTAATGGGAGAAAACCCTTCATTCTGGCTTGGTAGCGATTTGCCTGTTGATAGTGTCAGCTGGAAAGAAGCAAAAACATTCTGTGAAAAAATTGGCAAAAGGCTTCCTACTGAAGCAGAATGGGAAAAAGCAGCAAAAGGTGGCACTAATGACAAATGGGCTGGCACAAGTGATATGAATAAACTTGAAGAATATATTTGGATTCACGATACAGGCGCTAATATGAAAACTCATCCTGTTGGATTAAGAAAACCTAATGCTTACGGAGTTTATGATATGTCTGGAAATGTATGGGAATGGGTTTCTGATTGGTATGGTGAAAGTTATTACAGCAAAAGTCCTGAAAAAAATCCTCAAGGACCTGAAAAAGGTTTTATGAAAATTCTTCGTGGTGGAAATTGGGATAGCCATATATATGAAGTACGAACAACAAGCCGCTATCCGAAAAATCCAGATGCGAAATATTGCAATAATGGTTTTAGATGTGCTAAATCAGTTGAACCGAATGAAAATAGATAATTTTCTGTGTTATGTTTTTTATGAGTCGTTAATATATATTTTTTATTCTTATTAAATCTAAAAAATTTGCAATAAATCAAAAGTGCAGGTGGCAAAATAAATTTTTTTGTTATCTGCACTTTTCTTGGTTAAGTGCTTTTTAGAATAATAATTTAAAAATATGATATTTTATTTATTTTTGAAGAACAAAACTGCTGGGTTTGCTTGGTATTCCATTTTCAGATAAAAATATTATATCAATTCTATCAATATGTTTAACTTTATTAAATTTGAATAGATATTTTTTGGGTATCGGGTAACAACCTACATATGTGCCCATATATAAGCACCTTAGATAAGTCCCCTTTCTTGAATCATTTATATTTATTATTACATGATCTGATGTTGGAGTAAAATTAACATCTGGCGGGTTTGAAAAATTTTTACTTTTAAGGTTTTCTAAAATAAATTGCTTGCTTTCTGAACCTGTAAGAATTTTTACATCACTTTCAAAAGCTATATCCTGTTCGAGATTAAGATTTTGTGTCAATATTATCTTATCAAAATCAGTTTTATCTAAATAGGGCAAAACCACAGTATCGGATATAGACTTAATATAAGGAAAATCTTTTTTAAGCATTTTTTTGTAAATGTCTTCAAGATTTGAAAAATAATAGGAATAATTCCCGATTACTAATATTTTTTCATTGCTATTTTTAAGTATTTCATCAGATGCTTTTTTATAGTTAGAGGACAATTGAATTACTGCGTTTTGGCTTAATCTTATTTTTGAAATGGATCCGAATAAAGCAGGGATTAGAAAAAGAAAAAAAATTAATAGATATATTTTTCTGTGTTTTAATAATTTATTTGAAATGTAAGATAATATAAAAGAGAAAACTGCTACAAATGATAATGCTTTGTTTGCAAGAAGAAAATCCTCTGCAGGATAAAAAATAAAGGGTGAAATAACAATAAATATTATCAGAATGAGAAAAATAAGCCATTTATAATCAAGAAAAGCTAATATTATAAAAAATAAAAATGGAAAATAAGATAAACCATAAAGGTTTTTTGACAGGTTTACTGGTAAATATAACAGTTTATTAAAAAGATAAACAAAGGATTTTTCTATTGAGCCTGGATATCCACCAATGCCTCCGAGAATATGTATTCTCCAGAAAATATATACTATTAAAATAAGAAAATAGGGTGTTGAATTCTTAGCTCTATCACTTATAGAACCAGCAGAAATAACGAAAACTAACGCAGGTAAATATGCATAAGCTTCCTTAAATAAAAAAGATATCAGTGTAGTTATAAGAGAAAATAACAGAAGATATTTCTTTTTATTTTCTTCCCAGCTTTTGAAAAAATATATAGCTGTAAGTGTGAAAAAAAATCCCCATAAATAATGTTTTCTTGTAACCCAGCTTATATCAAAAGACATTGGTAGAGAAATTGACATAACAATAGTTCCTATCCATGAAGCAAAAGGTGTAAAATAAATCCTCTGCAACTTATAAAACATGAGGCAGCATAAAAAAGCAACGAAAAGATTGATTAAGTGATACCCTAATGGGTTCATTTTAAAAAGTATCCAGTCTAATTTAAAAGAAATAGGAAGTAAGGGAGTAAAAAAAAGCTGATTGAAATAAAGGTATGTGCCTTTATCAAAAAGAAGATTAATAGTATCAAAGCTTGAACAAAAAATATTTGCAGTATCATCTATTATAAACCAGGTGTTTAATATCCTGAAATTAATGGTTATTAAAATAATTAATATAGAGGCTATATATAAGAATTCTTTTTTTGATTTAAGTTTTGTTATTAAATTGCTCATGGTTTTTTAAAAAGATAACACAGCTTTTGAATTTAAAGCAACACATTAAAAATAAAAATAAATTATATTTTATCTGCATTTTTAATTTAATGTTTTAGTAGATTTCCCTGGATAATTTTTAATTAATTTTTTAGACTAAGCAAATATATCAGTAATACTTAAAACACATTTGCAGTTAGTTTTGAATATTGGTATAATCCATACATGAAAGAGGCAATGTTTTATGAGAAACTTGATGAGAAAAAAGTAAGGTGTTTTTTATGCGCTCATCACTGTATTATCAAAGAAGGTAAAAGAGGCATATGTGCTGTAAGACAAAATAGAGAAGGGATTTTATACAGCCTTGTTTATGGCAGACTTATTGCCATGCATATAGATCCAATAGAGAAAAAACCTTTATTCCATTTTATGCCTTCAACCACATCATTTTCTATCTCAACTGTAGGATGTAATTTTCACTGTAAGCATTGCCAGAATTTTGAAATTTCACAATATCCAAAGGAACATGGTGGAGATATTCCGGGGCAGGTTGCAACGCCTGAGGATGTAATTGCTTCTGCGGTAATAAGCGGCTGTAAAAGTATTTCTTATACTTATACCGAGCCGACAATTTATTTTGAGTTTGCATATGACTGCGCAAAACTTGCTCATCAAAAGGGTTTAAAAAATGTGTTCGTAAGTAATGGTTATACAGGTCCTGAAGCTGTAAGGGAAATCGCTCCTTACCTTCATGGCAATAATATTGACCTTAAAGGAAATGACGAATTTTACAAAAACATATGCGGAGCAAGAGCTGAACCTGTAAAACAAACCATAAAGCTTATGAAAGAATTAGGTGTATGGGTAGAGGTTACAACTCTTATTATTCCCGGACTAAACGATTCTGAAGAGGATATACATAATATTGCTGAATTTATTTATTCTGTGAATCCATCAATACCATGGCATGTGACTCAATTTTATCCTACATATAAACTTATGGATAAACCAAGAACTCCTGTTTCAACACTAAGAAGGGCAAGAGAAATTGGGTTTGAAACCGGTCTTAAATATGTTTATGAGGGCAATGTTCCGGGTGAGGGTGGTGAAAATACATATTGTCCTGGTTGTAAAGAAATGCTTATAAAACGTGTTGGTTTTAGTATTATAGAAAATAGATTATTGAAAGACACATGCCCGAAATGCGGCTATAAAATAGAAGGTGTCTGGGAATAATTGTTAATTTAAGCCATCGTTGATTTTTGCCATCATTAAAAAAGCATCTTCATCCGGATTTCCATAATATTTTTTTCTGATGCTCTGGACTTTAAAACCAAAGTTTTCATAGAATTTTTGAGCTCCAGTATTTGATGCCCTTACCTCAAGATAAATAAAAACACAGCCCTTTTTCTTTAATTCCGGCAGTATATTGTTCATTAACGCCGTAGCCACACCCATTCGTCTATAATCTTTGTGAACCGCGAGATTCAATAAATGCGCTTCATGAAAAAGATAATTTACCGATATATATCCTATGATTAAACTTTCAAATTCAGCAACTCTTGTAATGGCATACTTTTTATAAATTTCATTGATAAAAGATTGCTCAGACCACGGGGTGCTGAAAGAGTTTAATTCTATATCCATTACCCATGGTATATCTTCTTCAACCATGTCTCTAATAACTAATTTATTACCCATCCGCTTTTATTTCAGCTTCTGATTTTCTTATATAAAAAGGCACAAGGCTTATTAGTTCGGAAAATTCATTTTTTAAGGCTTTTTTTAAGCCTAAAAAAGCAACATTTGAAGGCAAAGGCACCATTTTCTCCGGTGGGGCAAAAATAGCATTTGACCCCATCTTTTTTGTAATCTCTTCTTTATAGATTAGAGAACCTTCTCCTGCAAATAAAATGTTGCTGTTTGAAAAAATATTATCCTCTAACAATTGTTTTACGCCAATCACTTTTTCAGGCGATATTTTTATCAAATCTCTGTCTGTCCATTTGAAAACCGCTGTATATACTTCTTTTTTGCGTGCATCAAGAAGCAGGCAGACTGGATACTTGCAAAATGGAAAGTTCCATGCGAATGCTTCAAGAGTTGAAATTGAAACAACTGGTTTGCCTGTTGCAAAAGATAATCCTTTTATTGTGCTTAGGCCGATTCTAAGCCCTGTGAATGAACCAGGACCAATTGAAATTGCGAATGCGTCTATTTCAGATATTTCAAGGAGTGATTGTCTTATAAGATTATCTATTTCTGTCATTAATCTTTCAGAATGCGTTGATTTTACATTAAGACGTATCTCTGCAATCAGGCCAATAGAGTCATCCATTATTGCTGCTCCGCCAAGCATTGTTGATGTTTCTATAGCAAGAATTTTCATATTTGCTAATATAGCACTATTTTCTACATATTTTCATGCAATATGCAATAGAAGCAATAATGCAAATTACAGCAGATATATTTATTGCTTTTGAAGCGCCTATTAAATCTGCAATCGTTCCAATTAATGCATTCCCTATTGGAGCTGTCCCAAGAAAAACAAATGTATATACGCTCATTGCCCTTCCTCTTAAATTATCAGGTGAAGAGAGCTGTATAAAACTATTTGCAGTTGCAAGAAAACTTACAAGACCAAACCCTGTAAGATATAAAGTAAAAGCAGAAAGATGGAAATTATTTGATAATGAAAAAACCAGAAGTGGTAATGAAATGCAAAAGGCAGAAAAAGACATAAATTTTGTTTTGTCCCGAATATCACCTTTAAACGCAAGAAATAATGCTGCTGATAAAGCACCTGCCCCGGTTGCTCCTACAAGTAAACCAAAGCCTTCTGCTCCTTTTTTAAAGATTTCAGCCGCAAAAACTGGTAAAAGTGTTATAAAAGGCATTGCAATAAGGCTGAAGATTGTAATCATTATAATTAATCCTAAAATATCTGTTTGTCTTTTTATAAATTGCAGACCTTCAATAAATGATTTTGAAATGCTTGCTGTGGTTTTGTGTTTTTCACCCATTGTTTTAATCATTGAGAGCGCAATTATAACAGCAAGAAAACTCAGTCCATTTAAATAAAAACATGCGGGCAATCCTATGCGAGCAATTGCAATGCCTGCAATTACCGGTCCAACCATTCTCGCGCCATGAAATGCAGCAGAATTTAGAGCTATAGCATTAGTAAGACTATCTTTACTTACAAGCTCAGACATAAAAGACTGGCGCGCAGGTATGTCAAACGCATTTATAGTCCCCAGGATTGCGGCAAGCACTGCAACCTGCCAGACTTTTATCATTTCAAAATCTGTAAGAATTCCGAGTAGTAACGCCGGAATAATTGACAAAGCTTGTGTCAATAGCAGAAGATTTCTTTTCCTGAATCTATCAGCAATAATTCCTCCACCCAGTGTAAATAAAAGTATGGGTAAAGTGCCTGCAGCCGCGACAGCTCCAAGATAAAAAGGAGACTTGGTTAACTGATATACAAGCCATGATTGTGCAACAGACTGCATCCATGTGCCGGATAAAGAAATCAATTGCCCGAGCCAAAATAGTCTGTAGTCTCTGAAACTCAATGAAGAAAAGCTTTTTGAAGATAACATTTTTTATTTTAACTCAAAAAATGCAGATGGCAAAAATAAATTTTTGGGCAATATCTGTATTTTCTGCGTTAATTATGATTATCTTGTTGCTCTGCCTGAAGAACCTCTTTGACGCGGGGCAGGAATTTTTGGTGGCTGTTGTTCTTTTGTTTGAGGAGTTGTTTGAATAGTTCGACTTTTTTTGCTTTCTGTAACTTTTAATGTGATAGTTTCATCATCCCTTGTCATAATAATATGGTCGCTTTCGATTTCTTTTATTGTAAAACCGCTAATTGTGTCACCTTTTTTCATAACTGCCTGCCTCTTGCCTCTTCCGGGTGTATTTCTTGGTGCTTTAGTATCTTCAAGATACGCAAGTCTTAATTCATCTGTTATAAGTGTGCCATACAATACAAACTCAGGCTTTGGAAGTTGTTTTTCAGCAATTTTTTCAGGGGGTGCTGGTATTTTCCTGTCAGGGTGAAAAAGATTTTCTTCTGAAACTTTAACATAATCGGCAGGAGATGGTGTTTTTATTTTATAAGTTTCTTCTAAGACCTCTATTTTTTGTTTTGTGGCTGGAGGCAGTGTCACTATGGCTTTTACACTTAATGACGGCAAAAAAATATACAAAGCAAATAAAATAGCAATAAGGGATAAACTCAAATTTAATATATTAATATTTCTTGCTAAATTCTTTATAAGCATATATTCCCTGATATTTCTAATTTTACCACAAAAGAAATATTTACCGCCGTTAACCCGGGAAATACATCTAAACATTAAAATATTGCATTTATAAAAATTTTTTTGTTATACTTTAAATTACCTAAGCCTCTGGTGTCGGCAAACTACCGATACAGAGGCTATTTTATACTCAATTATAAGCATACTATGCAAGTAAAAAATTTACTGCAAATATCCGACCTTTTATATCTTAAAAAAAACAATACAAAAGTGCGCATTAAGGGGGGCCTCCATGTTAACAGAAGAAGTTATAGAATTTTTAAGCAAAATACCACCGTTTCAGTTTCTTGACAACTCTACTCTAAAACAACTTGTAAGCGGTGTTACGATGGAGTTCTTTCCCAAGGGGACAGCTATACAATATCAAGGAGGACCCGCTCCCGAATATATTTACGTAATCAAAAAAGGTGAAGTTAAAGTTTCGATTAAGAATGAATCAGAAGAGGTATTTGTTGATTACAGGGGAGAAGGAGACCTTATAGGCTATATGCTTATATTCGGTGGAAACAAAGCAAGAGCCACAGTTGTGGCTGTAAATGACACTATCTGTTATCTTATAAAAAGAGAACCCATTCAAAATCTTCTTTATACAAATCCTGCTGTAAGGGAATTTTTTCACACTTCTTTTCTGAGCAAATATCTCGACAAGACATTCAAAGAAATCCAGAATAGGAATCTTGTATATAGCGGAGGAGATAAAATTCTTTTTACCATGCCTGTAGGTGAATTAGCATCAAAGGATGTTATTAAGGCTTCGGAAAATATTTCTATACAGGAAGCGGCTGAGATAATGTCCAATTACAGCATCAGCTCACTTATTCTTATTGATGCGGATGGAAATCCATCCGGAATTATTACTGACAGGGATTTAAGAGATAAAGTTGTTTCAAAAGGCAGAGATTGCAAGGAGCCCGTAAAAAACATTATGAGTGTGCCTCATGTAAGAGCTGATGTTAAAGAGTATTGCTTTGAAGCAATATTGAAAATGGTTAAACACAATGTTCATCATTTGCTGATAATGAAAGATGAGAAACTTAAAGGAATTTTGACAAATCATGATTTGATGCTTATTCAGGGAACTTCACCTCTATCAATTGTAAAAGATATTGAAGGACAGACAACAATAGATGCTCTCGTCCCTGTGTCAAAGAGAATAAATAATATCATTGGGTTGCTTCTTAATGAAGGAGCAAAGGCAAGCAGTATTACAAGAATAATAACGGAAATAAACGACAGACTCGTAAGAAAAATTCTTGAGATTGCAGAGGAACGTTTTGGAGAACCTCCTGTGCCGTATTGCTGGATTGTATTTGGCAGTGAAGGGAGAAAAGAGCAAACATTTAAAACAGATCAGGACAACGCATTAATTTACGCTGATCCAGCCTCGTCAGAAGAAGAATCTCTGGCTCAGGAATATTTCAGGAGTTTTTCTCTTTTTGTAAGAGAAGGGTTGCTTAAATGTGGATTTCCTCCGTGTCCAGCAGATTTTATGGCGACAAATCCTATGTGGCGTCAACCTCTGCATGTCTGGAAAAAATATTTCAGCAACTGGATTTCAACCCCTACTTCTGAGGCTATATTAAATTCCGTTACTTTTTTTGATTTCAGGGCTGTATATGGTGAAACAAAACTTCTTGACTGGCTAAAAGATTATGTAATGAATATGGTAAAAGACAACAAAGTTTTTCTTGGATATATAGCAAATATGGCTATAAAAAACATGCCGCCGATTGGTTTTCTTAAAACTTTTGTTGTCGAAAAAAGCGGTGAGCATAAAGACAAACTAAATCTTAAGGTCAAAGGGCTTGCTCCTCTGGTTGATATTGTAAGACTTTTCAGTCTTGAAAAAGGAATTTATGAAACCTCAACCATCGAAAGAATAATGTCTCTTAAAGATAAACATACTATTATTAAAGAATATGCAGATGAACTTCTTCATGCTTTTGAATTCATTTTATTGTTGAGAATTCAAAATCAATTTGAACAATTGAAAAAAGGTGAAGATATCAATAATTTCATAAATCCAAATACACTGAGCAATCTTGAAAAAAGAATTGCAAAAGAAACTTTTCACTTAATATCCAGAATTCAGGATTTGATAATTGAACGTTATAAAGCAATGATCTGGTAAATAACATGTATAATTTTTTCAAAATTAGAAAACAGGAAACACTGTCTGTAGATTTAGAGAAATCTATCTCTGAAGCAAATTATACCGTAATAGATACAGAACTGACAGGCTTGAATGAACGTAAGGATTCAATCATATCAATGGGCGCTGTTAAAATGATTGGGTCAAAAATTGACTTGAGCAAAAATTTTAATAAACTTATAAAGCCTGAAGCAAAATTTAAATCAGAAAGTGTTGTAATACATGGGATTACTCCTTCAGATGTATCTGAACTGCCTGCTATAGACTCTATTTTATCTGAATTTGCTGAATTTTGCGGCGATGACATTTTAATCGGTCATTGTGTTTCTATTGACATGGCTTTTATTAACAGGGAAATGAAAAGGGTTTTTGGAAATCCAATGCCTAATCCTGTTATTGACACTTTTTTTATTTACGAATGGATAAGAACCCAAACTCCTTCAAAACCATGTTTTTCATATGTTCCAAAAGATTCAGGGCTTTATGAAATAGCAAAATGTTTTGAGATTCCTGTTCGCGGTGCTCACGATGCATTGACAGACGCATTTATAACTGCTCAAATATTTCAAAGGTTTATACCTGCGCTTATAAACCTTGGAATTAAAAATCTTGGAGCTTTACTTAAAGTAGGGCATCCTGAAAAAGGGGGTGATAAAAACAGTAAATCTGGTTTGATATACAATTTTTAAAATAATAATTTAAGAAGGGGGGTCTTAATTGGATGAGCAAGCTTAAAAGTACACAGGAAATTCTTCAGGATGAGGATTTTAAATCATTGTCAAGTCAGAAAAATACAATTTCACTTATTCTGACAATTCTTGAGTTAGTATTATATTTCGGGTTTATTGCCCTTATAGCATTTAACAAACCTTTTCTTTCACAAAAACTCTCTGGAGCTATAACAATAGGGATACCCATAGCAGTCGGAACCATTGTTCTTTCCTGGATTTTCACAGGCATCTATATTCGTTGGGCTAATAGCAAATATGATGTGCTTGTCAAAAAAGTAAAAGAAAAGATAGGAGGATAAAAAAATGCCGCAGGCATCACAAACTATCATAGGGCAATTTAATCCTGTTGCTGTAATGTTTTTTATTTTATTTGTTATAACAACTCTTGGAATAACTTATTGGGCTGCAAAAAGAACTCGTACCACAAAAGATTTCTATGCTGCTGGAAGAAGTGTAACAGGTTTCCAGAATGGATTGGCTCTTGCTGGAGATTATATGAGTGCAGCTTCATTTCTTGGAATCGCTGGACTTGTTTCAACAAAAGGGTATGATGGATTGATTTATTCAGTTGGTTGGCTTGTTGGCTGGCCGATTATAATGTTTCTTATATCCGAGCCTCTTAGGAATCTTGGAAAATATACTTTTGCAGATGTTGTTGCTTACCGCCTGAATCAGAGACCTATAAGAGCTGCTGCGGCAGCAGGTTCTCTGATAACAGTTCTTTTCTATTTAATAGCTCAGATGGTAGGGGCAGGGACTTTGATAAAATTAATGTTCGGCCTTCCATATGAAGTAGCAATTGTAGTTGTTGGAACACTAATGATAGCGTATGTTATTTTCGGTGGCATGATTGCTACAACATGGGTTCAAATAATTAAAGCAGCTTTACTGCTTGGCGGAGCGACATTGCTTGTTATATTAACCATGGCTCAATTTGGATTCAGCTATGGAGATCTTTTTGCGCAGGCTGAAGCAAAATATACAGCGAAATTTCTTGAGCCCGGCGGTCTTGTTACAAACCCTGTTGATGCTTTTTCTCTTGGACTGGCTCTTATGTTTGGAACTGCAGGGCTTCCGCATATTTTAATGAGATTCTATACAGTGCCTGATGCACGTGAAGCAAGAAAATCAGTATTTTATGCAACAGGTTTTATTGGTTATTTTTATATATTAACGGTTACAATCGGATTTGGCGCGGCAGTGCTTGTTGGACAGGATATTATAACAAGCATAGATAAAGGCGGAAACATGGCAGGTCCTCTGCTTGCTGAAGCATTAGGAGGCAATTTATTTCTTGGATTTCTCGCGGCAGTTGCTTTCGCAACAATTCTTGCGGTTGTTTCAGGTTTGACTCTTGCTGGCGCATCAGCATTTTCTCATGATTTATTTGTAGGTGTTATCAGAAGAGGTGTGGCTGCAGAAAAAGAAGAAGTCAAAGTAGCCAAAATTGCAACAATAGGACTTGGGGTTACAGCAATACTTCTTGGCATTCTTTTTAAAGGACAGAATGTTGCTTTTCTTGTAGGACTTACTTTTGCAATTGCAGCAAGTGCAAATTTCCCAGCGTTATTAATGTCTATCACATGGAAAAAGTTTACAACTAAAGGAGCTGTTGCAAGTATATATACCGGTCTTTTTACAGCTTCAATACTCATTGTCTTAAGTCCAACTGTGTGGGTTGACATCATTCATAAATCTGAAAAAGCAGCAGTTGAAAAAGAAATAAAAGCAATTGAAACAGCTTCCAAGGAAAAAATAAATGCTCTTGAACAGCAAAAGGCAACAACTAAAGACGTTGCTGTAATAGATGCCTCAATTACAGCAGAAAAACAACAGGCAGATGCTCAGATTAAAGAAGCAAAAGCAAAAATGCCAAAAGCGATTTTTCCTTTAAAAAATCCCGGCATTTATTCAATGGGTGCAGCTTTCTTAATCGGCATATTGTTTTCTTTGTTTGGACGTGAAAAAGAAGCTGAAGCTAAATATGATGCTGAGAAATTAAGATCCTATATAGGAATAGGCGCTGAATAAAAAACATAAAATAAATAACAAATTTCTAAAAAGGAGGTTACCTGAAGAATGTCGAAAGAAAGCATTGATGTTTTAATGGCGGAAAAAAGGACTTTTCCACCTTCAAAAGAATTCAGCGAAAAAGCGCATATAAAAAGTTTTGCTGAATATGAAAAAATTTATAAACGCTCTGTTGATGACCCTGATGGTTTCTGGGCGGAAATGGCGGAAAAAAATCTTACGTGGTATAAAAAATGGGAAAAAGTCTCTGAATGGGATTTTAATAAGCCCTATATAAAATGGTTCATAGGAGGAAAACTCAATGCCTGTTATAACTGTCTTGACAGGTTTATTAATACTCCTACAAGAAATAAAGCAGCTATAATCTGGGAAGCAGACGATGGCTCATATAAAACTTATACCTATCAGCAACTCTATCGCGAAGTAAACAGATTTGCAAATGTCTTGAAAAAGCATGGTGTAAAAAAGGGTGATAGGGTAACGATTTATCTGCCAATGATACCTGAACTTCCAATCTCAATGCTTGCATGTGCAAGGATTGGTGCTATTCATAGCGTTGTATTTGGCGGCTTTAGTGCCAATGCTTTAAAAGATAGAATTCAGGACTGCAAATCAAGTATTTTAATCACTGCTGATAAGGGTGTAAGAGGCGGAAGAAGCGTTCCTCTAAAAGCAAATGCAGATCAGGCATTGCAGGAATGCCCTACAGTTGAAAAAGTCATTGTGGTAAAAAGAACCGGACCTGTTGATATGGAGCCTCAAAGAGATTTCTGGTGGCATGATGAGATAGAAGACCCTGATATAAAAGATTATTGCGAGCCCGAACAGATGGATGCTGAAGATCCACTATTTATACTTTATACTTCAGGTTCAACAGGAAAACCAAAAGGTGTTTTACATACAACTGCTGGTTATATGCTTTATACTAATCTGACTTTTAGATGGATATTTGATTATCACGATGAAGATATACACTTCTGCACTGCTGATATTGGTTGGGTTACAGGGCATAGCTATATACTCTACGGACCTTTAAGCAATGGAGCAACAAGTTTAATGTTTGAAGGGATACCAACTTATCCTGACCCAAGTAGATTCTGGAAAATTGTTGACAAATTTGGAGTAAGTATTTTCTATACCGCTCCAACTGCTATAAGAGCGTTAATGAGAGAGGGTCCTGATTGGGTTAATAAACAAAATCTTTCATCTTTAAGGGTTCTTGGCACTGTTGGAGAGCCTATAAATCCTGAAGCATGGATATGGTATCACACTCATGTTGGCAAATCAAAACTGCCAATTGTAGATACATGGTGGCAAACAGAAACAGGAGGAATTCTCATAACACCTTTGCCAGGTGCTATGGCAACAAAACCTGGTTCAGCAAGCAGACCTTTTCCTGGAGTTGTTCCTAAAGTACTTAAGGAAGATGGCTCGCCTGCAGGAGTAAATGAAGGCGGGTATCTCGTAATAGAAAAACCCTGGCCTGGTATGCTTCGCGGAACATATGGAGACCCTGAGAATAAACGTATTAAGGATGTTTATTTTACAAGATTCCCTGGAAAATATTTTACAGGTGACGGAGCAAGAGTTGACGAAGACGGTGACTACTGGCTGATGGGCAGAATAGATGATGTTATCAATGTTTCAGGTCACAGGATAGGAACTGCTGAGATTGAATCTGCTCTTGTAAGTCATGAAGCAGTTGCAGAAGCAGCAACTGTTGGTTATCCGCATGAAATTAAGGGTGAAGGTATCTATGTATATGTAACCCTTAAAGAAGGCTTTGAACCAACACCTGAGTTGAAAAAAATACTTGTCGGTCATGTAAGACAGGTAATCGGTCCTATTGCAACGCCAGATAAAATTCAGTTTGCTCCGGGGCTGCCTAAAACAAGAAGCGGCAAGATTATGAGAAGAATTCTAAGAAAAATTGCAAGAGGAGATACAGAAGATCTCGGAGATACCTCGACACTTGCTGATCCTTCTGTTGTAAATGAAATACTAAAAGGCAAACAATAATTTTTAAATAACCAGGAGTTCATAATATTGAACTCCTGGTTGAATAGTTATTTTTATTCTCTGTCCGGAGGCTGTGTCATAATAGTAATGATATCATTTTAAGGAATGAACCAACGAGAAATCTTATAGTAAAACGGAGTTTTTGTGTCGGTTAAAAATCTTAACTTCTTTTTCAATCCGCGCAGAATAGCGGTTATCGGAGCAAGTGAAGATCCTGCTTCAATAGGCTTCGTTGTTTTTAAAAATCTTCTCGGCAAAGGTTTCAAAGGCTCTGTATATCCTGTCAACCCTAAATTTGAATCTGTTCAGGGAGTTGAAGCATATCCAAAAATAACGGATATTCATAGGGAAATAGACCTTGCAATTATCGCAATATGTCCTGAAGATTTAAATGCAACTTTGCCGGTTGTGCTTGAAGAATGCGGTATAAAAGGCATTAAAGGTGTCATATTGATGTGTTTTGATTTCAAAACACGTATAGAAAATGCTCCAGCTTTGCAGGAAAAGATCAGCAATATTGCTTCAAAATATGGTATTCGGGTTCTCGGGCCTGATTCGCTTGGATTTATAAAACCAGGCTTGAACTTAAATGCGAGTCTCTTCCCGCGAATTCCTGCCAAAGGGAATATTGCTCTTATTGCGCAAAGTGCTACATTATCATATGCATTACTTGATTGGGCAGTCAGTAAAAATGTTGGATTTAGCTATTTTATTTCAGTTGGAACAAAAGTTGATATAAAATTTTCTGATTTAATAGATTTTCTCGGAGTTGATCCTGATACAAGGGCAATTGTTTTATATATTGAGTCAATTAAAAATGGTAGAAGATTTATGACTGCTGTCAGAAGCTTTGCTTCGAGCAAACCCATTATGGTTATTAAATCAGGTAAATACGAAGCCTCGGCGCATGTCTCTTTAACTCATTCAGGCTTTATGGCAGGTGAAGACAAAGTATATGATGCAGCATTCAAGAGGGCTGGAGCTATAAGACTTGATGAGACTCTTGACCTTTTTTATCTTTCAGAATCTTTATCAAAACTTCGCAGACCAAAAGGGAATCGCCTCGCAATCATAAGTAATTCTGGTGCTCCAACAGTAATCGCAATTGACGCTTTATTAAGACTCGATGGCGAACTTGCGTCACTAAGCCACGATACTGTAAAAACACTTCAGGGTAAATTTCAATTTGCAAAGTTTATCTCAAATCCTGTTGATCTTCTTATCGAGGCTACTCCAGAAGATTATGAGATAGCTCTCAGAAGTTGTTTGAAGGATAAAGAAGTTGACGGAATTCTGGTTATACACACGCCATCTTATGCTACAAACACAAAAGATATTGCAAAAGCGGTTGTCTCTGCTGCTAAGTCTTATCCATATAAACCAGTGTTTACAACATGGATGGGTGAAGAACAGGTTCTTGAAGCAAGAGAATTTCTTACGAATAATGGTATCCCGACATATGTATCGACCGAACAGGCTGTGCGCAGCTTTATTTACATGTATCGGTATGATTACAACCTGAGAATGTTGCTCGAAACCCCCGAGGTTATATTAAAGGATTTTGAGCCTGATGAATATAAAGCTGAAGAAGTAATAAGAAAAGCTGCAGAGGACAAAAGGCTAATTTTAAATTTTCACGAAGTAAATGAAATATTCAAACATTATGGAATTCCTGTCATAGAAACACTTGCAGCATCAAGTGAAGAGGATGCTGTTCATCTTGCTGAAATAGTTGGGTATCCTGTTGTTATGAAAATTGATTCCCAGAAACTATTTCATAAACTTGAGCAGGGCGGGGTTATACTTAATCTGAGAGATCAGATATCTGTCAAGAAAGCTTTCAGACAACTTGAACATCTTGCTATCTTGCTTAAAGATCCTCATGCAAGGGTAATAATTCAGCCTATGGTGCTGAAACGAGGTTATGAATTAGTTATAGGTGCGAAGAAAGATCCGACATTCGGGTCTGTTATTGTTTTCGGAACAGGAGGAGAATTAATTGAAGCTCTCGAAGATTATTCTGTAGGATTACCACCTCTGAATCAATCCCTTGCAAGAAGAATGATGGCTGAAACAAAAATTTTCAAATACCTTCAGAAAAATAAAGCATACGAAAAAACACTGCGTTATCTTGAAGAAATTCTTGTAAGATTTTCTCATCTCGTAATCCATTTTCCACACATAAAAGAAATTGATATAAATCCATTCTTTGTTACAGAACAGGATGGTTTTGTTCTCGATGCAAGCATTCTTCTTGAAGCAGATGTTCTTGATGGATTTGTTCCTGTTAAAGGAGAATTCTGTCCGCCTCACCTTTCAATCTGTCCCTATCCGGATCAGTATATTGACATATTCAAATTAAAAGAAGGACCTGCTGTGATTATCAGACCAATCAGACCTGAAGATGAACCCCTGCTTGATGAGCTTTTAAGAAATTCTTCAGAAAATACTTTGACAATGCGTTTCTTCCGTAAAATATCTGACATATCCCATGAGGAATTAACCCGTTATTGCCACGTTGATTATGACAGGGAGATGTCTTTTGTTGCTGTTATTAGAGAAGGTGATTCTGAAAAAATGATAGGTGAAGTGAGAATGAGCAGACTTCCAGACCTTGAAAATGCTGAAATGGCGATTGTTGTCGGAGATCAATGGCAGGGGCAGGGTGTTGGAAAAGCTTTAATGCTTCATTGCATAAAAATCGCAAAAGAACTTGGCATAAAAAAGATGTGGATGGATATATTAAAAATCAATTCAAGGATGCTTTACAGGGCAGAAAAAATGGGATTTAAGAAAATGTCTTCTGATGATGATTCAGTAAAGGTGGTGCTTGAGTTATGAAAGCATTGCTTTTTTTTAAAAGTAAAGGTAAACTTGCTATCAAAACCTCTCCATTCAGGAGAGGCATTTATTAAAACCAAGGAGGGAGTCATGAAAGGTATTTTCAAAGGGTTCTTTGTAGCAATCCTGATTGTTCTTTTCACTGGTTCTGTTTATGCTGAACCAACTGTTAAAGACCTTCAGGGTCAACTGGAAAAACTTATGAAACAGGTTGAAGATCAGAAAAAACAGATCGAAGCATTACAGGGGAAAATCAATGAAATGCAGTCAAAACAGGTACAACAGCCTGCTCCTGTTGCTCAGCCTGCAGAAGCAAAGGTAAATTCAAAATATAAATTAAATATCTATGGCAAAGTTAAATTCGATGCAATTTATGATACCAATAATATGGGTAAAGATGAGTTTATCACATACATTCCAAAAACTGCAGATGGTAAGGATCGCGCAACATTCAATGTCCGTGATACAAGATTGGGTATTGCAATTGAAGGTCCTTCAATGTATGGATGGACTACTAAAGGACGCTTTGAGACTGACTTTTACGGAAATGCAGCAGATAATTCAAGCAACGGAGCTTTAAGAATCCGCCTTGCATATGTTGACTTTCTAAAAGGCGATACATCAATCAGAGTAGGTCAGGACTGGACACCTATCGCTAACCTTAATCCCACAACTCTTGATTTTGCTATTGCTGGATACAATGGCAACCTCTGGAATAGAACGCCGCAGATAACTGTTCAGCAAAAACTTGGTGGTGGCTTTGAAGGTCTTCTCTCAGTTTATCGTTATCGCTGGAGCGATGATGAAGGTACTGATACAAAGATTCATCTTCCCTGGGTTGCGGCTAAAGTTGGTTATAGCGGACTGTTGCTCGATCTCGAGAAAAAGGCATGGGTTTCACTTGGTGCCGCTGTCAGACATGGAAAGTCAAATGACAATAACATAACTCCTTATCTCCTTGCTCTTGAGATGGCGATACCATACAATATGTTTGAACTTCGTGGTGAAGCTTATATGGGACAGGGACTTGGCAGTGAATATTTCCATAAAGGCGGCGCAATCAATGCCAGTGGCAATGCAATTCTTACAAGCGGTGGTTGGGCGCAGCTGAATGTAAAACCCCTTAAGGATCTTCAGGTAAATCTTGGATACGGAATTGATGATCCAAAAGACGACAATGTTGGTAGCGCATTTTACAGGCAGAGCCAATACGCATACGGAAACCTTATTTATGAAATCTTCAAAGACATCAGCGCTGGTATTGAAGCAACTTATGTTGACACAGAATGGGATACCAAGAGCAATCATGGCTGGAGATATACAACTTCTTTAATCTACAACTGGTAAATCCATTTTTTAAAGGGCGGGAATCTCCCGCCCTTTATTTGTATATTTAATAGCCGCTCTGTTTTTCCTCTTTGCTTTTTGCTTCCTGATTTTTTCTACCTTTGAATCTTCACCTGATATTCCCGTGGCAATTTCGATTTTTTTTATAAGTTCTCTCCTTGCGAGAAAACGGTTTATTGATTGGCTTCTGTCCTTCATACATTTAACTTCAATACCTGTAGGGATATGCCTCAGATAAACACAAGTTGAGGTCTTGTTTATATTCTGACCACCATGGCCTGATGAACGCACGAATTTTTCCTCAATATCTTTTTCAAAAATATTAAGTTCTTCCATTCTTTTTCTAAGCCATCTGTTTTTCTCTTCACTAACAGCAAAAGTTGTCATGCATAAAATCCTTTCACTAATTGTCAGTATTTAGAATTATTTTTTAAATATTCTACAACAAAATAATTACTAATGTGCTGATAAACCAGCATGTTTATAATGTATAATTAAAATAATGGAAAATATCATAAAAATACTGCCCAACACTTTTATACCTTTATTTGTAGCAACAAATATATTTATGCTGCTTCCTGTTTTTATTTCTCTAACAAAGGAAATGTCTAAAGTAAAACGCAAAATAGTTGTCAGAGATTCGATTTTAACTGCCATAATCGTAAGCTTCTTATTTATAGGACTTGGTGAATTTATTTTTAAAACACTCGGAATTACATCGGATGATTTTAAGATCGCAGGCGGAATAGTGCTTCTTATCTTTGCAGTCAGAGACCTTGTTCATAGCGGCGAAGACAAGATAAAACCAGATATAAAAGTGGGTGTGGTACCAATAGGCGTCCCTCTAATTGTAGGGCCTGCTGTACTTACAAACATACTTCTGCTTGTGGATCACTATGGAATTATGCCTACAATTATTTCATTGATTTTGAATCTTTTTATTGTCTGGATAACCCTTATTAATGCAGAGAAGCTTACCAATATAATAGGCAAAGGCGGAATAATTGGAATTGCGAAGGTAATGGCATTGCTGCTCGCTGCCATTGCGATTATGATGATAAGAATAGGAATTCAGAATACTTTCAAATTTGGAGCTTAAGCACAATTTTTTAACCTATCCTTTTATCACTCTTTTGTTATACAAAAGGTATCCTGTTATCATAAATATTATTCCAATAACCAGTAGCTTTATCATATTATAGGCTAATTGTTCAGGAGATGCTCCTCTGATAAGAAGGCTTATCCCTGAATCCATATAATGTTTTAGCGGAGAAATTATTGTCATTTTCCTTAACCAGAAAGGTAAAGACTCTGGTGGCACCCAGCCGCCTGAGAGCAAAATCATTGGTGCAAAAATTACCATGGTAAGAAGACCTATCTGGCTTAATCTTTTCGCTATTGAAGCAATGATAAATGCAAGACCTGATGTTGCAAAACTGTAAATTAAGCTTATAGCAAGAAACTCTAAAAGAGTACCTTTTAAGTTAAAACCGAGCCAGAACGAAAGGATTATTTCATAGCTGAATGCGATTAAAAATAGAAGAAATATGGTTGACGCGGTTATTTTCATTAAAAGTAGTTTTTTTATATTTAATGGTGAAATCATTATCTGTTCGATTGTCCCGTATTCTTTCTCGCGTATTAGAATGGCAGCAGGCAAAATCATGCCTATAAGTGTAATGATCATGAAAAATTCGTTTATGCCTTCGAACAATTTATCATCAGCATTAGGATTGAATAGTATTCTGCTTCTTGCTTCGATAAAATTTAAACCAGTAATATTGCTTGCTTTAAGTCTTTCTTTTAAGAAATCCAGTGTATATTTCTGGATGATTATATTTAGATATGCTGAGCTGAGATAAGCTGTTGAGCTCTGTGTGCCATCTACAAGCACCTGCAAAGAAGCATCCAATTTATATAAATCCTTCTCAAAACCATAAGGTATTGCAAGAGAGATGACTGTTTTCGATTCATTCAAAAGTTTATCAATATCTTTATAATTATCGATAAAAACCGGCTTTTTAAAAGCAGGAGGATTTATGTGTTCGACGAGTTCTCTGCTTTTAAATGATTTATCCTCATCATAAACGCTTATGGAAACCATCTCGGGTATGAGATTGAATCCTCTGGCAGCGAGGTAAATATCGAATGTAAAAGCATATATGATAAATATCATTAAGCCTCTGTCACGCAAAATGTGCAAAAGTTCCTTTCGTATTAATTGGAGCATATATTTCAACCTTCTCTCTTTTTAAAGACAGTAACCCCTAATGTGAATAAGATTGCAAAATAAAGAATCATAAAAAGGAGATGAGGAAGCAAATCAACCATATTGAGCTTTTTTAGATAAACACCGTGAATTATTTTCATAAAATGCATGGTTGGATAAAGGCGGGCTATTATTTTTGCTCCGCCTTCAAGATTTGCAACCGGCACTAACAGTCCTGAATAAAGAAATGCGGGGATTACAGTTACAATAACAGTAACTATCTGTGCTGCAACCATAGTCCTTGTTACCGAGGAAACAAGCAGCCCTATTGAAACATTAATAAGCACATATACAATTGCACCGGGCACAAGATCAATAAAGTTCCCTTTCATTGGAATATGAAAAAGCAATCTCACAGTGATTACAAGCAAAATAAAATTTATCGCTGAAATAATCAGATAGGGTATTATCTTCCCTGTAAGAAATTCCCATTTTTTTATTGGAGTTGAATAAATATTATAAATCGTTCCCATTTCCTTTTCTCTGGATATTGCGAGGGCTGTTAATACAGCAGGATTCATAAGCAATATGACTGCAATCATACTCGGCACGAGAGCATAACTGCTTTTTAAGGATTCATTGTATAAATAACGGGTTTCAACTCTTAGCGGAGTAGTTGTCAGAAGTTTTCCCTTATATTTCTTAATTGCCATTTCTGTATTGAAAGCAGAAAGAATGGATTCACAATATCCTCTTATAGTTATTGCTCTGAAAGGATAGCCACCGTCTATTAAGAATTGAACCTGCGCATTATTTCCCCTGTATATGCTTTTGGAGAAATCAGAAGGGATGATCATAACAGCTCTTAGTTTGCCTGAAGATAAAAGCATTTCAGCGTTTTTGAGGTCTGTCAATTCATGCTTTAAATCAAAGTATCTATTTTTGAATTTTTCCACGAGCTTTGCGCTCAACTGACTTTTATCATAATCAATATATGCAAAAGGCATGTTTTCGTTATCAAGACTAATTCCAAAACTGAATACATTAAACATAATGAAAGGCACAATAAAAGCAAGCATAAGAAAAAGCCTGACCCTGACTATTTCCTTAATTTCTTTGATTGCAACAGCTGAAATTCTATTTAAAGTTTCTTTTAAAAATATCATATCTATTCCCAAAAAGCCTGCAAACAAAAAGTCTGAAAAACTTAAACTGATATTTTTTCAATAAAGTAAATAAACACATCTTCCATCAATGGTTTTATCTTTTTTATGTATCTGTTTCTGATATTCGAAGCTGAAAGTATATTTTGAATTTGATCTTCTGTGAGTCCTTTGCTCCATAGATGAAATCTTTTCCCAAAGGGTGCGATTGATATATTCTTCGAAATAAAAACTGTTTTATCCAGATCTGTTTCGGGATAGATTTCATATACTTCTCCTGATGATTCTGAAAATTGTTCTCTTAATTTTTTAGGGGTATCAGTTGCAATAACTTTTCCTTCATTCATTATGGCTATTCTGTCGCAAAAATCTGCTTCAACAAGATTATGGGTTGTGACAAGAACTGTCATGCCGAGTTTTTGGGATAAAGATCTTATTAACTGCCAGAATGATTTTCTCGCAACAGGATCGACCCCGGATGTGGGTTCATCAAGGATGAGCACATCGGGCAGATGTAAAGCAGAGCATCCGAGAGCAAGCCTCTGCTTGATTCCAAGCGGGAGTCTTGATACAATCGTATCACCTTTTCCTTTAAGCCCTGCAACATTTACGACCCAATCTTTTCTTACTATGAATTTATCTTTATCAATGCGGTAAAGACTTGAGTAAAGTTCAAGATTTTCATCAACAGTTAAATCTCCGTATAAGGAAAATATCTGTGACATATATCCTATCCTGTGTTTTATTTCTTTTTCCCTTGAATCAATTCCGAGAACTTTAATTGTGCCTGAATCGGATTTCAGAATGGATAATATACACTTAAGTAATGTTGTTTTCCCTGCGCCATTAGGACCAAGAAACCCGAAAATCTCACCGGTGTTTATTGTCAGGTTTATATTGTCCAGTGCTTTAAAAGAACCAAAAGACTTGTTAACACCCTGTATTTCTATCGCAATATTGTCAGAACTAATTTTGCTCCTTTCAAAAGGAACTTCATTGGATGCAGTATCCTCACCTTTAAGAAGTAAATTAAAAAAAGCATTTTCAAGGTCATTGTATTCGGACACAAGTTTTTCAGGGTCGCCTGAAAATAATATCTCGCCATTATGAAGAAATCTTACTGAATAACATCTTTCAGCTTCATCCATATAGGATGTCGCGAGTATCAGAGTTGTCCCTGTTTCTGTAATAAAACTATTGAGAATCTCCCAGAGCTGTCTTCTTGATAAAGGGTCAACACCTGTAGAAGGTTCATCAAGTAAAACAACTTCTGGATTAGAAATAAGAGAGCAGCATATCCCGAGTTTTTGTTTCATGCCACCTGAAAGATTTCGTGCATATCTGGTTCTGAAGGGAGAAAGACCTGTTGCTGTTAATAATTTTTCCTTTAATTCATTTCGTCTATTAACAGACACATTTTTTATCGCAGCGAAAAAGTCAATATTTTCTTCAACAGATAGATCCATGTATAAATTTAAGCCAAGACCCTGTGGCATAAAGCTCAGCCATTTTTTAATTGCTTCAGGTTGTTTTTTTATATCTATGTTTTTGAATTTTGCTCTGCCTTCAAATGATAGAACTCCCGAGCATATTTTCATTAGAGTGCTTTTACCTGCACCATCAGGCCCGATTATGCCTGTTATTTCCGATGGCATTATATCAAGATCAATATTTTTTAGTGCCTGAGTCTTTCTGTATTTCTTTGATACATTCTTAAGAGATATTAGAGGGTCGTTCATAATTAATTATGGAGATAAAAGAAATTTTATTTTGTATAGATATTAAATCTTACATCAACAGGCATACCTTTTTTCAAAATTGAAATCTTATTATCTTTCTCGCCGTTCTTTAAAGATTTGACACAGACTTTAACAGCAAATACCTGCTTGACTCTTTCTTCATATGACTGAACTTCTTTTGGTGTGAATTCAGCCCTGTCTGAAATATAACAAACATATCCTTTGATTGGTTTGTCAGGATAAGCATCGGTAAATATTTCTGCTTCAATATTATTACTGATATTTCCGATGTATTTTTCAGGCACAAAAGTTCTTATATGTATGCTTTCAGGATTAATCATCGTGCCGATTACGCTTCCGCCTGAAACAACCTCCCCGGGTTCTGCAATTTTTCTCAAAATTACTCCATCAACAGGTGCTATAATTTTTGTATAGCCAAGATTTATATCAACCTGCTGCAATAATTCTTTTAATTGTCCGAGAGATTTTTTCATTGAGAGGATTTCCTGTTCTTTCACATTTATTAAAATTCTTGAATCTTCCGCTTTTTTTAATGCAACTTTTGCTTTTTCGACATCACTCAAAACAACTTTATTCTCTTCAGATGAGAGATCAAAGGCAAGTTTTATAGAATCAAATCTCTCTTTAGATATCACATCTTTCTCGAGAAGCGCTGAATATCTCAAAAATTCTTTCCTTGTATTTTCAAGTTTTGTATTTGATTGTTTCAGCCTTGCTTCAGATGCCTCGAGAACTTTTTTTGCTTCTTCAATAGAATGTGATATATTGGTTTTTGTGAATTCAAGATTTAATTCAGCTGCTTTAATGCTCTCGGTTATTTCAGCAATTTTGTTTAATATCTCCCTGTGTTTTGATTGGATTTCATCATCTTCGAGTATCGCAACTGTATCACCTTTTTTTACTTCAGAACCATCGTTTATTAAGACTTTCTCGAGTCTTCCAGAAATTCTTGAGGATAATTCTATTTCATCAGCTTCGACTCTTCCGCTTACTTTAAGAAGATTATCTTTTGGTTTTAGATAAGGCAATAAGATAAAAATTAATATGGTAATAGCAACTATAATTAAGCCTGAAATCAGAATTTTCTTTCTCATATTTTTACCAGCTGCCTCCACCACCTCCGCCAAAACCACCGCCAGATGAACCTCCACTGAATCCTCCACCAGAACTGACTCCGCTACCTCTCGGTGCAGAAAACATTGCAGAAGCCATGCTCGAGGTTGCCAAACTTATTGAATGCGAAAAATTGCGTGGATGGAAAGTTCCGATGCCAGTATGAGAAACATACCAATCAGGTGCTTCCTGATATATTCCCTCGAAAGCTTTTGCCCAGTTATCAACAACATCGAGTGCGATGGAATAAGGAAGAAATTTTGAGAAAAGATTCTTATCTCCCATTCGTAAAAGTCTGTCTTTTTCGGCGCGTTCAAGGAATTCTCTGAAGCCGAGAATTTCCATATAAGCCCTAGCGCCGGTTTTTGTTTTTACAGGCATTGCTTTTGCAAATAAGATAACAGGGATGCCTGTCAAAATACCTGATATCAAGCCAGCCGGAGAATTTGATGCAATTGGTAGAATAAAACTGCATATAATCATAATCAATATGCCTGCAATAATATATGTTTGCCTTACTCTGTCGGGACTTACAAAAAAATATTTCTTCGAGACAAGTTCTTCATACAAAGTCTTTTTTAAAAGATTAAGATGTTTATAAAATTCATTCTTCATTTCAGAAACCATTCTTCCGGGTACAGGTAAATCCGAAGTAAATATTTTATTAATAAGCATTTTTTCGAATGCACTTAAATTATCGTCAGGCTCTTTTATTCTCTTTAAATAATAATCTGTTGAATTAAATAAAATCCCCTCTTTTTTTATTTCTTCGATCTGAATATATCCTTTGACTGCGAGACCAACAATTGTTGAAGTAATGTCTTTCGGGTCGAGTTTTTCATCGATTAGGGTCCCTGCTTCAGCCGGTGTTATATAATTGTTATTTAACTTTGGAGGCTCATACATAACTGTTATTGAATCCCTAACCACAGGGTCCCTGCCTTTTTCCCTCCATAGATTAAACATGATAATCAATGAGATTAGAGGAACTATAAATACCCAATTCTGTCTTATATTCAAAAGCCAGAGAAATCTTTTCCACGCAGATGGCTGAAAGACAAGCCCTTTATCCCAGCCAAAAGCCACAGTAAATCCTTCACGTATTCCGAGATTTCTGATGGTTACGAAACTGCAGGTTTTGTTTGATGTATCAAAACGGCAGGCAGTTTCTTTTGAGCCAGCAGCGCCTGTGTAGCAGGCAGCCCATAAATTCTGGCTCTGTTTTGTCGTTGCAAGATTAACACTGGCTGAGGCTTCTTTGATCGGAGCCCACCAATAATTACCCGTGACATTCCAGTAAAGCTCATCATGGTCTTCAAAAAATAAAATAGCATTTTCTACAATATATGAAATTATATATGTTTGCAAACCATTAACATATTTTTTCGGATCTCCTATGCGGATATTTATTATATTTCCTTTTCTACTAACACTGTATTTCCATTTGTTTCCGTTGCTATCAGTAACAGACAATATATTTACAGGCGTAATTATAGTTCTACCTCTATCATCCGAATATCTAAAAGGTATTTCCCTGTAAATACCATGTTTTTGTCCATGAAATTCCACAGTAATATTTTCGGTTACAGTAATTGACGAATCTTCTTTTATTAGAATATCGGAATGAAATTTCTCTATTGTAAAATCCTGTGCAAATACCGGAGTAGCTAAAAGAAGAATCAATAAAGATAATACTTTGAATTGAAGAGAAAGTTCAGAAAAATAATTATTATATCTGCCTTTCATTATATTCAACTATAAAGCTATGAAAAGCTTACCCTGACAGGCTTTCTTTCAACTTCGGGAGACTCGAGTTCAAAGAATTCCTCCTGTTTAAAATTAAATGTGCCAGCAATTATATTTGAAGGAAATGACTCTATAGTTATATTAAAATCTCTTACTACAGCGTTGTAATATCTTCTTGCATATTCAATATTATCTTCAAGTTCTTTGAGCTGGGACTGCAATTGCAAAAAATTTGTATTAGCCTTTAAATCTGGATAAGCTTCAGCAAGAGCAAAAAGACTTTTTAAAGTTGAAGTTAGCATATTCTCAGCTTTTGCCTTATCCGCAGGAGATGAAGCATTCATTGCCATATTTCTTGCTTTTGTAACATTCTCAAAAGTTGTTTTCTCATGTGAAGCATATCCTTTAACTGTTTCTACGAGATTGGGTACAAGATCGTATCTCTTTTTAAGCTGTACGTCTATATCAGACCATGATGATTTAACAGTGTTGCGAAGTTTTATTAATTTGTTATATATTGCTACGCCATAAAATAAAATAAGTAAGACTATTCCAAGAATAACAAGTAAAGCAATCATCTTTCCCCCATGGTTTTTTTTGTGCGAATGAATCTATAAATTTATTCATAATTATAACTCAGCCTTGTTATAAATAAATCATTATGAATGATAAAATTTCCGGGTAAAATCCCAATCTCTTTAACTTTTTCTATTTCAGGCATTTTGAAAACTCTTTCTTAATTCAATATTCTACCATAAAATAATAATTGTCAAATAAAGATATTAATAGAGGATACTTTAGTTTATTTTAGAATTTCCTTTAATCTCAAATTCAATAGAGTCGAGTTTACTGTTTTGTTTATCAATTAATTGAATTGTGTGTTTCCCTGCAACAGGTTTTATTATTAGTGGTGTTTTTGTGGTTCTGCCTGTATTCTTTCCATCAAATATCCAGAATATTTCATCGCTCGGTGGATTTGTTTCAATAATGATTTTTTGTATTTCATCTGGTATGTCAGGGTCAAGTGTTATTATTGTGCCATCAGGAGGATAAACAATATGCGGAATAAAGTGTTCTTCATTCAGGGAAATAATATATCTTGAATTTCTTGTAGTTGATGGTTCTGTGCCCTTAATAAACCATTCATCTCTCTCTGTAGGATTTGTTGAATTGATAAATACAGGCTTTTTTACTATACCGTCAGGATGTTCGATTCCCGTATCAATATTATCCCTGTGTAGATAATTCATTATGGAAAGCCATACAGGCGCAGCTCCTGTTATTCCTGTCACATTCCACATCGCCTCACCCGAGAAGTTACCAACCCATACACCTACAGTATATTTATCTGTATAGCCTATACACCAATTGTCTCTCATATCTTTACTTGTGCCTGTTTTTACAGAACTTCGGAATTTTGTGTTCAGAGGGTTTTCTAAACTAAATGTATAACCTCTTGCTTCCCTGTCAGAGAGTATATCAGATATTATAAAAGCAGCCTCAGGTGAGAAAACTTTTGTTTGTTGATATAAAGAATTTTCCTTTTTCAGTTTCAAATTAGTGTATATGCCTCCATTGGCGAGCATGCGATAAGCATTTACAAGTTCATATAAAGTAACATCTGCTGAGCCGAGAGCCAGAGAATGACCATAATAATCTGCGTTTCTTATATTATCAAAACCCGATTCCTTGAGTTTCCGTACAAAATTATCCACTCCAATCAGTGATAAAGTTCTTACAGCAGGAACGTTTAAAGATGAGGCAAGAGCTGTTCTCAAAGTAACTAAACCTTTAAAATCATTTTCATAATTTTGAGGTTTATATATTCCGTATTCTGTTGAAATATCAAAAGGGCTGTCAGTGATAACAGATGCAGCAGTGAGCAAATGTTTATCTATAGCTAATGCGTATAGAAACGGTTTGAGAGTTGAGCCTGCCTGTCTTTTTGCTCTAACACCATCAACATATGGCGCATCCGAACCATCTCCTATACTCCCGGTATAAGCCAGTATATCGCCGGATTTATTTTCAACAACAATAGCTGCTCCATCATTTACATTCCTTGATTTAAGGGAAGAAATGTGTTCTTTCAGAGTTTCTGAAACAAAACGCTGAATATCATAATCAAGTGTGGTAAAAATTGACTTTGCTCCGTAATAGACGGGATTAATGTTATTGCCTGTCCTATTTAAAAGCAAGTGTGCTACATGCGGGGCAAGATTTTCTTTTTGTCTGACGTAATATTTTCTGTTAAATGTTTTTTTGATTGTATCTTCAATTTCTTCTGGCTTAACAACAAAGTTGAAGGTCTTGTTTAGCAGGTTTGCTCTTTTGATGATTTTATCAATTTCTGCATTTGGTGAACGTATAAGCGCAGCAAGAATGATTGATTCTGCACTATTCAGACCTGAAGGTTCTTTATTGAAAAGACATCTTGAAGCAGCTGCAATTCCCTGCAACTCTCCTCTGTATGAAACAAGATTAAGATAGGCTTCGAGTATTTCATCTTTAGACCAGATTTTCTCGATTTCAAGAGCTTCCTTAACCTGTCTCCATTTTTGTGAAACTGATCTGCCATTTATTCCTGGTTTTAATTCTTCATTAATAAGAGCTGCCACCTGCATTGTAATAGTGCTTGCTCCTCTTCTGTTTTTACCTGTAAAATTTTTAATCAGCGTGGAAATAACAGAAACCCAGTCAACGCCATAGTGGCTGTAAAACCTTTTATCCTCTGATTGAATAACAGCTTTTATTAAAGCTGGAGAAATGTCTTTTAATGAAATCCATTCAAATCTTCTTATATCGGGGTTAACACGCAATTCATGAACAATCTTTCCGTTTCTATCTAATAAAAATGCATCAGATGCAAAATAAGAATCTTTCACCTCCTGAAAAGAAGGCGTGGCAAAAACATCACAAACCATTAAAAGAATGAACAGGACGAGGAATTTGTTTATAATGAAAAATGTCTTTTTCATCTCAAGGTATAAAAATTAAAATTTAAATTGGTCAAGCATAACCTGAATGAAAAACTAAATTTTCTTGTGATGCCCTCATTTTATCATGGTTTATGGACTTTGCAGCTTATCAGATTGAAAGCTTATTAACTTGATATAAATTTTCTCGTGTCCCAGAATTTCCACTTGAGATAGTCATTAATCCCTTTAGCTGCTTTTCTGCCTGCGCCCATAGCAAGAATTACTGTTGCAGCGCCTGTGACAATATCCCCTCCTGCAAATATGCCGGGCTTTGATGTCATTCCTGTTTCATGATCAGCGATTATGTAATTTTTCCTGTTTAAAGCAAGGTCAGGTATGGTGCTGGTAAGTAATGTATTCGACCGCGTCCCAATCGCAGGAATCGCAACATCTATCTCGAGCTGAAATTCGCTTCCTTTTATTGGTACAGGTTTTCTTCTTCCTGAAGCATCGGGCTCTCCGAGTTCCATTTTAATGCATTCAACACCGCAAACATTTCCTTTGCCATCATCTATGAATTTTAATGGAGCGGTAAGAAGCATGAACTCAATCCCTTCTTCTTTTGCATGATGAATTTCTGCTTTTCTTGCGGGCATTTCTTCTTCAGAGCGTCTATAAATTAGATAGACTTTTTCGGAGCCGAGACGCAAAGCAACCCTTGCAGCATCCATCGCAACATTTCCACCACCAAATACTGCAACACTTTTCCCTCTTTTAATAGGGGTATCATATTCAGGGAAAAGATATGCTTTCATAAGATTTGCTCTTGTAAGAAATTCATTCGCTGAATAAATTCCATTCAGATTTTCACCTGGAATTCCGAGAAAAACAGGCAAACCAGCGCCTGCTCCAATGTAACAGGCATCATAACCCTGTTCATTCATAAGTTCATCTATTGTGAAAAGTTTTCCTATGACTGAATTAAGTCTGAGTTCGACGCCAAGCTTTTTTATATATTCAACTTCTTTTTCGACTATAACCTTTGGCAATCTGAATTCAGGTATCCCATATATAAGAACACCTCCTGGTTTGTGCAATGCTTCAAACAATGTAACCTGATGCCCTTCTTTTATTAAATCTGCAGCGCATGAAAGCCCGCCGGGACCAGAGCCTATTACAGCAACTTTTCTGCCAGTGGGTTTGGGTTTTTCGGGTATTTGAATTTCGCCGCTTTCACGTTCGAAATCAGCAACAAATCTTTCAAGATTACCAATTGCAACAGGCTCACCTTTTTTTCCGAGAATGCATCTCGATTCGCATTGTATCTCTTGCGGGCAGACTCTTCCACATACAGCTGGCATTGCATTTTCTTCTTTTATTTTCCATGCTGCTTCTATAAATTTTCCTTCTTTAATTAACTTAATAAATGCAGGGATATTAATTGAGACAGGGCATCCTTCCCGGCAGGTTGGTCTTACGCAATTTAAACACCGTGAAGCTTCTTCCATTGCCTCTTCAGGAGAATATCCAAAAGGCACTTCATTAAAATTTTTTGCTCTTTCAATTGGATTCTGCTCTCTCATTTTAATTCTATTTTTCTGTTTTTTCTCTTCCATTATTTCACCCCGGATTTAAAATGTTCCATAGCAATTTTTTCTTCGTCAATATACATTCTCTGTCTTGACATTAAAAGGTTAAAATCTACTTTATGCCCATCAAATTCAGGGCCATCAACACAGGCGAATTTTGTTTCTCCCGCAACCTCAACCCTGCAAGCTCCGCACATGCCTGTTGCATCAACCATTATGGAATTCAGGCTGACAATAGTTTTAACATTATATTTTTGCGTAGTTATACAAACAAATTTCATCATTATAGCAGGCCCTATCGCATAAACAAGTTTTACTTCCTTATCTTCATGCAGAATTTCATCAACAGGCACGGTAACAACAGCTTTTCTCCCATATGAACCATCATCTGTTACAACTATTAATTCATCCGATACGCTTTTCATTTTGTCTTCCCAGAAAATAAGCTCTTTCATCCTTGCTCCAATTACTGAAATTACAGTATTGCCCGCTTCTTTTAGTGCCCGTGCAATAGGATAAATAGGTGCTATTCCAACTCCACCGCCAACACAGATTACTTTGCCGAATTTTTCAATATGTGAAGGAATACCCAATGGACCTATTACATCTGAAATATAATCACCTTCTTTTAATAAAGCAAGCTCATTGGTTGTTTTCCCAATCTTTTGAAAAACAGTGGTAATCGTACCTTTTTCTCTGTCAAAATCAGCAATAGTAAGCGGAATCCTTTCTCCTTTTTCATGAATGCGAAGCACAAAAAAGTTTCCTGCTTTTGCTTTTTGAGCTATTTCTTTTGCATCGATTACAAATAATACTACAGCATCAGATAATAATTGTTTTTCAAGGATTTTGAACATTAAGAACTCCTTTCTAATACGGCTGTGCCGATATAAAATTTAAAAGGTCTGAATTTTTATTTTCTATAGCGGTTGCTTTCATAGTATAAACTCTTAAAAATTTTTTTGAAATAATTTTTTGTGCAAATTAAAAATATCCGCTATTTATGCTGTTTTTATAAGTGATAACAATAAGCTTATCAAACTATTAAAAAAAATATTTTACATCAGTCAATTTTTTACTTGACAAGACCGAGCACTTTCAAGTATAACATACTCGCTTATGCCTGGAACGTATTTGCCAACAGAATATTTACCGGTTTTAATTTTTATACTCGTTGCAGAGGCGTTTGGTTTTGGCGCACTGTTAATAGGAGTAGTATTCAGGCCAAAAAAACCCTATCCTGAAAAATTAATGCCTTATGAATCTGGTATTAACCCGAAAGGTGAACCTCGCACAAGATTCGCAATCCGTTTTTATATAATAGCAATGCTTTTCGTGGTTTTTGATGTTGAAGCAATTTTTATTTATCCATGGGCAATTGTATTTGATAAGATAGGCATATTTGCATTTATCGAAATGGTTATCTTTATTTTGATACTTTTAATCGGATACATTTACGCCTGGAAAAAAGAAGCATTTGTCTGGGATTAAAATATTTAACAGGGGGTTATTGTAGATGCTGGATACATCAAGTATAGGCCTTATCCAGGTGCAGCAGGATGTTAAGATACTGCCTCCGAATGCTATTATTACAACTTTCGACAAAATTATTAACTGGGGCAGACTTTCATCTATATGGCCTATGACATTCGGACTTGCTTGATGCGCTATTGAGATGATGGCCGTGGGCGCATCACATTATGATTTCGACAGGTTCGGTGTTATTTTCAGAGCTTCACCCCGGCAGGCAGACTGTATTATAATTGCCGGCACTGTTACTAAGAAAATGGCTCCGATTGTTAGAAGAGTTTATGATCAGATGCCTGAACCAAGATATGTTATCTCTGTTGGAAGTTGCGCATGTACAGGGGGAATTTTCAAGACCTACAGCACGGTGCAGGGATGCGATACTTTCCTGCCAGTAGATGTTTTTATACCAGGGTGTCCTCCGAGACCAGAGACATTTCTTGAAGGTGTAATGCTTCTACAGGAAAAAATAAGAAAAGAACAGGCGAGGTGGAGTCCATGGCGGTAACCGAAGTTGTAGCTGGATTACATCCTGCTGGAATAGAGCAGGAAAAAATTGCTGAAATGATAAAAGAAAAATTCCCTGAACAGGTAATTGATGTTACCAATTTCAGGGATCAGGTTGCTGTTATCATAAAGAAAAACCAAAGCTTCTCGATTCTTAAATATCTTCATGATGAACCAGTTCTTAGTTTTGATCATTTGAGAGATTTAACAGCTATTGACTGGTCTAATAAGAAAGAAGTTAGATTTGAGGTTGTCTATAATCTTTTATCTACAAAATACCGTCATATAATAAGAATAAAAGCTCAGGTTCCTGAAAATGATGCAAAAATTGCCTCAGTCGTGCCAATTTGGGCAGGTGCAAACTGGCATGAAAGAGAATGTTTTGATATGTTTGGAATTCAATTTGTAGGGCATCCCGATTTAAGAAGAATTTTATTACCCGAGGACTGGGAAGGTCACCCATTAAGAAAAGATTATCCTTTAAAAGGATACGAAGGTGATAAAGACTGGCCTGGATTTATTGAAGTTATTAAGAGATCTCAGGAACTGAAGGAGTTTGAATGGCATGATTAAGATGCAGGAGCCAGAAAAAATCTTTGAAACAAGAGAACTGAATGTTAACATGGGGCCTCAGCATCCGGCCACTCATGGAGTATTAAGAGTGGTACTGGATTTAGATGGTGAAACTATTGTCAGACTTACTCCATATGTTGGTTATCTGCATCGCGGAATAGAAAAACTTGGTGAAAATCTTAGTTACTTTCAGGCATTGCCTTTAACAGACAGAATGGACTATGTTTCAGCAATGTCCAATAACATTGGATATTGCGTAGCAGTAGAAAAACTTTATGGCATAGAAGCCCCGCCCCGTGCAAAATTTATAAGAACAATTGTTGGTGAATTATCAAGAATTTCAAACCACCTATTGTGGCTTGCAACACATGCCTTAGATATTGGCGCAATGACAGTATTCCTTTATTGCTTTAGAGAAAGAGAATGGATACTTGAACTATTCGAAATGATATGCGGGGCAAGACTTACAGTTACATATCCAAGAGTTGGTGGTGTTAGAAATGATATATCTCAGGAATTTATAGATCATCTTGTGAAATTCCTTGCAGAATTTCCTTCGAGAATTCTCGAATATGAAACTTTAATTGATCAGAACAGAATCTGGCTCAAGAGAACTGTTGGAATTGGAGTTATATCTGCTGAAGAAGCGATTAACTGGGGAATGACAGGACCAACATTAAGAGGTTCGGGAATCCCGTATGATATAAGAAAATTTATGCCATATGATGCCTATGATCAGGTTGAGTTCGAAGTTCCCATAGGCACCGCAGGCGATACATATGATAGATACCGTTGCAGAATGCTCGAGTTGAGGCAGTCTGTAAAAATAATCAGACAATGTCTTGAAAAACTTCCTGCCGGACCTGTGATGGCTGATGCTCCAAAATTTGTACTTCCTCCAAAAGATAAAATGTTGATAATCACACATCCAGTAAATGAAATCGCATATTTTATTGATGAAAAAGCATGCAAAGGATGTGGGATGTGTCTAAGGGCATGTCCAGCAAAGGCAATAACAGGAGAGAAGAAGAAACCACATAAGATTGATCAATCTTTATGTCTGCAATGCGCAACATGTTTTGTAACATGTAAATTCAAAGCTTTGAAAATAATCCCGGGAGGCAAGGGACAGCCTGAAGAGAAACTTGTTGAACTTTCAGCCCAGCCTGTTGCTGATGAATTTAAGAAAGCTCAGGAAGCGCTTGTTGCACATTTTGATTTTATTAAAAAAGGACCAAAAGTTCCTGAAGGCGAAGTTTATGTGGCAACAGAGGTCCCAAAAGGAGAGCTTGGATTTTATTTTGTAAGCGATGGTACTCATAAGCCCTACAGAATGAGGGTAAGGTCTCCGTCTTTCATTCACGCAGGATGTCTTGAAAGACTCTGCAAAGGGCATTTGGTTGCTGATGTTATAGCTAATATCGGAACAATTGATATTGTTCTTGGAGAGTGTGACAGGTAGAATTATGAATATGGCAAATGTAATAAGTCCTTCAACAGTTGATGCTTTAATTAAATTCGGCATTGATGTTGCAATTATACTTTTAAAAATTGTGATTGTGCTTGCAATTGGCTTGCTTCATGTGGCATACGCAACCTATTTTGAACGTAAGGTTATAGGTCATATGCAGGTCAGACTTGGTCCTATGAGAGTGGGTCCGCATGGATTATTACAACCTTTTGCAGATGGTATAAAACTTTTCTTTAAAGAAGATATTATACCTGCACAGGCTGACAAAGTTGTATTTTATATCGCTCCAATAATTTTTATGGCTGCCGCAATGGTCAATTTATCAGTTATACCATTTGATGCAAATTTTGTCATAGCCGATATTAATGTTGGGCTATTATTTATTTTTGCGATGGCAGGCATCGGTGTTTACGGAATATTTATATCAGGATGGGCGTCAAACTCAAAATATGCATTCATGGGCGGTCTTAGATCATCTGCACAGGTAATAAGCTATGAAATTGCAATGGGACTCAGCCTTGTTGGTGTTATGATGATGGCAGGTTCATTGAATCTCTCGGATATAATCAGAGCGCAAGGTGAATCAATATTTGGCATGTATGCTATCCCACAGTTTATCGGATTTATTGTATTTGTAATTGCAGCAGTTGCAGAAACAAACCGAACACCTTTTGACCTGCCCGAGGCAGAAAGCGAACTTGTTGCAGGTTATTTTACAGAATATAGCAGTTTCAGATTTGCACTCTTTTTCCTTGGTGAATATATAGCAATGATTTTAATGGCTTCATTATGCACAATATGTTTTTTAGGGGGATGGACATTACCATGGTATGTTTTAAAAATATTCCCATTCCTTAGTTATGTGCCAGGAGTTGTATGGTTTGTATTAAAAGTTTATGCATTTTTCTTTTTCTATTACTGGATAAGAGCAACTGTGCCAAGATACAGATATGACCAGTTTATGGCTATAGGCTGGAAAATTTTGATTCCGGTCGCAATTGGTAATATTCTTTTAACAGGACTCGTAAAAATAATTTTAAAAGAGGTATTGTAGCGTGACATTCAAACATTTCATTAAGACAATTACCTTTATAGAAATACTAAAAGGAATGGCTTTAACATTAAGAAGGATGTTTTCCAGAGCTGTAACCATACAATATCCCGATGAAAGAAGAAAGATTGCCCCGGGTTTCAGAGGACAACATGCTCTTTCAAAACGCGGGGGAAAAGCCAAGTGCGTTGGTTGTGGATTATGCGCAACAATATGTCCTTCACAATGCATAAGCATAACCAGAGAAAAAGGCCAGGTTACAAAATATCAGATAGAACTTCTGAGATGTATATATTGTGGATTCTGTGTTGAAGCCTGTCCCTATGGAGCCATATCTTTAACTGGAAATTATGAATATTCAGCTTACAATAAACAGGATTTAATGATGACAAAGGAAAAATTATTATCGAACTGGGATAAATATATGCCAGGGACAAAAGGCGAAGAATATTATAAGAAATTCTGGAGGCCTATGTCAGAGGATTTTGGAACACCTCCCGGACAGGCAATGTATGGAGGTAAAAGATAATGGTATCCATAGGCTTTTTTATATATTTTGCTTTTGCAATTGTGGTTCTTTCATTGCTTGTAGTAACAAGAAAGAATCCTGTTCATAGTGTCTTATGGATGCTTCTCCTGTTTTTCCACATAGCAGGATTATATTTATTTCTAAATGCTGAATTCATGGCTGCTATACAGGTTATAGTCTATGCAGGAGGCATACTCGTTTTATTCCTATTTGTTGTTCTATTGATGAACCTTCGTGAAGAATTATCAATAGGTAAATATACTACATTCGGCCCAACAGGTTTTACCTTTGCTCTTGGACTTTTTGTAGCTGTTTCAATGTCACTGAGTTCTTTTATTGCTGCGCCTCCGGGTAAATATTCAATAGATTTGATCAAGCAGGAGACACACATAAAAGCTCTCGGTAAATTATTATATACAGAATTTATTTATCCTTTTGAAGTTGCTTCTTTGATTCTTCTTGTTGCAATGATTGGAGCAATAGTCCTCGCAAAAAGGAGGCTTAAGAGTTAAAATGGCTGTCCCATTAAGCTGGTATATGTTATTAAGTCTTGCTGTATTTTCAATCGGTGTCTTTGGTTTTCTTTCAAGAAGAAACATAATTATTATGTTAATGTCTATAGAATTAATGTTAAACGGAGTCAACATTAATTTAATAGCTCTCAGTCATTATATACAGGATTTAAGGGGGCAGATACTTGCGTTTTTTGTGATCGCGGTCGCTGCTGCTGAAGCAGCTATCGGACTTGCGATTGTAATTGCAATGTTCAGGAACAGAGCAACCGCCCATGTTGATGAAATCAAAGAGATGCAGGGCTGATTAACAAATGAGTATAGAGGAATAAGAATATGGCAAATATGGAATTACAATGGTATCATGTTTTAATACCTTTTCTTCCGCTTACTGGATTTATAATTAACATTCTTCTTGGCAGGGAAGTAACCAGATATAAAGCGCACTGGTTTGCTGTCTCTTCTGTTTTTGGTTCATGGCTCTGCGCACTTGCGACACTTCAGGATGTTCTTGCAGGAAAGATAATTGATGCTGATCTTTATACATGGATAATTTCAGGCACATTTAAAGTCGGCGTAGGATTCTTAATTGACCCTTTAACAGCAGTTATGCTGATTGTTGTTACAACCTGTGCTACATTAATTCATATTTACGCAATAGGTTATATGCATGGCGACACAGGTTATTATAGATTTTTTGCTTACCTGAATCTTTTTACATTCTGCATGCTAATGCTCGTAATGGGAAATAATTTCCTCCAGCTTTATTTTGGCTGGGAAGGTGTGGGACTTTGCTCATATTTCTTGATTGGATATTATTTCAATAAGAAATCTGCAGCAGATGCTGGAAAGAAAGCATTCATAGTCAATAGATTCGGTGACTTCGGGTTTGGCATCGGCGTATTTATGGTATTTCTTACATTCGGCACTTTACATTACGCAGATGTTTTTGCAAATGTTAATAGTATTGCTGGTAAAACAGTTGATTTTCTTGGCTTTAATGTTGACCTTCCAACTCTTATCGCCCTTTTATTATTCTGTGGCGCTGTCGGAAAATCAGCGCAGATTCCATTACATGTCTGGCTTCCAGATGCAATGGAAGGACCCACTCCTGTCAGCGCATTAATCCATGCTGCAACAATGGTTACTGCAGGTGTATTTCTTGTTGCGAGATGCAATCCAATTTTCAATCTTTCCGAAATTGCGATGAATACAGTGGCAATAATCGGAGCATTGACAATGTTCTTTGCGGCAACGATTGCTATTACACAAAATGATATAAAGAGAATAATAGCCTTCTCTACTTGCAGCCATTTAGGCTACATGTTTCTTGCCTGTGGAGTTGGCGCCTATGCAGCAGGTATATTCCATCTTTATACCCATGCGTTTTTTAAAGCGCTATTATTCCTTGCAGCAGGTAGTGTAATCCATGCAGTTCACACAAACAATATTCAATTTATGGGTGGACTGAAAAAATATATGCCTATTACATACGCGGTTTTCGTTATTGCGGGTTTAAGCGCAGGAGGATTTCCTGGACTTTCGGGATTCTTCAGCAAAGATGAAATAATATGGTCTGCATATGCCTCTCATTCAAGTGTGGGTAAATTTGTATGGATACTTGCACTTGCTGGAGCATTCTTTACACCTTTTTATACATTCAGATTAATATTCAGGACATTCTTTGGAGAATATCGCGGCGGGCTTGCGGCAGAGGAAGCAGCAACACATGCACACAGCAGTTCACATAGCTCAAGTCATGACTCTCACAGTTCTGGTCACGATCCACATGGACATGGTTCATCATCACATGGTTCGGGACATGATTCACATGGTGGTCATGGCCCACATGAATCACCTTATATTATGACAGTACCTTTAATGTTCCTTGCTATTGGAGCGGTAGCTGCCGGTTGGGTTGGTATTCCGCCTTTACTCGGAGGTGGAAATCATTTTGCTCATTTCCTTCAGCCTGTTGTGGGTCATCCAGAATTCCACGCTACTCACGCAGAGGAATGGGGTGTAATGATACTATCAACAACAATAGCGCTCATTGGATTAGGACTTTCTGCATTTATGTATCTCAGGAAAACTGATTTGCCGGAGAGAATCTCAAAACAGTTCTCGCTTTTATATAAAATTTTATACAACAAGTATTATGTAGATGAATTTTACAATCTTACAATAGTGCAGCCAACTCTTAAACTTGCGAATAAAATTCTTGTAGGATTTACAGATGCTAAGATAATTGAAGGTATAGTAAATGGTGTGCCGAATTTGATAGGAATATTTAGCCAGAAACTCAGAAGACTTCAGACAGGTATAGCGCATCATTATGCAATATTTATGGCAGCAGGTGCAGTTTTTATAGTTGCCCTGATAATTTTATTGAGTTAAAAAGGATTAAGAACTCTTAGAGGAGAACAATGGAACAGGTAATAATGAATAATCTGAATTACCCTATACTCAGCACCGTTATATTTCTGCCAGTTTTGGGCGCACTTCTAATTCTAATTAACAAAAGATCATGGGAGACACTCACAAAATGGATTGCATTGGGAACGAGCATTTTGACTTTTGTGGCTTCAATACCTTTGTTTACTCATTTTGATAAGACCACCCATAAAATGCAGTTTGTTGAGAGATTCTCATGGATTCCTAACTGGAATATTTACTATTTTCTCGGAGTTGATGGTATAAGCGTTCTGTTTATACTGCTTTCAACGCTGTGCGCTATTCTTTGCGTGCTTATTTCATGGACAGCGATTACAAACAAAATTAAAGAGTTTTATATAGCGATATTATTAACAACATCTTTTATGATCGGTGTTTTCTGCGCCCTCGATTTCTTTCTTTTCTATCTTTTCTGGGAAGCGATGCTTATACCGATGTTCCTTATTATTGGTGTCTGGGGCGGTCCGAATCGCGTATATGCCGCAATTAAGTTTTTCCTTTATACATTAGTCGGAAGCGTTCTGATGCTTGTTGGAATAATCGTACTTTATTTATATTCTGGAAAAACATTCGATATTCTTACAATGATGACCAAGCATTATCCTTATACAATGCAAATCTGGCTTTTCTGGGCATTTTTTGCAGCTTTTGCTGTAAAAGTACCGATGTGGCCTGTACATACCTGGTTGCCAGATGCGCATACTGAAGCTCCAACAGCTGGTTCGGTTATTCTTGCTGCTGTTCTTATTAAAATGGGAGCTTACGGTTTCCTGAGGTTCTCTTTGCCTCTACTTCCTGAAGCATCAAAAGCGATGACGCCAGTAATGCTGACTTTATCAGTTATAGCTATTATTTACGGCGCGATTATCTGTCTCGGCCAGACAGACCTGAAAAGACTTATTGCATATAGTTCTGTAAGTCATATGGGATTTGTTACACTTGGTATCTTTGCGCTGAATACACAGGGAGTCGAAGGCGGAATACTCCAGATGCTTAATCATGGTGTGGTAACAGGTGCACTCTTTTTGTCTGTAGGAGTTGTTTATGAAAGAACACATACACGAAGAATAGCTGATTATGGCGGACTTGCTACAGAAATGCCAATATATTCATCATTTTTTATGGTATTTACTCTGGCGGCGATTGGACTTCCTGCAACAAATGGTTTTATTGGTGAATTCTTAATTCTTTTAGGTGGATTTGCAGCAAATAAATGGGCTGGAGTTCTCGCATGCACCGGAATAATTATAGGTGCTGGCTATATGCTCTGGTTATATCAAAGAGTGTTTTTTATGGAGGTAAATCCAAAGCTTCACGGATTGGTTGATATGAATGTAAGAGAGACTATAGCATTGTTACCCATGCTCATACTTGTATTCTGGATAGGTGTTTATCCCAATTCTTTCTTAAGCTTCATGCATACTTCTGTGCAACATCTTTTAGAAAGAGTTAATAGTGGTGGAATGGCACAGGAAGCACAGATAGCTAAAAATATTATGGAGGTAATCAGATGAATTTCCCCCTTCCTGATCTCAATCCTGTAATGCCTGAAATACTAATGACTGCATTTGCATTAATTGTGCTTTTACTTGATCTGCTTATAAAAAAGAAAGAAGCTGTAGCTGTAATTAGCATTGCAGGAACAGCAATAATATCACTAAGCCTTCTGAAAACAACAGGTTCTACGTTCGGGGGTATGTACATAGCTGATGGTTATAGCACATTCTTCAAAATCATATTTTTTATAAATGTCATATTAACGATATTGATTTCGATTAAATACATTGCTGTAGAAAGAGTAAATTATGGCGAATATTATAGTTTAATACTCTTTTCAACTATAGGTATGATGATAATGGCCTCAGCTTCTGACCTGATAACACTTTACCTTGGTCTTGAATTAATGGCATTAAGCACTTATGTATTAGCTGGGTTTATAAGGCATAATCTTAAATCAACAGAATCCGCGCTTAAATATTTTCTTCTGGGAGCTTTTTCATCAGGATTTTTGCTTTATGGTATCTCTATAGTATATGGACTTACTGGCACAACAGATCTGAGATTGATAGCAACATTCATAACAGAAAGAGGTTTGAGCGGAAACCTATCTTTACTTCTTGCAATTGGAATGCTTACTGTTGCTTTTGGATTCAAGATTGCCGCTGCTCCATTTCATATGTGGGCACCCGATGTATATGAAGGTGCACCAACATCAATAACAGCATTCATGTCAGTTGGACCAAAAGCTGCTGGATTTGCTGTTATTGGAAGAGTTTTTATGATAGCATTTGCAGCAGTAAAAGCAGACTGGGCAACTATTTTAATTCCCATATCAATTCTTACTATGGCGGTTGGTAATATTGTTGCACTATCCCAGACAAATATAAAGAGAATGCTTGCCTATTCTTCTATAGCTCATGCAGGATATGCTCTACTCGGTATAATTACGGCTAATTCTGAAGGAATATCGAGCATGATGAATTATCTGTTTATTTATGCTTTCATGAATATCGGAGCGTTTGCAGTTATTATTATGCTCAGAAGCGAAGGGATAAAAGGTGAAGATTTAAGTGATTATGAAGGACTTTCAAAAACACACCCTTTAGCTGCTGCACTGATGTTAATTTTTATGTTTTCATTGACAGGAATTCCGCCAACAGCAGGCTTTATTGGTAAATTATATGTTTTTATGGCTGCAATTAACGCGGGATACACATGGCTTGTTATTGTAGCTGTTATATTCAGCGCTATATCAGCATACTTCTATTTGCGAGTTGTAATGTATATGTATATGAGGGATCCAAAAACTGAACTACCTTTGACAACATCATTTACAAATGGATTAGCCCTTGCTGTTACAACAGCAGCAGTGTTAATTATAGGTGTTTTTCCGACAATGCTTGTAGAATTCGCACGTGCTGCTCTAAAAGGTTTTTAGAACATCTAAGATTTTCCACAATATAAAAATTTATATAAATAATCCTTCTATATGGAAATCCTCGATGATAATTTTTATTTATCAAAAAATGACTGCTATATAACCGACCCTGAAAGGAAACGCTCATTTCCTTCCAGATTTTTTCTATCGAGTAAATTATCATTTTATCCCCAAATATTATGGTATGTTTTAAGCAATGGCGCAAAAGCTGCATTCAGGCAATACACTAATGAAGACTGGGTAAAAGCGAGTTACGGGATTCTCAGAACTCTTGAAAATGTTGGAATTATTATTAATGTAAGCGGCCTGAAAAATATTTCAGTTTTCGAAGGTCCTGTTGTTTTTGTTGGAAATCATATGAGTGTACTTGAAACATTTGTTCTGCCATGTATTATCCAGCCTTTGAAGCCGGTTACATTCGTAGTAAAAAGAGACCTTCTTCATATGCCTGTTTTTAAACACGTAATGCGTTCAAGGGATCCAATTGCAGTTGGCAGGGTAAATCCACGGGAGGATTTCAAAACAGTAATGGAAGAAGGAGTAAAAAAAATCCAGAAAGGCATATCAATCATAATTTTTCCGCAAAGCACGCGTTCGGTTGAATTTAAACCCGAGGAGTTTAATTCACTCGGGGTAAAGCTTGCTGTAAGGGCAAATGTGCCTGTAGTTCCATTTGCATTAAAAACAGATGCATGGGGTATCGGGAAAATTATAAAAGATTTTGGAAAAATAGATATTAAGAAAAAAGTATGGTTCAGGTTCGGAGAACCTTTAAAAATACAGGGAAGGGGAGCAGAAGAACATGAGAAAATAATCAAATTCATACAGGATTGTCTCACAGGATGGAAGAAGGAAGAACCAAACCTGTAAGATAAGAAAACATTTTCTTAATCGGGTTATTTAATTCTCGCAGATATTGTCTTGAATTCCTGTGTTCCTGCGATTTTCAGCAATTGGAAAAGTACTGTTTCGGTGCATGTAATCACAGCCCCTGCGTCTCTCATAAATTCAATCCCTGTTTTCCAGTTATCTTTGGTTCTTGAGCAAATGGCATCTTTAACAACATGAACGTTATATCCGATGGATAAAAGCCCGATACAAGTTTGAAGAAGACATACATGTGATTCCATACCTGAAAGAATCAGGGTCTTTTTATTTATTTTCCTGACTTCGTTAATAAAAGAAGGTTCATCGCAACAACTAAAAGTTAGCTTTTCAATGGGAGAGTATTCCGGTAGAGCATTCTTAATTTCTTCAACAGTTAACCCGAGACCCTTTGGATATTGTTCTGTTAATATTATAGGTATATGTAATAACTTTGATAATTCTACAAGATGCAGACAGTTATTTATGACTTTGTCTTTTTCTTTCATAACAGCAGCGAGTCTTTCCTGAATATCAATAATTACAAGAGCTACATTATTCCTGTCAAGATAAAATTTTTCCATAAAAACTCCTCTCGTTTATAGAGTATTGTCAAAACTTAACCACCGAAGACACGGAGAATAACTATATATGCCCTCTGTGTTTTAGTATTATTTCCTCATTTTTCATGAAACTTTTGAAATTACCTTATTAGTATAAAATTTATTATACAAATTTATTTATGTTAAAGTATAAAAGAATTTTTCTGTATTATTAGTGTATAAATTAATCCGAAAAAAGCAATTGAAATAATTGCAGATGTTGCGAAAAAGTTTATTATTTTTAACAACCCCTTTGTTTACCTTTAATAAGTGGGTCAGGGGGTTGTATGCTGGCAATAACTCAATTTATGAAACAAAATAAACTACCTTATCATAGAAACATTACTTTATTTGTATTGTAATGTAGTTGCCTATTTTATCTCTGAGGCTTACGCCTCGTCTTCAGCCTCATTAAAAAGAGACCTGTGATTTTGTTTCATAAATTGAGTTATTGACATTTAATTATTTTATTAGTTATTAACTATAAACCATGAGCCATAATCTATGAGCAATGTCTGCATTATTTAGGATTACAGGGTAAAATATTTAATTATGAGTTCATGGAAGGACAATATACATTTTATTCTTATCGAACCCCAGGAGCCTGGAAATATCGGGGCTGTGGCAAGAGCTATGAAAAATATGGGATTTAGCAAACTTGAACTCGTAAACCCAGTGCCTTTTCATACAAAAGAAGCAAAATGGATGTCGTGTCAGGCATATGAAATGGTAAAAAAAGCTGTGGTTTATAAAACATTCAAAGAAGCAATCAATGGAAAAAGTCTGGTTATAGGAACTACAAGAAGAATCGGGAAAAGGCGGGGAATAATTCTGCCTCTTAGAAACAGTGTCAAAAGAATTGTTGCTGCTGCAAAGAAGAATAAGATAGCAATCCTGTTTGGCAGGGAGAGAAATGGTCTTTTAAATCAAGAAGTTGAGGAATGCGGTTTTATGATAACCATTCCATCAGAACCAGAGGCAGCTTCGCTGAATCTATCACAAAGTGTTATGCTTGTAGCATATGAACTTGCGCAAAAAACATACAAGACGGAAACTCCCGAATTTATCGAACATGAGAAACTTGATGCTCTGTATGAAAGAATTGAATATCTTTTAAAACTTCTTGAATATATTCCGAGAGGTGACAGACATCTTGAAAAAAAGATAATGAAAAACCTTAAACATTTCATAGGGAGAGCAGGATTAACAGAATGGGAGTTAAATATGTTACAGGGTCTATGTGCCCAAATAGAGAAGAAAATAGCTTTTTTAGAACATATTTAATTTATTAATCAGATTTTTATTTGACAATATTCATACTATTTGAATATTAAGCGAAGAAATATTTAAAATAATAAAAAGGTTAAAAGTATATTAATTCATTAGATTAGTTTCATATGAAGTGTTTTTTTGTAGAATCTACTTTAAGGTACAGTGATGAAAAAGGTTTTGGTGAAGCATATTATATTCTTTGTCCAGTTTGCTGGAATTCGAGCATAATGTACATTAAGTGGGAGGATGGGACAGAGGAAACAGGTGAATGCAGAGTATGCGAAAGAATGCTCAGGATCTTGAATAATGAAGATGATTATGCTGACGCCTGATGCAAAAAGTTCTGATTGACCCATGCATTATGAATTTATTGTAACATCTGCTGAAGTAGGACAAAGGATAGATGTTTTTCTCTCTTCCAAGACAGGCATTACCCGTTCACAGATACAGAAAGCTATTGATAGAGGAGATATTTCTGTTAACGGAAGAATTATAGAAAATAGATACAGGGTAAGACAGTCTGATGTAATTCTGATTGATATAAAAGAGAAGAAGGATGGAGTTCTCATCCCTCAGAATTTACCAATCGAAATCCTTTTTAAAGATGAATATGTTATTGTTGTAAATAAGCCAGCCGGTATTGTTGTCTATCCCGCAGCTGGACACGAGGATGGAACTTTGATGAATGCAATTGCATATCATTGCGGCAAACTCGTTGCTCCCGGTGCTCCATTAAGACCCGGCGTAGTACATAGACTCGATAAGGATACCTCAGGGGTTATGGTAATCGCTTTAAATGATATTTCCTATTACAATCTTACTGAACAATTTCGCAAAAGAACAATTAATAGAAAATATATAGCTCTGGTTTACGGAATAATAAATGAGGACAAAGGAGAAATAAATAAAAAAATAGGCCGTTCAGAGTCTGATCGTAAAAAAATGTCAACTTATGTTAAAAGAGGTAAGGAAGCATTAACACAATGGAGAGTCATAAGAAGATTGCCCTGTGCGACAATAATAGAGGCAAAACTTGGAACAGGAAGAACCCACCAAATTAGAGTGCATTTTGCGTCAATTGGACATCCTGTTTTAGGGGATAAAATTTACGGGAAAAAATGCGAAATCAGGATAAGAACAGGGAAAAGGATAATTTTACCGAGGCAGATGCTTCATGCAGAAATGCTCGGTTTTATTCACCCCGTATCTAATGAATATCTGGAATTTTCAAGTCCTTTGCCCGATGACATGGCAGAAAAAGTAAAGGAATTGGAAGCGGAATAATTTTTTAGTCTTATAAATCAGAAAGTAATAATTTTATCAGCTTCTTTTACTGACTCATAAAGATCATTCATGTAACCTATTGGACATACTTTTGAGCTCACAAGTCCGTGAGCTTTCATGCAAACTCCTCAGACATACATATTGCCTTTAAATTTATCTATTTCTTCTTTTACATTGAATTTTTCATCATTAATCTGTTCAAATAAAACTGCTTTCCCGAGCATGAAAACATTTACCTCATCACCTTTTTGTACTGCTATGTTTGCCAATCTCATGGCATTATAGATTTTTTCTGCATCATCAGTGCTTAAAATAAATAAGATATTCATTTCGTGTTTCTCCTTTATTAATCTCCGAAACTTATACCCATTGATCTTGCTGTAAGTATAATATCTGAATCCAGGGGCACGGATTTCATCTGACCAATTGCCTGTTCAATAGGCACAGCGATTATCTCTGTTGAACGTACCGCAGCCATCATGCCGAATTTACCTGCTTCAACAAGACGAACAGCAGCTGTGCCGAATCTTAAAGATAGCAATCTATCAAAAGTTGTCGGAGCTCCACCTCTTTGCAAGTGTCCAAGAACTATATCCCTTGTTTCTTTGCCAGTTCTTTTAGTGATTTCTTCTCTTACTTTTCTTCCAATTCCGCCTAATCTGACTTCAGAACCTCCAGGTTGTCTGACTTCTGCAATCGTAATTTCTCCGCCAACAGGTTTCGCACCTTCAGCTACAACAACAATTGCATAGTCTCTACCCATTAAAGCGAGCTGCCTGATTTTATTGCATACTTTATCTATATCAAAGGGTATTTCAGGAATAAGAATAACATCCGCAGAACCTGAGATGCCTGAATGTAATGCAATCCATCCAACATAACGCCCCATTACTTCGACAACCATAACCCTATCATGCGACCTTGCGGTTGTATGAAGGCGGTCAATAGCTTCAGTAGCAATATTTACTGCGGTATCAAAGCCAAATGTCGCATCAGTACAACTAATATCATTATCAATTGTTTTAGGAACCCCGATAATTGGCATTCCTTTTTTAAGAAACTTATTAGCAATTCGAAGACTGCCATCACCTCCGATTGCGATTAGAGCATCAAACCCCAGCGCCTTGAAATTTGAGACAATTAGATCAGAAATGTCGGTTTCAACAATAGTTCCATCTGGTTGATTTACAGCGTATTTAAAAGGATCACCTTTAATCGCTGTTCCAAGAATGGTTCCTCCTATATCAGTAATGTCCCATACTGATTCGGGTGTAAGGCGAACAATTTGTTTTGTATCAATCAATCCCCTATATCCGTATTTAATGCCATAAATTTCCCACCCTTTCTGATGCGCGGCAAGAACAATACCTCTTATTACAGCATTGAGTCCGGGTGCGTCTCCCCCGCCAGTGTTAACTGCTATTTTCATTTTATAACCTCCACTGCATCTTTTTTAGATACCCTCGGAGGAGGGCTTGGAATTTTTGATGGATAACCAACAGGAACAATTGCAACAGGTCTTAGATAATCGGGCATCTTTAAGATTTTATGTATATCGTTTTCATTAAAAGCGCCGACCCAACAGGAGCCAAGATTATTTTCATGAGCAACGAGCATCATCCCCATTATACTTAATGCAACATCCTGTATTGAGTAAAGATACACACCTCTTTCCCTGTATTTATATGATATACGGCTGTCTGTGCAGCCGACGATTACCAGAGGTGCTTCTGCGATAAAATTCTGGTTTAAAGCGGCAATCGCTATTTTTTTCTTTGTATCATTATTTAGAACAAAGTAAAATTTTCTTGCCTGCAGATTGCCAGCACTCGGAGCCCAGATTAATGCTTCTGCAAGTTTGTCAAGCAAAGAATCAGGGATTTCTTTTTTTTGAAAATCCCTTATGCTTCTTCTTTCTTTAACAGCTTTTAAAATATCCATAACTCTAACATATTAAGGTTTCCAGAATTCCTCAAACTTGCCATTTTTGGTAATCCAGACAACATATGGAGAAACAGTTACATCTCCTTTTGAGTCAAATTTTATTTTCCCCAGAGCTACATCAAACTCCATTGAATGTAGTTTATCAGAAATTGCCGAACCATCAGTAGAGCTGGCAGAATTTATTGCAGTCAATAAAATATTTGTTGCATCATATGCATAAATTGAATACGGTCCTATCTCGCCAAATTTTGATTGGTAATTTTTTATGAAATCTTTTGCAGATGGAATGTTTTTAGGGTCTGGACTGAAAGTAAGATAAGTGCCCTCTGCAGCAGATGCGCCTGCAATTTCTATGAATTTTGGGTCAATTGTTCCGTCACCGCTTATAAACGGGACATTAAGCCCTAATTCTCTTGATTGCTTCACGAGAAGACCTGCCTCGGGATATATCCCTCCGAAAAAAACAATATCAGGTTTTTTTGATTTTATGGCAGTTAAAACCATTTTAAAATCTTTATCACCCTGAACTATGCCACCATAATATACTACCTGTGCTTTGTTGCCGATATGTTTTTTAAATTCATCAGCCAGTCCCTGTCCATATGTAGTTTTATCGTGTAAAATTGCGACATTCTTTAATTTAAGCTGTTCAGTGACAAAAATAGCTCCGACTTTGCCCTGCTGGTCATCTCTACCACAAACCCTGAAAACATTTTTATATCCTTTATCTGTGAGTTGCGGATTTGTTGAACCAGGGGTAATCATCGGTATCATGTTTCTATTGTAAACGTCTGATGCAGGTATAGAACAACTTGAATTAAAATGTCCGATGACTCCAACCACACCATCATTTATCATCTTATTCGCTATTGAAACAGCCTGTTTAGGATCATGCTGGTCGTCTCCTACAATAAGTTCAATCTTTTTCCCGAGTATCCCGCCTTTTTGGTTCCATTCATCAACCGCAAGTGTAGCTCCGTTTTTAAAATCCATCCCCATTTTTGCCTGATCACCTGTCATCGGGCCCGCAATTCCGATTTTTATAGTGTCGTGTTGTTTTGATTGGCATCCGATGGATAATATTAATAAAAGAAGAATGAAAGGAAACAGTTTTTTCATAATCAAACCCTCCCTATTGAATCAAGAAAATATTTAATATTAGTTTTTATATCACCTTTAAGTATTCCTGAAGAGACAGCAATACCATCTACTCCAGTATTAAGAACCGATGATAGATTTTCTGAATTAATCCCGCCAATAGCAATAACAGGAATATTTACCATTTTTTTTATTTCTTTTAAAGCTTTTATTCCTTTTGGCTTGCCTGCATCTTTTGTGTTTGTATGAAAGATTGGTCCAAAGCCTATATAATCAGCTCCCATATTCTGGGCATCAAGAGCCTGTTCAAGTGAATGTGTAGATATGCCGATAATAAAATTCTGTCCTGAGATTTTTCTAACTTCTTTTAGCGGCAAATCATCCTGCCCGAGATGCACTCCATCAGATTCAGAAGCAAGTGCAATATCTGTGTGATCATTTATAATTAAAGTTGCATCATATTCAGAGGTTATTTTTTTCATTTCAATAGCATTTTCATAAATCAATCTTCTCGTATTTTTTTTATCCCTGTATTGGATCCATCTGATGCCGTAATCGAGAACAATACGTGTCATTTCTTTAAGAGGAAGTCTGCAGATATTTTGATCTGTAATAAAGCAGATGCCAGCCAGATACATTGTATTAACCTTCTTTAGTGTTATTGTTATTCTTTTCGATAAAACCGGTATTGAAATTTCCGCTGATAAAATCAGGATGGCTCATTACTTTTTTATGGAAAGGAATTGTTGTCTTAATACCTTCTATGATAAATTCATCAAGCGCCCTTTTCATTCTTGCTATGGCTTCATTTCTGTTCTTGCCATAAACAATAACTTTTGCGATTAAAGAATCATATTGAGAAGGGATAACATATCCCTGATAAATTGCTGTATCCACCCTTACTCCAGGTCCTCCGGGCAAGGATAAAAATGTAATTTTTCCGGGTGAAGGGATAAAACGTTCAGGGTCTTCAGCATTGATTCTGCATTCAATAGAATGACCAATTGGTTTAATTTGATTCTGCCTGTATTCAAGAGGAAGTCCTGCTGCAAGCTTTATCTGCTCTTTAATAATATCAATGCCTGTAACAGCTTCTGTAACCGGATGTTCTACCTGCACACGTGTATTGACTTCAATAAAATAAATATTCCCCTTACTGTCAACAATAAACTCAATTGTGCCAATATTACGGTATTTTAAAGCCCTTGCAGCTTTTACACCAAGTTCTCCTATCCTTTTTCTGAATTTTTCGGTTGTTACAAAAGGTGAAGGAGCTTCTTCAATGAGTTTCTGATGCCTTCTCTGTATTGTGCAATCTCTTTCGTGGAGATGTACAATATTCCCCTTGTTGTCAGCCATAATCTGAACTTCAATATGCCGCAATTCAGGTATGTATTCTTCTATATATAATTCACTATTCCCAAATGCTGTGAGAGCCTCTCTTTGAGCCATGAAAAAAGCCTGTTCAATGTCTTTTTCTTCTCTTATGATTTTCATGCCATGTCCGCCGCCGCCTGCAGATGCTTTCAATACAATCGGAAATCCAATCTTTTTTGCGATTTTCAATGCGGTTTCTTCATCCTGCACAGTACCGTCGCTGCCAGAGACAACAGGTACTCCTTTACGCTTCATAGTCTGTCTTGCCCTGGCTTTATCTCCTCCGAGACGTATATTTTCAGGAGAAGGTCCAATAAAAGTAATTCCAGATGTCTGGCAGGCTTCTGCAAAATGATAATTTTCTGCGAGGAATCCATATCCAGGATGTATTGCGTCAGAATCTGTAATTTCAGCTGCGCTAAGGATGGCAGGAATATTAAGATAACTCTGGCTTGCCTGAGCAGGACCAATGCAGACAGATTCATCTGCAAGACGAACATGTAATGATTCTTTGTCAATATCTGAGTAAACAGCAACAGTTTTTATGCCCATCTCACGACAGGCTCTTATTATGCGTACCGCTATTTCGCCTCTGTTGGCAATCAAAACTTTTTTAAAAATTTTCATACCCTTAAGATAAATGGATTATTATAAAAGAGATCAAAGCCTTTTAAACATTATAGAGGTTCTATCAAGAATAAAGGTTCACCATATTCGACAGGCTGTCCGTTTTCCACAAGAATTTTTACGATTATACCATCTGTCTCGCTCTCAATTTCATTCATAAGCTTCATGGCTTCAATTATGCATAAAACCTGTCCTTTTTCAACTTTTGAGCCAATTTCTACAAATGGATTTGCATCAGGTGAAGGTGCTCTATAGAAAGTGCCGACAATTGGAGATGTTATGGTGATAAGCCTCTGAGTATCTTCTTCTGAAGGAACTTCAACAGGTTTATTATAAATAGCAGAAGGTTTTTGTAAAGGCATTTCTATAGATGTTAGTATTTTCTCTCTTTTAATTTTTAGTTTAGTGCCTTCTTTTTCAACCTGAAGTTCTGTAATATCTGTGTCCTTGAGAAGTTCGATTAAAGCTTTTAATTCCTCAAGTTCCATTATTTCACCCTTTCTATATATTCTGAAGTACGAGTGTCTATTTTAATTACATCTCCTTCATTTATGTGAAATGGAACCTTTACGACAGCGCCTGTTTCAAGTGTTGCTGGCTTGCCTCCACCTGAGGCTGTGTCACCTTTAAACCCAGCTGGATCTGTCTTAACGACAGTAAGTTCAACAAAGGTTGGAATGTCAACGCTTATGGGCATTTCTTTGTGATATAGTATTTTGACAGTCATATTTTCTTTAAGGAAGTTCTTTGCATCTCCGAGTTGTTCTTCTGTCAATGGAATCTGTTCATATGTTTCGGTATCCATAAAGAAATACTGGTCTGCCTGATTGTAAAGATATTGCATGGATTTTTCTTCAAGCCCTGGTCTTTCAAGTTTTTCACCTGATCTGAAGGTTTCTTCAAGAATAGCGCCTGTTTTCAAATTTCTGAGTTTTGTTCTTACTATAGCGCCACCCCTGCCCATCTTGACATGCTGAAAGTCAACTATTTCGCAGGGTTCACCTTTAAATTCAACTTTTAAACCTTTTTTAAAATCACTTGTTGAGATCAAATCCAATACCTCCTGATAAGATGAGTATTATTTTAGCATTTTCCGAAAAAATTTCCACTATTTAAACATAATGATTTTAAATATTGATTGAAAAAATTATTTGTGCATATGCTAACATTCATAGAAAAAAATAAAAAAATACTTGACATTAATTTTTCAGATATGTAACTCTACGTAGCAAATAATTTTCATTATAAGGAGGGAATTGAATGAAAAAGGGGTATGTTGTAGCATTTAGCAGTATTTTTCTTGCAGTAGTAACTATTACATTTTTTTCTACAGGTTCTGCATTTGGTGCTGGTTTTTCGCTCATTGAACAAAGCATGAGCGGTCTTGGAAATGCATATTCAGGGGGTTCAGCAATTGCTGAAGATGCTTCAACTATTTTTTACAATACTGCTGGAATGACGAGACTGAGCGGAAATCAGATTATAGCCGGCACCCATATAATTATTCCTTCTGTGGAATTTAATAATGAAAGTTCAAAACATGTAACAGGTGCTCCTCTAAGCGGCGGTAATGGAGGAGATGGCGGGGTAACTAAGTTAGTCCCGAATCTTTATTACAGCAGAAAAGTTACAGATAAATTTGCGGTTGGAATTGGAATAAACGCTCCTTTCGGACTTGCAACAGAATATGATAAAAAATGGGTTGGACGTTATCATGCTGTTGAATCGGATGTTATTACTGTAAACATCAATCCATCAGTTGCATACAAATTTAATGATAATATCAGCATAGGCGCCGGTGTTAATGCGATGTATTTGAAAGCCCTTCTTTCTAATGCGATTGATTTCGGAACAATAGGTTATATGCTAAAAATCCCCGGCCTTCTGCCTCAAAATAATGATGGTTTTGTTGAGCTTGAAGGCGATAGCTGGGCTTTTGGTTTTAATGCAGGTATTCTTTATGAGTTCAATAAAAATACAAGAGCAGGCATTGCATACCGTTCAAGGGTTGAGCAAAAACTTAAGGGTGACGCTGATTTTTCAGGAGTGCCTGCCCCTTTAAAATCCTCGTTTAAAGACGGAGATGTCGAAGCAGATATAACTCTGCCTGATAGCCTGTCTATAAGCCTTTATCATCAATATAATCCAAAATGGGCGGTTATGGCTGATTTTACATGGACAAACTGGAGCGTATTTGAAAAGCTTGTGGTTGAATTTGATAATCCTGGACAAAAAGATGCTGTTACGACTGAAAAATGGCAGGATAATTACCGCTATTCATTGGGTGTAACATATACTCCTGATAAAAATTGGATATTCAGAGCTGGAACAGCATATGATACATCAGCAGTTGCGAGTTCTAAATACCGTACTCCGAGAATACCTGATGGGGACAGAATATGGGCTGCTTTAGGATTCGGTTATAAATTTTCAGATATGTTCACAGTTGATTTTGGTTATGCGCATCTTTTTGTGAATGACCCTGAAATAAATAAAACAGCAACAGGCGAAGATCAGCTAAAAGGTGCTTTGAAAGGCACATTTGACGCTGCAATTGACATACTAAGCGCTCAATTAACATTAAGGTTTTAATGCTTCTTCACCAGCATTTTATAAAAGTGGCAAAGAGGTGCGGCGATAAACCTGCTTTTATTGATCGCACCTCTAATAAACGAATAAGTTATTCAAAGGCGTTAATCGCTTCTTTAATTCTTTCCGACAAGATTAAAAAATATCATGAAGGCTTTATCGGAATTATGATTCCTACCTCTGCTGGCTGTGCTCTTTCAATTCTCGGAACTTTAATGAGCGGGAAGATACCTGTAATGATTAATTATTCAACAGGGGCTGCATCAAACGCACTATATGCACAAAATAAATGCAGTTTCAAAACAATTATTACTTCAAAAGCATTGCTTGAAAAAATTAACTGTCCTGTAATAGATGGGATGATCTTTATCGAAGATATTATGGAAAATGTTACAGCAGGAGATAAGCTAAAAGCTGCCTTTATTTCCAAACTGCCTGTTCCTGTAATTCAAAGACTTGTCTATAGCGGGAATGAAGATGACAATATTGTGATACTTTTTACAAGTGGAAGCGAGAAAGATCCGAAAGCAGTTCAACTAACGCACAAGAATATATCATCAAATATAAGAGATTTCAGTCAGGTTATGAAAATGTTTGAAAATGACATAATGCTGGCAAATCTCCCGTATTTTCATGTGTTCGGTCTGACTGTAAATCTCTGGACACCTCTTTATTTTGGGATGACAATTGTCTCTTATGCAAATCCTCTGGATTATAAAATGATTTGCACTATCCTTAGAGAAGAGAAACCAACTGTAATGGTTGGAACTCCGAGCTTCTTAGGGGGGTATCTGCGAAAGTCAGAATCAGGTGATTTTAGCAGTATTCGTCTTATTGTCAGCGGAGCTGATAAATGTCCTGATGTGCTTAGAAAAGAGTTCAAGGAAAAACATGGCATTATACTTTATGAAGGCTATGGCACTACCGAGACATCCCCTGTTATTTCAGTGAATACACCTGAGCATAATAAGCCAGGGAGCGTTGGGAGAATACTGCCCAATGTTAAAGTTCGAATCGAAAATTACGAAACAGGAAATGAATGTAAGCCAGGAGAGATTGGGCGAATACTCGTTAAAGGTGATCTGGTAATGAAAGGTTATCTGGATGATTTCGAAGAAACATCAATGCGTATCAGACATGGATGGTATGATACTGGTGATATGGGTTATATTGATAAGGATGGTTTTCTATGGCATTCCGGCAGATTAAAAAGATTTGTCAAGATAGGCGGAGAAATGGTTTCGCTCGTTAAGGTAGAAGATGTATTACAAAAACTATTGCCCGAAGATGTTACATGTTCTGTGGTTGAGGTGCCTGATGCTTTGAAAGGAGTAAGGATTGTTGCAGCAGTGACAAAAAAGATTGATGAAAGAAAAATCCTCAAACAAATGTCAGCCCATCTTCCAAATATAGCGCTTCCGAAACAATTTGTAGTTATTGAAGAACTCCCGAAAATGGGAAGCGGTAAAATAGATTTTCGGACTGTAGCAAATATGCTGCATGAAATATTGAGAGGAAAATAAATTTTTGAGCGACTTCTGAATTATCCGGGTTAAATGATTTCAAGTTTTTTCGGCAATTGCGTAAGAACCTCACAACCTTCTTCTTTTACAACAACCATATCCTCAATTCTTACACCTCCAAGTTCAGGTATATATATCCCTGGTTCTATTGTAAATACCATATTATTTTTGAGAATCGTGCTTTGATTCCATGTGATTCTTGGAGCTTCATGTACCTGAAGTCCGACACCATGTCCTGTCCCGTGTCCGAAATAATTACCAAAACCTTTTTCCTTTATATATTCTCTTGCAATTGTATCAATTTTTCTGGAGTTGATTCCTGGTTTAACAGATGAAACAGATTTTTGATTAGCGCGAAAAACAATATTATAAATAGCAGTTTTCTTTCTATAGTCCTTACCACCCTTTAAGATAAAAGTGCGGGTCATATCTGAAAAGTAACCATCAGCTTCTCCGCCCCAGTCAATAATTATCATGTCACCCTTCTGAAATCTTCTATTTGTGGGTTTTGCGTGTGGCATTGCTGAATTAGGACCAGATGCAACAATAATATCAAATGGAAGACAACGGCATCCCTGTTTTTTTAACCTTTCTTCGAGAAGATTTGCCAGTTGTAATTCAGTCTGCCTTTCTCTTATAAAAGGTTTTGTTTCAAGAAAAGCATTTTCAGCCCGCTCCACAGCCTTTTTGATTTTTGCAATTTCTTCTTCCTGCTTTATCAGACGTATATGTTCAATGACGCAATCAACATCTCTCAGGATGGTGTCTGATTTTGTCAGTTTTCGATATAAATTATATGATATGCTCGATTCAAAGCCTGTTATTTTTGAAGAGGTTTTTTTAATTAGTCTGTCTATAATTTTTATGCGATTTCCTGATTCAATAATTATGTCCCAGCCCTTAATTTCTTTTTGTGCCTGTTCTTTGTATCTGAAATCAGTTATAAAAACATTATGGTCATGTGTTATATATAGAAAACCAGATGAGCCTGTAAAACCTGTAAGATACCTTACATTAATAATATCAAATACGAGTAATGAATCTACCCCTAATTTTTTGATCGCTTTTTTAACAGCATCGAGTCTTGCCCGGATTGAATACATAAGCATAATAATGTATATACAATAACAAAAAATATCCTCTGATGTCTAAAATGAAAACCTATTCTTAAGATTCTCAGATTCTCATTCTTATTTCACAAATTGAGAATTTTGCATTATTTTAATGTTCTATTAGACCTGCAATTTTAGCTAACTGTAAGAATAATAATAGAAAATTAGATTGTAAAAAATTGGCATTTAATTTGCTCATATATTTTCAGGTTGAAGTATAAGTTAATTTGAAGCAGCAGGTGATGATTATGGAAGAAAATGATTTATATGAGGATATTTTACAACTCGGGTTAGATAAAGGAAGATTAACCTATGATGAGATAGATGAAGTCATACCACCTGAATTCACAGCACATAAAGATTATGAATCATTTATATATCTTGTACAAGATGCTGGAATTAAGTTAGAAGATAAAATTGAACCAGATTTGAAAAATAAAGAATATACCGGAGACGGGTTATTGGAGGATATTGAAAGTAATAACATTGTACGGACTTATCTACAGTCAATGGGGAATATTAATATTCTTACAAAAGACGAGACTATCGAGATTGCAAAAAAAATCAAAGAAGGCAACAGGATTTTAAAGAAAAGCATTTCAGGATTCCCGGTATATAAAAGAATGAAGAATGAAAATAGGAAGAATGGTGTGCATAACTGTAATGGTAATGAAAATAACAATGAGCCGGAAATTTTAAATAAGTGTATTGAAGTTTTGAAATCTCTTCTTAAGCAAAATAAAACTAAGGATATTATTGCTGAAACTGGTATTAATTTAGAAAAGTTTAAAGAGAAGTATGAGAAAATAATAGAAATCCAGAAATTTATTGATAATGCAAAAAATGAATTTGTAATACGCAATCTCAGGCTTGTTGTTAATATAGCAAAACAATATGTAGGAAGAGGGCTTCCTTTGCTTGATTTAATACAGGAAGGAAATATGGGGCTTATGAAGGCTGTTGAAAGGTTTGATTATAGAAAAGGCTTTAAATTTAGCACTTATGCTGTCTGGTGGATCAGGCAGGCAATATTAAGAGCTTTAATTGAACAAACCAGAACTGTGAGATTGCCTGTTCATGTGATCGAGACGTATAACAAATTAAATCAATCCGAGAAAGAAATAATTAACTCGCTTGGAAGAAAACCTGATACTGCTGAGATTGCCGATAACACAGGTGTATCTCTTGAAAAAGTCGAAAATATATATAATGCATTGCAGGATACTATTTCAATTAATGAACCAATCGGGGATGATAAAACCTCTCTTGAAGAATATATCTGTGACACAAATAACTTATCGCCTTATGAAAGCACAGAACAGAAGAAAATGAGTGAATATCTGCTAAAAATACTTCATACTCTTACACCTAAAGAAGAAATTGTCATTAAGATGAGGTTTGGAATAGGTTGTGACAAGGATTACACACTCGAAGAAATAGGCAAGCATCTATCTATTACGAGGGAACGGGTGAGACAGATTGAAGAAAAAGCGATTAAGAAGCTGAGGCATCCAAAACGGCTTAAAGCACTTAGGGAAATGCTTCATTAAATTGAGAAAAGAAAAGGGACAGAGACTATGTGGGAGTCAATCCACAGTGTAATATCGCCTCTGCCCCAACCTGAAATCTGTCTCCGAAAGTTTCTGAATGCAGTTTCAGAGATTAAAGAGGCAGCATTAATTTTAACTCTGAAATTTTACCATAATTTTAAAATATTTTGTCAATGAAATTTCATAATAATACTTAAAAAATTTCTTAATCCTGAAAATGTATTTGAAATAATACAGATGTTAAAAATGTTTATTTTTTGATAGTACAACCTTCTTCATCCCATTTCTCAAGAGGATGAGAAAGTTATCATGCCAAAATCTTTGCTTATCATTCTGAACGTATGTCAGGAATCTTAAAATCATTAAAAAAGTATTTTAGTAGATTAAAGTTTATTTTTGATAAATCCGAAAATAAAGACAGAATTTATTTTTTTAAATAAAGGATTATATATTTATGAATGATGTTGTGCATTTATTTATGAGAAAAATTACAAAAATACCAACACTACCTGTTGTCGCTCAGGAAATCGTCAATCTCACATCCGATGATTTAATTTCGATTGAAAAGCTCGAGAGCATTATAGAAAATGATCCTGCTATTTCAGCTAAAATCCTTAGTGTCTCAAATTCTGTTTATTTTGGTACGGAAATACCAAATACTTCTATAAATAACGCTATAGTAAGAATTGGTTTCAATAATATAAAAAATATAGCTATTGGAATCGCTCTTTTTACTTTATTGATTAAAAGAAATAACAGCGGTCCGCTGAGTAACAGCAGGCTTTTTAAACATAGTGTAGCTGTTGGTATTGTTTCTAAAATGATCGCTGAATTACTGGATTTTGACAGTGGTAATGAAATCTTTCTTTGCGGGATGTTGCATGATATAGGACTTTTGCTCTTGAATTCATATATGGCAGATACTTATTACCCTGTTATAAAAGAATTTAAGGATGGAATATTTTTATGTGATGCTGAAAAAAAAGTTCTTGGTTATACTCATTCTGATATAGGTTTCTGGCTCGCAAAACAATGGAGACTTCCTGATAACGTAAAAAATTCAGTATATTTTCATCACAGTCCTGACTTAACAGAAGATAAATCTGTTTCAATTGTTCACATAGCCGATTATTTAAGCTCAATAAATTCTTATGGTGCATTTGAAAGAGCCGTTAAACATAAACTCGATGATAATGCCCTTGGATTATTAAAGCTTTCGAATAATGATATTAGAGAAATTGAAAAAAAGATAGAAAAAGATATGTTTTCAAGCAGGGTATTTTTATATGATTGAAAAGTATTCTATTGACCAATGGATAGAGAATTCTTTTACTGAAAAGGGATACTCGCCTGTTTCTCTTGATAAGCTTTCAGAGCATGACGCAATGATTGCGAAAAAGATAAATAATGAAATCCAAAGACAAAAAAAATATTCTCATCTCTGTATCAATACACTTAATAATGCTGAAATATTTTATGAAAAATCAATAAGAGTATTTTCAGCTCTTATTAAAATCGGGAAACTCAACAAAGAAATTTTGACACTCGAAATATTTTGTAAAAAAACAACACAGATACTTTCGGATGAGCTTGATTTTGATAACTGTTCTATTATGCTCAAAGATGAAAGAAATGAATATCTGAAAGTAATAGCGGGGTGCAGTAAAAATGAAAACGAGCGTCAGAAAACAGCAAAAAAAACAATACTAAAAATAGGGGAGGGGATCGCAGGGATGGTGGCGGAGACAGGCAGGTATATTTTTGTCCCTGATGTGAAGAATGAGCCAAAATTTTTTGAAATGGATATCGGTGTAAAAATAGGTTCCTTGCTTTCAGCTCCACTGGTTAATGAAAATGAAATAATAGGCGTAATAAATTTCAGTCATTTACTGCCTGAAACTTTTGATACAGAAACGATAAGACTTTTAATTTTGCTTTCCGAGTATATTAGTCAGATGATAACCATGAATAGTATGCACAACAAATTATATGAATGGCAGGAAATATTAAGGGCGCATAAGCTTGAGTCCCTCGGCATTCTCGCAGGAGGGATAGCGCATGATTTTAATAATATATTGACTGCTATACTTGGAAATATTTCTCTTGTTAAGATGTGGATCAATCCATCCGACAAAATATACCCGCGCCTCGATGCTGTTGAGAGAGCGTCAATAAGAGCAATAGACCTTACACAGCAACTACTGACATTTTCTAAAGGTGGAGCTCCTGTAAAAAAGACAACCTCTGTTGTCGAATTAATAAAAGACTCTGCTGAATTTGCATTAAGAGGGTCAAATATTAAGTGTGAATTTAATGTAGATGAAAATATATTACCAGTTGAAGCAGACAAAGGGCAATTAAGCCAGGTAATCCACAACCTTGTCATAAATGCTGAACAGGCTATGCCTGATGGCGGAAAAATAATCATCAGTGTAAATAATATTAAAATAAAAAAACATGAATCTTTGCGCATTCCCGAAGGCATGTATGTTATGATTTCTATCAGGGATTCTGGCACAGGAATACCGAAAGAACTTTTAGATAAAATATTCGACCCGTATTTTACGACAAAACATAAAGGCACAGGGCTTGGTCTTGCTATAGCTTATTCAATAATAAAAAATCATAGTGGATTTATAACAGTTGATTCAGAATATGGTAAAGGAAGCGTCTTCAATATATATCTGCCAGCCTCTGATACAGAATCAATAGATGAAGAAACAAGTGAAGATAAATTGTATAAAGGAAAAGGCAGAGTTCTTGTAATGGATGATGAAGAGATGGTAAGAGAAACCATTCGAGATATGCTTGTTGATCTCGGTTATGAAGTGGAATTTGCTATAGAAGGTCTTGAAGCAATAAAAAAATATAAGGAAGCGAAATTATCAGATAAGCCTTACGATATTATTATAATGGATTTAACTGTGCCCGGTGGTGTTGGTGGTAAGGACGCAATAAAAGAAATACTGGAATTCGACCCTTCGGCAAAAGCTATTGTTTCAAGCGGATATTCAAATGATCCTGTTATGGCGAACTATCAAACATATGGTTTTTTAGGTGTTATTACCAAACCATATGAGTTTAAAAAATTAAGCAAAGAACTCTACAAAGTAATGAATATTAAATAGTACCTGTATTATTTAAAAGATCTTTAATGTATCCCCTGGCTGCCTGAGCAATATTTTGCGCGTTTCATTAAAAACACCAGTGGCAATATTGAAATCATGAGTACGCTGACAAGGTAAAACGCATCATTGAAGGATAACATGGATGACTGTCTTAATAGTTCTCTATATATTATTCCTAAACTGCCATGATCTGAGGTAAAACTTTCAAATCCTTTATATTGTAAAAGACCGGACGCTTTTTCTGTGTATAATTGATAGGCTGAATCAAATGGTGTTAAATTTTCAATAAGATGGTTTTGATGAAACTGAGCACGTCTTGAAAGTACTGTTGTGACGAATGCGACCCCGAAACTTCCTCCGAGATTTCTTATTAAATTATAAATGCCTGTTGCATTTGCCATATCTTCTCTTTTGATTACTGACATTGTAACAGTTGTTAATGGAATGAAAAAGAATCCCATCCCAATACCCAGAACAATTCTCGGCCAGATTACAGCATAAAAATCAGCCTGAAGATTAAAATTGGACATCAAGTGTGTTGCATAAGCATTAACCATAATTCCAAATATTAAAAGATATTTTGGATTCACTTTATTAACGAGAGAACCTGCAACAGGCAATGCTATTAATGTTGCTATGCCACCGGGACCAAGAACAAAACCCGCAAGAAAAGAAGTATATCCCATAAGTGTTTGCAGATAAATTGGGAGAAGTACAATGCTCGCAAATAAATTGAAAAAACCCATAAACATTATGATGTTTCCGAGACTGAAAGTCTTTATTTTGAATACCCGAAGATTAACAACAGGGTGTTCTGAGTTTAATTCTACAATGATAAAAGCAATTATAGAGACTGCTGAAGTTATGCTAAGCCAGAGAATAAAGTTTGATGAAAACCAGTTTTCCTGTTGACCCTTGTCGAGAACAATTTGAAGACAACCGAGTCCGAGTGCAAGAAAAGCCAATCCCCAGTAATCAATCTTCATCTTCATTTTCTTCATATAAGGAGGATCTTTAATAACCAGTAAGGTGAGGATGATTGATATTATGCCAATCGGAACATTTATAAAAAATATCCAGTGCCATGACCAATTATCTGTTATCCATCCACCGAGCAGAGGTCCAATAATCGGACCGAACATAATTCCAATTCCAAATACAGCCATTGCGATGCCATGCTGTCTTGGAGGAAATGTTTCAAGCAATATTGACTGAGATAGTGGCTGTAAAGCGCCTCCGCCAATTCCCTGTAATATTCTGAAAAATACAAGACTCTGCAGGCTCCATGCAGCACCGCAAAGGAAGGAACTGACAGTGAATAAAACAATTGACATTATAAGGTATTTTTTTCTGCCAAATAGCTTGCTCAGCCATCCTGTCATTGGAATTATTATTGCATTTGACACAAGATATGAAGTTATTGACCATGTTGATTCATCAATTCCTGCAGACAGGCTTCCACGAATATGGTCTAATGAGACATTGACAACAGATGTGTCAATTATCTCAATTAATGTCGGAAGCATTACTGTTAAAGCTACAATCCATTTATTCATAGGCTATTCTACAAGAACAGTTGGAACTACTGACATTCCTATCCGCAAAACATGCTCAGGGTCTGTGTCTTTATCAAGCAGTATTTTCACAGGAATTCTCTGAACGACCTTGACATAATTCCCTGTTGCGTTTTCAGGCGGGAACAAAGAAAACACTGCTCCTGTCCCAGCCATAATACTTTCGACTTTCCCCTTAAATATTCTTTTAGGATATGAATCAACTTTGATTCTTACTTTTTGTCCGGGTTTTATTTTTTCAAGCTGGGTTTCTTTATAATTTGCATTAATCCAAATGTCATCCAGTGAAACAACAGCCATCAGAGGTTGTCCGGCCTGAATTTGATTCCCTACTTCTACAGATTTCTTTGTTACATAGCCATCTGATGGAGCATATATTTTCGTATAACTATAACTTAATTCTGCAGCCTCCAATTTTGATAACTTCTCGGAAATAGCCGAACGTTGGGCTTCTCTTAAGGATTCAATCTGTTTTATAACAGCTTTCTGTGTCTCGACAGATTTCTCTGCTTTTATTACCTGTTCCCTTGCAGCTTTTGCCTGTGCAAGAGCAATTCCATGGGCTGTCAGCATTTTTTCATATCTATCCCTTGAAATTGTGTCAGACTTGAAAAGCTTTTCTGCCCTTCCTTTATCTCTTTCTGCCTGTCTAAGATTTGCTTCCTGTAATTCAAGATTTGCTTTAGCTGCTTCGAGCGCTGCGATCAATTCTGACATCTGATTTTTTGAGACCACTATGCGTGTTTCTATCTCTGAAAGTTTTGATTTCTCGGCGCTTACGCCCGAGGAAGCTTCCTTTACCCTGACTTCATAATCAACTGAATCAATTTCAAGAAGTAAATCACCCTTTTTGACAGGTTGATTTTCTCTGACATAAACTGCTTTGACCGTACCCGTAACTTTTGAAGCTATTGAATGAATGCGTCCGTCGATATATGCATCGTCTGTTGTAATATGGGTTGCCTTGTATCTTAAATAAAAAATAACAGCAACTAAACAAAGAACGATAAAAATTGCAAAAACAACGAATGCGATTTTTTTTCTTTTGCCATTATTGTTTTGTTTTACTTCTTCCATATTAGTTTAACGCTCCTTTTTTCCTTTTTAGTTTTTCCTGCAATTCATCGAATAAATCATAAACAACAGGAACAACAACAAGGGTTAAGAATAATGAAGTTATTAATCCACCAATGGTTGATATTGCCATTGGTGCTCTTGTTTCAGCCCCCTCGCCTATACCGAGAGCTATTGGTAACATGCCGAATACAATCGCAAAAGTAGTCATTAAAATCGGTCTTAATCTTATTGGACCTGCGGTAAGTATAGCTTCTTTCCTTTCGAGTCCTCTTTTCCTCAAAGTATTTGTGTAATCAACAAGTAAAATAGCATTCTTTTTAACAAGCCCCATAAGTAATATCAATCCAATAAGACTGAAAAGATTTATGGTCTTCCCTGTTATAAATAATGCACCAAATGCTCCAATAAAAGATAGGGGCATTGATATTAAAACTGTTACAGGATGTATAAAACTTTCATATTGTGCCGCAAGAATCATATAAGCAAGAACAGCTCCGAGAATAAGAGCGAACATTAAATAGAAAAAAGATTCTCCCATTACATCAGCCATACCTTTATACGTTCCAGAATAACCCGGTGGCAATACCTTTGCAGCTATAGCATCAAGCTGTTCTTTCGCCTCGCCCAATGTCTTGTTTTCAAGATTTGCAAACAGAGTTACTGCTCTTAAACGGTCAACTCTATTAATAACACTTGGACCTCCAGCCTCTTTTATGCTCACAATATTTGAAATCTCTACAGGTCTTCCATCTTTTGATCTCACATAAATCCTTCCTATATCAGAAGATGAATATCTATCATCAGGCGTTAATCTTGCTCTAATGTCATATCTTCGTCCTTTAGATTCATCTTTAAACTTTGATACATCCACTTCTCCGCCTATGAGAAAATTTGCAGCCTCAGCAACTGATGCAACATCAACTCCAAGATCAGCAGCTTTGTCTCTATCAATATAAACCCTTATCTCTGGTTTGCCTGTTTCGAGTGAAGAATCAACATCAACAATACCAGGAATTTTTCTGAATTCATTGAATATTTGTTTTGAGTAAGCTTCAACAGCTTTCAGATCACTGCCGCGAATAGAATATTGTATTGGAACATTTCTGACCCCTCCTCCAATAAGTGAAATGTCCTCCGCAGTTCCTTCAAGCCCGACAATATTCATCATCTTTTTTCTGACATCAGCCATTATATCCTGCTGCGATCTTTTCCTTTCATGCCTTGGTTTTAAAGATACAAACATAATGCCTCTGTTAACCTGTCCCATGGTAAGACCAAGTGCGTAAAAACAAGTTCTGACTTCAGGTTCTGACATTACAATATCTTCAGCCTTCTTGAACATTCTGTCCGCTTCATGAACAGAATAATCAATAGGAGCTTTGAGCCTTATAAGGAATCTTGATTGATCCTCAGGTGGTACAAATTCCTTGCCTATAAAAGCTGTAAGAAAAATACTGAATATAAAAATTGCAATTGCTGTAATAATAACAATTGCTCTTTGCTTTAAAGCGATTTTCAATAAATTTCTATATGCTTCTTCAATTTTTTTATACCAATTTTCAAGTATTTCAGATAACCGTTTAAAAATATTTTTATTTTTGTGTTCGGATAAATGATGATTTGTTATCTTTTTTAAATATCTTGATGCCATCATTGGTGTAAGTGTAAAAGAAACAAATAATGATACCATTACCGAGAATACCACTGTTAACGCAAATTGCACAAAAAATCTTCCAACAAGTCCTTTCATAAATGCGACAGGTAAAAATATCGCAACTATCGCAAGGGTTGTCGCCATAACAGCAAGTCCTATTTCCTTTGTTGCAACGGATGCTGCTTCCATAGGAGGCAGTCCCTTGTCAATATGTCTGTGAATGTTTTCTATAACAATAATAGCGTCATCAATTAGTATTCCTATTGAAAGCGACAGGGCAAGCATGGTCATATTATTAAAAGTAAAATCAAAAACATTCATTAAAGTGAATGTTGAAATTACAGAAGTGGGAATTGCCAGAGCGCTAATTAAAGTCGTTCTTAGATCTTTCAGGAAAATAAAGACAATTAATATTGCCAAAATTCCGCCGTATATCATATGGTATTGAACTTCTCTTATTGACTTTTTTATGAAATCTGACTGGTCAAAAGAAATATCCAGTTTCATGCCTGCAGGAAGCATGCTTCTTATATGAACGAGTTCTTTTTTAATTCTGTCAATTGTTTCAACAGTATTTGTGCCTGATTGTTTTTGTATGCCGAGACCTACAGCAGGAATACCGTTAAACCTTGCGATCGAACGTATCTCTTCCATTGAATCTTCGGCTCTGCCTATGTCTTTTAATCTAACAGGAGCACCATTAGAATAATATATAATCAAATCATTTATCTTCTGAACATCAGGAAATTCTCCTTTGATTTTTACCAAATATTCTTTTGATTCTGTTTCAATTCTGCCGCCTGGAAGTTCAATATTCTCTCTTGCAAGGGCATTCATAACGTCATTAGCGGTTATGCCATAAGCATTCAGCCTATCCCTTTCAAGCCATATTCTTACCTGTCTTGTGCGGAGTCCTCCCAATCTTATAGAGCCAACACCTTTGATTCTTTGAAATTGTTCTTTTAACACTTCATCCGCATAAGTTGATAATTCACGCACAGATTTCTGTCCTGATAAAGAAAACCACATAATAGGTGCTGCGTCAGGATCGACTTTTTCAATGATAGGATCATCAATATCTTTAGGGAGTTTTCCTCTGATGACCGAAAGCTTTTCCCTCACATCCTGTAAAGCGATATCAATATTTTTCTCCAGAACAAATTCAACTGTTACAACTGAAACTCCTTCGGTGCTTGTTGATATAATTCCCTTAACTCCCTCAATTGTATTTACAGCACCTTCTATCTGATCAGTAACATCTATATCCATAATATCGGGATTTGCGCCTTTTAAAGTTGTTGTGATATTTATTATTGGGAATTCAACTTTTGGAAATAGGTCAACCCCGATTCTCGGATAACTGACTATCCCGAGGATAACCAATCCGAGAATAACCATTGTTGCGAAAACAGGTCTTTTTATAGATATATCAGCAAGCCACATATTTATTCACCGATTTTTTTACTGTTCTACAATCTTGACTTTTGCACCGTCGTATAAACCCTGCTGTCCGACTGTAACCACAAGCTCATTTTCTTTTAATCCTTCCATGATTTCGGTATATTCTACGGTATCTTTTCTTTTTGTATCTGTTGAAGTTTCTATCTTATATTTCTGACCTATCTTGACAGGACGCTCTTTTGCAACTTCTCCTTCAACAACAAAAACTTTTATTGACTCTCCTTCATACAAAAGAGAGGTTGAAGGTATAACAATCGTATCCTTTGGCGCGCCGGTGTATAGAATTACATGCGCGAATAAGCCGGGTTTTAACAGACCATTATTGTTAGGTATTTTTGCCTCTGCCCGAAGTGAACGGGTTCTTTCATCAAGGCTTGGATAAATTATGTTTAAAATTCCTTCAAACTCTTTATCAGGATATGCATCAACTCTCAGTTTAACCTGCTGGCCCGGTTTTAATTTGGACAGGTCTTTTTCGGTTATTGTAAAACTCATTTTAAGAGGATTGTTGCGTATTAGAGTAAACAAGGGCGAGCCATTCTTAACAAGATTGCCTTTCTCAATATGTTTTGTTTTAATAACACCTGTCAATGGTGATAAAATCTTTGTTTTTAGATGTTTCTGTCTTGAAAGCATTAAAGTCGCTTTCGCTTTATCAACATCTGCTTCAGCAAGTGACAGTCTTGTTTTAACATCGTCAAACTGCTGCTCGGTTACAAGCTGTTCCTTATAAAGAGATTCTTTTCTCTGATATTCTAATTTTGTGTTTGCAAGAGTTGCTTCAGCCTGTTTTAATAACGCTTCTGTTCTTTTTACATCAAGTTCATAATCAATATCATCTATAACCGCGAGCGTTTGTCCCTTATAGACCGGTGCTCCTTCATCTCCCCTGACATTTTTTAAAATGCCTTCAATTTCAGCGCTTACAACAACTTCCTCATCTGGATACAAAGTGCCTACGGATTCTATATATGGTTTTAATTGCTTTTTTTCTACTTTAAGGGCATGGATGTTTATAATTTTTTCAATCTGGACCCTCCTGTCTTTTTTATCGCAGCCTGAAAATAAAATTATTGAAAATAGAGCGATTAGAATAGGGAACAGAGCAGTCATCTTTTTCCACATAATTCAAAATCTCCTCATAAATTATTTCGGTCTTATTTATTATTTGTAAGTAAGCACTTCTTTTAGTAGAATACCAGCGGCTCTTTTGAGTTTTATTACTGATAACTGATAATTATATTTTGCCTCTGACAATTGTCTTTCGGAAGTAACAAGTAGAGTATTGGCATCCATGACATCTATGCTGTTTGCGAGTCCATATGCGAATTGTTTTGTAACAGCATTGAAATTGTCTTTTGCAAATATTGTTTGATCCTGCAAAGATTTCAGGATGCTAAATTGAGTATGCATATCAAGATATGCATTTTCCACTTCAATGGATATTGTTTTTTTCAGGTCATCATAAGATAAAATTGCCTGTCTTTTTTTTGCTTCTGCCTCTCTTACTTCAGCCCTTCTCAGTCCTCCCTCAAAAACCGGGAAATTAAGCCTTAACAGTCCATATATGCTTTCATCATTAATAAAAGGAGAAGAAGGATTTTCATCCAAATTTAAATACATTCCTTCGAATGAAACTGTTGGAAAAAAAGAACCTTTCGCATATTTTACCCTTTCTTCTGCAATTTTTTTTTGAATATCAGAAGCAATTAATTCAGCCCTTTCAGAGAGAGCCATATTTTGAAAATCAGAAAATGTAAGGTTTATTAAATTATTATTTTCTTCAAAGTCTTCTTTTACCAGGAAATCTTCAGATATACCAACCTGTCTTGCAAGTATTGCTTTTGCGATTTTCAGGGAATTCTCTGCTTTGATTTTTTCTGATTCCGCACCCGATAATTCTGCTTCAGCCCTTAGAACCACTGTTTTTGTAACCTCGCCCGCATGCAACCTTGCTTTTGCAGCATCAAGATGTTTTTTCAGTCTTTCGACATTGGCTTTTGTTATGTCCAGATATTTTAAAGATCTGAGATAGTCATAATATGCTGATGCCACTTCGAATAAATATTCTTCTTTAACAGCATTAAGGTATCTGGCATTGCTTTCTATATTTCTTTTTGAAATATTGTAATTTGTGATCTCTTTGCCACCAAGTGAAAAAGATTGATCGATTCTAAGACCCCATGAAGATGAACTGCGAGGCTGGATGCTAAAACTTCCAAAAGAACTTGTTGCTTTTTTTTCTTCACTGTATTTTTTATACTCTCCAAAAACTGTTACCACAGGAAGAAAGGCAGATAAAGCTTTATCTTTGTTTCTGTCGGCTATAAATAAATCTTCTTCAGAAATTTTTATCTTTTCAGCCTGTTTAAGCGCCAGAATATATAAATCTTTTAATGAATACTCCTCAAGAGCAAAAACATTTTCAATATGATAAAAAAATACTGCTGAAAAAATTACTGCAATTAATATAAAACTTTTATGATTTTTCATTTGATTGACCCCCTTATGAAAATGTCAATAAAATCTTCGACTATCTTTTTTACATCAAGATTTTTAAAATTTTTCATCATATGAAGTTCCCTTGCATTAAAGAAAGAAAAAAACATGCCTAAAAAAGCCATGGCTCCTGAATTTGTATTAAATTCTCTCAATATTCCTTTTTTCTGCTGTTCTTCAAAAAAAGAAGCAAGGGTTTTAATCATTTCTTCTATGAAATTGTGGTATATTTTATGAACTTTATCAGGGTAATTGCTCACCTCCGAATGCATTATCCTGATTAAGTATTTTTTTGATTCAAGAGTATTTAAAAATTCATGCGCTATAATTTTCAATGCTTTATCAAAAGGCATGTTGGCTAAGTCTGGAAGTAATCCCTTCAATACAGGCAGGAAAGAATAAACACTTAGAGTTTCCTCAAAAAGATTTTCTTTTGACGGAAAATATCTGAATAGGGTAACCTCGGCAATTCCTGCTTCTTTTGCTATCTCTTTTGTAGTAGCTCCAAGATAACCTTTTTTAGAGAAAAGTTTAATAGCTGTTTTAAGAATCTTTTCTTTTGTTGAAATAACCTTTGCCATTTTTTATCTTATTTAGACCTTATTAATCCTTTTCGTTATTGCCAGACTTAACAAATATGAAAAGATAATATAAATGTAAGTACTTACTAACATAAAACATTCGGGCGTGATTAGTCAACTTTAATTTTTATAAAATGTAATTATCCCGAATAGAGCGGACATTACTCATATCTCGTAGTTTATATTTTATTTAAATAGTTATTACGAGTAGAGAACCCTCTGACCAACTTGATAAAGTTGGAATACAACCCATTAGCCTCCTTAACAAAGCCTGTTTTATTGAATTATCGAGTTTCTACTGTAATATTTTTGTTGGGTAATTCTCCGAAAAATTCAGGTGCGTAAAGAGCTTCTACTCTTGTAGCAGGCAGGTTAAATACTCCTTCGTTGTTGAGTCTTATTGTGTATTCCACAGTCCATGTTCCTTTTGGCACAAATTCATAATATGCTCTGAACGAATCAAAAGCACGTTCTGTAAATACAGGGGAAATCCAGTTATTTTGTTTTTCATCTTTTGTAAGAAATATCGAATCTCTTGCAAGACTTGTTTTGAGTATGGTAGAGCCTGCAGGAACAGGATCATTAACCACAACCCATGTCATGTCAGTCTGTGCATCTATTTCAAGTTTTACTCTAATCACATCACCTTTAACCCATTTATCTTTATTCTTTTGTTCTAAGGGAATAATATCTTTCTTAATCTTAAATCCATTGAAAACATTTTCTTTTTGCTGAACAGCTACAAGGCTATGAATTGTTGCCCATGGAGCTCCGGTGCCTTCATGTGATATTTTCAGGGAATCTTCTTTAAGTGGCCAGTTGAAATTTAAAATACCACCATCCGGATTTTCCTGCCAGTTGATAGAATCATATTCTCCTTTTGTACGGGCGTATGTAATGCCTGTAACTTTTTCTGATTCAAATTTACCCGAGAATTTTTCCATTGCGAGAACACCCCATGAATTGGAAATTGTTGTATTCCAGAAACCTCTGACCTGGCGGTTTAAAGCTCCTTTTGTAAATCGTGGAATATCATCCTTCCACAAGTTAAATTCGATTAATGTCAAAATTGTCTTAACAGCATTTGTATCAGGAGATGACATGAGCCACCATAAATAATCGTTTTTCTCGGTCGAAAAACCGAATGTAGTGCCCTCGAAATTTACTCTTGCTCTTAGAATATGCAAAGCTTGTTCAATTCTCTTTTCTCGCTCCTGAATTCCTTTAACTCTGAAAAGCAGGTTAATCCAGTCAATTAACGCAGAAGTAGGCCATAGATTGGGTTCAATTGTGATAGATGAAAGCATAGATGGTTTTGCATATCCCCATCTTGATAATGCTTCCACAGCTCCTATCTTTCTTATTGAAACATCCGCTGTTGGCAATGAAGACCACCTGATAATACGGCCTTCTATGAAAGCTGTGAGCCCTTGAATCATTCTATTTTTAATATCAGATGGTATCTCCAGTCCAGCTTCTTTTGAAATTGAGAGAATATAGGATGTCAAAACATCGCTTCCGGAACTACAGAAATGGAAAAACTTTACAAGCCCGTCGCTATCAAGATGTGCAGGAAGTTCAGAAATTACATCTTCCCAGAGTTTAGGATTTCTTAACGCTATTGCTTTTGAAACCTTCTGTTCCATACAAGTATATGGATAGCGTTTCATGAACCACTCGACGCCGGACAATCCATTTGATAATCTCGGCCTTAGAGATAAAGAAATACCACCTTTGTTAGTTAAAGCCTTTTCTGGTTTTTTTATACTGAGAGAATATGTCTTATCAACCTGTGTCATTATTGATTGAAATACCCGCAATGGTATTGCTTCAATAACTTTTTGTGTAACTTTAAGAGTATCAGAAGCATTATTTATATTGTCGGATAAACTGTCTTTAATTTCTGATGCTTTGATTTCGTATTGAATTTTGTTAGCATTAGATTGCACTATAATATCCCATCCAGCATCTTTTGCTTCTCCTGCAGAAAGATTCTCAATGATTTCTTCAAGAGTTTGACCTGAAGTATCTGTTTTCATACTCCCGGTTATCCTAATCTTCATATCCCTGTCAGAAGCATTTCTAACTGTAAAGTTTGCTTTGAAAGAATCCCCTTCTCTTATTACAGGAGGAATTCCTGAAATTATCATTAAATCCTGTGTTGTTCTTATAATGGTTTCGCCTTCTCCAAAAAAGTCTTTGCCGGCAAATGCTATTGCTGCGATTCTGAATCCAGTTAAAGAGTCATTTAAAGGTATCTCCACATCTGCTTCTCCATTTTTATCAAGAACAATCTTCGGATTCCAGTAAAGAAGGGTTTCAAATAATTCTCTTATTGTTTGTCTTCCTCCTCCGCCTCCATGAGGAAGAGACTTGAGCCCGTAATGTCTTTTTCCAACAACCTGCATCTGGGCAGTAGCTGTATGTATTTCATAACCCCTTTGTGTCATCATTGATTCAAGCAATTTCCAGCTTTGATTCGGCATTAACTCAAGCAAACCTTCATCAATTGCAGCAATAGCAACTTCATATTTAAGTTTTTCTTTTAAGAGTTTTTTCATAAAAGATTCATCAGAAAGTCTGACTTTAATATGAATTTTTGTTTTTTCACGTATTTTATAAACAGGTTTTTCAGGTTCAACCGATACTTTTAGCTCATGCGCTTTCCAGCCAACTCTTATTTCAGAAATGCCGAGTTTATAAGCAGGTTTTCCGAGATCAGCCATTGCAGTTGGCTGCGGTTCAGATACCCTGCCTCTAACAATTAATGCTGAAATAAATACATTCGGAGCGTAATTACCTTTTACCGGGATTTCTATAATCGGAGATTTACCGGATAATTTTTTTATAAAGGTATCAATTATTCCTTCGCGTTCAACACTAACAAGAGCTGTTGCTACTCTAAAAGGCATCCTGACCTGAAATTTAGCTGTTTCACCAGGTTCATATCTTCTCTTTTCAGGAAGAAGGTCTATTCTGTCATTGTCAGATACATCAAACCACCAGTCATCTTTTCCTGCAACCCATATTTCATGGTGAGCAACTGACTTATTGCCATATTCATCATGAGTTTCAGCTTGAAGAATAATATTCCCCGACACAGGTGATTGTGCTTCACAAATAAGTAAACCTTTTGAGTCAGTTGAACCTTCGCAAATACTGCCGAGTCTTTTTATTTCGGTTACATGTTCATATGCGTAGTACCCTCCGACGAGCCTTTTCCTGTGAGAATAATGAAGCTTTTGAAACAATTCAACTTTCACCGGAGCTCTGGAAACAGCTTTTCCATTAATATTCAGCACTACTGCACTAAATTTAAAAAAATCCTTTGACAATGCCCATGAATCAGGTTTAATACCGATAAGAACTTTGGAATTCCATAAAGGTATTTTTATTGAAGATGTTTGTATCTCGCCATTAGGATCTCTGAATTCAAGCTCTGCATGCAGATCATGTGGTTGCATAATTTTTGGGATATTTCTAATTACTGCTCTCGAACTTCCTGTTTTATCGAGCAATATGTCCTGAGTCTTTATTGAATATTTTGAAAAAGAACGCTGATCTTCTGATTCAACAAATCCTGTTCTTGTCTTAATACCTTCTTTTATTTCACCGTTAGAGAATAAATATTCTTCATAATCATTAAAATAAACCTGCCCGGGCTGAATAACAGTTCTGAGTTTCACAGGTGTGTTACTGGCGCCACCGCCTGAGAGATACGAAAGCATAATATCAATATTTACTTCTGATGCATTAATCAATGGCTCAATCGGAGGTTGAAGAATGGCTTTCATAAGAGGTACCCTGAATTCTTCAACCCTGAAAGTTCCTGAACGCCATCCATCAGGAATAAAATATTCTTCATCTCCTGATTCATATCCTCCGACATTTGTTCTTGAAGAAGGCTTCTCGATAGCTTTTTTCAGAAGAATGACTTCATAGCTTCCAAGTTTTGATTCTGCAGGTATTTGCCAGTCTGTTAAAGCAACTCCATTTTCATCCCATTTGAGAGGGAATTCATATCTCTGGCTGCTTCCTGTATGTTGAACAATCATAGATTTGGGTAATTCATTTTTATCAAGAAATTCAAATCCACTCGTTGCATGTTTCCTGATTAAGTGCTTCATATGAATAGTTTCTCCTGCTCTCAGAAGAGTTCTATCAAAAACAGTGTGCGCAATAACAGGACCCTGATAAGATGGTTCGGGTAGATTGAATCTCCATGGTTCAATTCCATTATCCCAGTTGGAATGAACAAATGTAAGATCATTGTCTTTTCTTGCAAAAACAAATAATCCGCTATTAATTGAAGTAATTGCCTGCTCAGCATCACGATAATTTATCTCTATAGGACAGACTGGAAGTTTATTATAATCAGGTAATTCATCATTAATCATTGCGATGCCATTTTTGTCTGTTTTGCCCTTCCAAATAATTTTCCCTTTACAATCTCTTATATGTATATCAGCATCTGGAACTGGAACGGCCTCATCGAGTGTTGTTACCCATACGAGAGAGGATTCTCTGCCCCATTTGAAATGTGCTGCAAGATTTGTAACGAGCGCTCCTGCCGGAACATACAAAGGTTTTTCTTCTGCAAGTAAAGATATTCCGAGTATATTGCTTTCAAGTTCTACAATATAAAAGCCTGGTTCTTTAAATGGTATTCCCACAACTTCAAAAGACTTAGAACCATCTAATTTCGGTATGTCAAGCTCTTTTATATTTGATCCTATATGTTGAGAAGGTTTTTGAGATTTTTCAGTTTCAAAAATAGATTTTTCCCTCTTTGCTGAAGCAAGTTTTTTCATCCATTCAATAATCTCTTCTTCTTCATCAGGAGGAATATTCTTTATGCTTCCTTTAATTTCCTGAACAGGACTTGCATCATTGTTTATCTGAAGCATTCTTGTTTTTAATCTTGGTTCTATATTTCTTACTGTCACTGGAAGCACGGTATCGATTGCCTCTATGATTCCAAATCTTGCTGAAAACTTGGCGAGGGGCGGAAAATAATCAGTTTTTACGGTTAAAGGGAATTTATCAATATTGGAAAGATTTCTACCCGAATCATCTTTTATATCTTTCTGAATTTCTATCACAAAAGAAGTCTTTTCAGGGAATGGTCCTTCGAAAGTTACACTATAAATAAAATCATTTCTTTGTTTGTTATCTAATTCAGATGGTTTGTAAATTTTATTATCACTGCTTTTTAATACAATATTCTCAATAAATTTCTGAGGGACAGGCGATGAAAAACTCAGGTATATTGGGAGCAATGGAATACAATCAGACTTTGCATTTTCTCTTTCACAATTAAATGTAGCGGTGAATGGCCCTCTTGTTTTGAAATGTAAAATCTGATCCTGTTCGTTCTTCATCCTACATGGGGACTCAATATTTTTGCTCCATATAAGCTGGACTTTAACATTAGGAGGAAATATTTGTTTTGCCTGTATTAACATGTGAGGCATCTGTACATCATGTTTTCTGTATCTGGTCTTCAGTATATCTTCTTTTTCTCTGCCTTTAATTATTCTTACTCCAACTTTTTCAGTAATTCCTTCAACCGCAAAAAAAGCGTTTTCCAGAACAGATTCTTCTAAAGGTTCTGCATCAAGTAAAAGAATAAATATCTGATCTTCATTGACATATTCGGAACCTTCGTACGGATGGACTTCGATGATTGATGGCCCTCCTGTATTAAATGAAAAAAGCTTTTTGCCTTGTATTTGTTTTCCTGAAAAGGTTTTTAATCCATTTTTTAGAATAAAATCACACGCTATTCCTGCGGGTAAATCTCTATCAAAATCATAGACCCAGTTTCTATTGTCTATCCATCTTCCCCGTCCTTTCTCAGAACATCTTATTTCAAATGGGTCTGTTAATGCAGGATCCCCGAAGGAAACCATTTTTTCTGAAAAACGTACCGAAACCTGCCTGACATTTTTAACAAGCCCCTGAGGAGAAAAATGCTCTATTACAGAATCACTTGATGCAAATGAAATTAGAGGATATAAACATAAAAAAAATAGAAACAAAAATAATACCCTATATCTCATAACCATCCTCCCGTAATGATAGATATTTAAAGTGTATATTCCATTGATAATTTTATCAAGTTTTATAGACATAACTGTGCTACAATAACAAATTAATAATTGCAAGAGTAAAAAATGGAGGCAAAAATGTTTTTTTCGAAAATGTTGATTCCAACTTTAAGAGAAGTACCTTCTGATGCCGAAGCAGTAAGCCATATTCTGATGCTCAGAGCTGGCTACATCAGACAACTTGCTGCAGGAATTTACATTTATCTGCCCTTGAGCCTTAAAGTATTTGACAGAATATATAAAATCTTGAGAGAAGAAATGAATGCCATCGGAGCTCAGGAAATATCTTTGCCAATCCTGCATCCTGCTGAAATCTGGCAGGAAACAGGCAGATGGTATGAGATAGGTGATGAAATGTTTAGGCTAAAGGACAGAACAGGTCGGGATATGTGTCTTGGCATGACTCATGAAGAGATAATGACATGGCTTGCTGCAAGAGAGATACGTTCATATAGAGACCTGCCACAGGTCTGGTATCAGATAGAAACAAAGCTGAGAGATGAAGCAAGACCAAAAAGCGGGGTTCTCAGAACCCGTGAATTTATAATGAAAGATAGCTACAGTTTTGACAAAGATGAAGACGGACTTGAAAAAATTTATCAGTTACATGCAGAAGCATATAAAAAAATATTTACAAGGTGTGGTTTGAAATTTTACATGGTGCAATCCGATCCTGGCATGATGGGAGGTGCAACTTCTCATGAATTCATGGCAGCGAGTTCCGCAGGTGAAGATGATGTAGTTCTATGCAGTTCGTGCGGTTATTCAGCGAATATTGAACTTGCAAAAACAATTCCTCACAAGCCAGAAACTATGGACTGGGAATTCGAAGAAGTATATACTCCTGAGAAGAGAACCGTTCATGAAGTCTCGAATTTTTTAAAAATAAAACCCGAATATTTCATAAAAAGCATTCTTGTTATTAGTAATGATACTCCTGTGCTTGCACTTGTAAGAGGTGATCAGGAACTTCACGAAAAAAAGCTTAATAGACTTATCGGCAAATTCAGACCCGCGCATAAACAGGAAGTTAAAGAAATTCTCGGAGTTGAAGCAGGTTTTATAGGCCCCCATAACCAGAAAATCAGAGTTATTGCTGACTCCTGTTTAAAAGAAGGAACATTTATTAGCGGTGCCAATAAGCAGCATTACCACGCAAAAGGAATTAAACCCGAAAAAGATTTTAAAGCTGAGTGGCATGATATTCATATCCCCAAAGAAGGTGAATTATGTATAGAATGTAACAAACCTATCAAAATAGAGAGGGTGATTGAGATAGGGAATATTTTCAAACTCGGCACTAAATATTCCAAACCTCTCAGGGCTTTCTATCTTGATGAGAACGGACAGGAAAAACCTCTCGTTATGGGAAGCTATGGTATAGGTCCTGCAAGAATAGCTGCTGCTGCAATAGAACAGAATCATGATAAAGATGGTATAATCTGGCCTAAAAGCATAGCTCCTTTTGATGTGGAAATACTTCCTCTTAATATAAATGATGAAAAAACAATGGAAGTCGCAGGAAAAATATATAAAGAGTTAAAAGAGAAAAATATTGATGTTCTTATAGATGACAGAAATGAACGTGCTGGTGTTAAATTCAAGGATGCTGATTTAATAGGGATACCAATACATATAATTATAGGCGAAAAAAACCTGAAAGAAGGTTTTGTGGAAATAAAAGACAGAAAAACAAAAGAAATCAAAAAAGTCATGGTAGAAGAAGTTAATTCTCTTTTTTGAAAAAAGTACTCTGAAAATGTTAAAGTATTTCACTTACCTGAAGGAGGGATGAACTTGCTTAAAAGAATACCTATGACACCTGATGGTTTCAATAAACTCAAGGAAGAACTCGAACATCTTCTGAAAGTCGAGAGACCAAAAAATATAAAAGATATTTCAGAAGCAAGAGCTCATGGAGATCTTTCCGAGAATGCTGAATATCATGCTGCTAAGGAAAGGCAATCATTTATTGAAGGCCGCATTCAGGAATTAAAGACAAAACTGGCTTTAGCTGATGTAATTGACCCTTCAAAAATCTCTCAGAGCAAAATTGCTTTTGGGGCTAAAGTTAAGGTGCTTGACCTTGATACTGACGAGAAAAAAACATTCAAACTTGTCGGACCTGAAGAAGCTGATGTTAAATGCGGAAAAATTTCAATAAGCTCTCCTGTCGGCAGGGCATTGCTTAATAAGGAGATCGGAGATGTTGTTAATGTCAAGGCACCTGCAAAGACAATGGAGTATGAGATATTAGAGATAACCTTTGAGTAAAAATTTCAGGGCAAAGGTTATAAATAATTTTGCACTTAATCCCAGGACTTTTTTACTCGAGATAGAGCCTATAGAAGAAACTATAGCGCCCAAACCAGGTCAATTCTATATGATACAGCCTGATTCTTCCTATGATCCGCTACTCAAAAGACCATTCAGTTATATCCGAAAAAGTAATGGTAAGATACAGTTTTTGTGCGCTATAAAAGGCAAAGGCACAAGACTTATGATGAATTTTCATTCCAACAAGATTATAAGCATGCTCGGACCATTTGGAAATGGCTATCCAATATTTAAATCTAATCATATATCTTTATTAATTGCAGGCGGCACTGGAATCGCTTCAATACTTTCCCTAAGCAATGAAGTACAAAACAAATACTTAATTTATGGCGCAAGAACCCGGGACGAGCTTTTATTGCTGGATAAAATTGAAGAACTTGGTGACAGATTTATAGTTTGTACAAATGATTGCTCCTATGGCAAAAAAGGAATGGTTGATGAATTATTAAAAGATTTTATAAGTTCACATAAAGATAATATTAATTCCATTATTATTTATGCTTGCGGACCCTTGCCAATGCTTAAGGCAATTTCAAAAATATCTGCTGAAAATAACATTAAAGGCTTTGCTTCACTGGAAGAGAATATGGCATGCGGATTTGGTGCATGTCTTGGATGTGCTGTAAAAACTAAACAAGGCTATCAAAGGGTTTGTAAAGAAGGTCCTGTCTTTCCATTTAAAGAAATAATATGGTAATTTTATGAATTTAACAGTTGAAATAGGAAGATTGAAGCTTAAAAACCCTGTAATGTCTGCTTCTGGAACTTTTGGTTATGCTGAAGAATTTTCTGATTTTGTAGATTTAAATAAATTAGGAGCAATAGTTGTAAAAGGCATATCAATCAAACCAATGGAGGGGAATCCTCCTCCGAGAATATGTGAAACTGCATGTGGAATGCTCAATTCAATCGGGTTACAAAATGTTGGGCTTAAGAAATTTCTAAAAGAAAAATTGCCTTATCTTAATAAATTGAAAACAATAATTATTGTAAATATTCTTGGAAATTCAATCTCTGATTACGTAAAACTTTCAAAAACACTTGAGGATTCAGGAATAGAAGCCGTTGAACTTAATGTATCATGCCCGAATGTAAAAAAAGGAGGCATCTCATTCGGTATAAACGATAAAATGCTTGCAAAACTAATTTCTAAGGTCAGGCAATCTGCACAAAAAATTACTTTAATCACAAAACTTTCTCCTAATGTATCGAATATCCCTTTATTTGCAAAGGTCGCAGAAGATTCTGGAAGTGATGCAATATCTTTAATAAATACAATCCCCGCGCTTGCAATTGATATAGAAACATGGAAGCCAAAGCTTGCAAATATAACTGGCGGTTTATCCGGACCTGCGATAAAGCCAATTGCCTTAAGAATGGTATGGGAGGCTGCAGAAACAGTAAAGATACCGGTTATCGGAATAGGTGGTATAATGAATGCCGGAGATGCAATTGAATTTTTATTAGCCGGGGCTACTGCCATTCAAGTAGGTACCGGAAATTTTGTAAATCCCGGTGCAACTATTGATATTCTGGAAGGTATTGAGGATTATTTGAAAAGAAAATCCATAAATGATATAAAAGGTATTATAGGAGGCATGAATGGGAAATGCACCAATAATAACTCTGACAACTGACTTTGGTTACAAAGACCCTTTTGTCGGCATTATGAAAGGTGTGATTCTTGGTATTAACCCCTCAATAAATATAGTGGATATAACTCATGATATAGCTCCTGGCAATATCATGCAGGCAGCTTTTGCAATAGAAACAAGTTTTGCTTATTTTCCATATAAAACAATTCACCTCGTGGTTGTTGATCCGGGTGTTGGCACAATGCGCAGACCTATAATTGTCTCTACTGCCCGTCATTATTTGGTTGGTCCTGATAATGGAATATTCTCAAGAATTTATTCAATAGCCGAGAGTATTGATGTATTTCATGTTACCGCAGAGCACTATTTTCTTTCCCCGAGCAGTAAAACTTTTCATGGAAGAGACATTTTTGCTCCAGTAGCAGCATGGCTTTCAAAAGGCGTTGACATAATGAATTTTGGCGAACCTATTAGTGATTATATTAATTTGCCTATACCTTTGCCATCTTTTCCTGCAAAAAATATCATTGAGGGTGAAATTATATATATAGATAGATTTGGCAATCTAACAACAAATATTCACAGCCAGAAAATAGAAGATTTATTAGAAAATAATAAAGGCAAGAAAATGAGAGTTTTAGTAAAAGGTATGGAAGCTCCTTTTAGAAATTTTTATGCAGACGCGAATGATAATGGCATATATTCACTTATAAACAGTTTCAATTATATTGAACTATTTGTTAAAAACGGAAATGCTTCTTTAGAATTCGGCTTAAAAGTTGGTGATAAGGTTGGAGTGATTTTTAATTAAATTTTAGATTCATACAGAACTTGAATCCGAAAAATCTTTTTAGCTCAAAAATGAAATTGAAATAATGAATATGCTGCAAAGAAATTTTTTTAACACTTGTATTTTAATTTAATGTTTTAAATAAATTTTTCGGTTTCATACAAAACCATATACTGCTCATATCAATATTATTTAAATTATCTCCCAATGATTTTCAAAATAACAAACACCTAACTCCATCGAATCTTTTTCTACTTCAAATGGCGGCATTGGCTTTTCATGGTAAACCATAAGGCCTTTGTCGTCAAAAATACGTGCTACAGCATAATATACTCCGCCCATTATAGGTGCTTTTGGATATGTTACAATTATTTCCCTTTTTTTACCTGTTATTGCAGGTTTCCCTGATAAATGAGAACCTGTTACATAAACTCCTCTACCATTATCCATTTTTATTGAAAGTGTCACATGATATGGTAGTCTGTCATTCAAACATTCAACCAACATACGAAATCTAATAGTGTCACCGCGTTTTAAAGGCGTAGGATTAAGTATTTGAAATTCTCTTATTATGGCAGGATGTTCTTCATTTAGTTGAAAAATATCGGCTTTTTCAATATTATTTCTATCTTTTTCAAGTTGATAAAATTCATAAGCTGGGATGACTTTTTCGGTATCTCCAAACATTTCAATTTTACCAGCTCTGAGCCAAATTACTTTATCACATAAAATACTTATTTGATAAGTACTATGAGAACAGAAGATGATTGTAACTCCTTTTTGCTTGAATTCCATAATCCTATCTATACATTTTTTTTGAAAATGCATATCTCCTACAGAAAGGGCTTCATCAATTATAAGGATATCGGGGTCAAGAGATGAAATAAGTGAAAATGCGAGCCGCATCTGCATTCCTGTAGAATAAGTCTTTATAGGACGGTCTATAAAATCCTGAAGTTCGGAAAATTCTACAATTTCATTATATCTTGACTGTATAAAACTTCGTGGCAATCCAAGCATATCCCCGTAGAAGAAGATATTTTCTTTACCTGTAAAATCAGGGTGAAAACCAATGCCAAGCTCAAGCAAGGCAAGTACCCTTCCATTTAGTAGAATAGTGCCAGAGGACGGAGTTAATGTCCCTGCAATTAGTTGCAAAAGAGTGCTTTTGCCTGCCCCGTTTTCTCCAAGTATTCCAAGGGTGTCACCTTTTTTTAAAGAAAGATTTATGTCACTTAAAGCTACAAATTCCTTATGCAGTTTTTGTTTAAAGACTATTTCTTTGAAACGATCTATGGATTTATTATAGACACGATAAATCTTGCTAAGATTATTAACTGATATAATTGCTTCATTATTGTTTTCCATATTTAACTGATTTCCAAATAAATTTAAACTTTCAATAAATCCATTATATTAAATTTTAAATATTTTATGGTTTTTGTAATTTATAAAATCAAACTGAATTCCAATTATAACGTACTATTATATTTTATTATTTTTGATCCTGTTTTTTATTTTTTCACAAAATCAGTATTTACATTAAGCCCTTTGTAATTTTTTCAATAAAATTTTCATAACCTGAAATCATCGTATCAATAGAAAATTTTTTCACGATAACCGCACTATTCAAGATTAATCTTTGTCTCAAATTTTCATCATATAAAAGCTGAAGCACAGCTCTGACTAAAGAACTTTCATCCCCCGGGGGAATCAGCAAACCATTTTCTCCATTATTAATGATAGAACCTGGGCCATAAGGACAATTAACTGAAATTACAGGGACTCCGCATGCCATTGCCTCAATAATTGAGTTTGCAAACCCCTCAAAAAGGCAAGTATGTATAAAAATATCGCTTATACTTATATATTTATATGGGTTTATTTGATAGCCGGTAAAAATTATATCTTCAAAGACTTGTAATTCTTTTGCTAATTTTTCAAGATTATACCTTTCAGTTCCATCACCAATAATTATAAGTTTAACTTTTTCATGTTGTCTAATTTTAAAAAATGCTTGCAATAGAAATGGCAGGTTTTTTTCTTTTTCTAATCTGCCAGACGCAGAGAGAATTTTGTATTCAGAAGGAATATTTAAATTAACCTTTTCTTTTGATTTTAGAGCAACTTCAGAAATATTTACACTATTTGGAACTACAACTATTTTATTTTTTTTTGCGTGAAAATATCTTATGCACTCTTCTCTCATACCGCGTGAAGCTACAACAATTCCGTCTGCATAATTACAAAAAAAACTAAAAACAAATTTAAGATACACTTTTCGTAGAATTTTATTTTCAAAATGCTTTAAATATTCAATAGATGGACCTCTTGGGCTAACTATAGTCCTGCAATTTAATTTATAGAACTTTTTTGCAAAAACAAGTAATGCAGAAGGGTAATGCATCATTCCAAAAGCTATGTCAGGCTTCTCTCTTTTGAGTAAAGAAGCTATTCTGCTAACATCTTTAATAAATCTATAAGGACTTTTAAACCAAACATCAATGCCTGTATCTTCAATTGGTATAAATTTCTCTAAATGAACATCTTGAAAATTAGGATATAATTTCCTTGAAGTTACAAGAGAAACACTAAATTTTTTTTTATCCAACCCACTTAAAAGATTTAGAGAAGTTCTTTCAGCACCACCAAAGACGTATGATGGCAATAAAAATAAAAGCTTAATCACAATATGTTGCCCCAATTAGTTTATTAAAGCACATCAGCAAAACCTTTTTTCAGCTTTCTAAAAACATAAACTCCAAGTATAAATACAGAAAACGTCGTTAAAATTAAATAATAAAACATTGCTGTTTCAGGATACTTACCATAAAGTATTGAATCATGGTAAGCTTCTGTTAATGCAGTAAGAGGATTTATCATTATTATTGGTTTTAAACTCTCAGGGACAGCGCTTAAAGGATACAAAATTGTTGACATATAAAAAATCACTTGCAGGACTACTCCAAGAATGTGAATTATATCACGCATATAAACAGACAATGAAGCAAGAAGCAAAGACAGCCCTGTTGCAAGGATAATCTGTATGCAAATTAATATTATGATAAAAATTACCTGTATTATTGAAGCTTCACCCTTCCAGATAAAATATCCTGTTATAAATAATATTATGCCAACGCCATAATGTATAAATGAAGAAATAACTGAAGACAATGGAAACAACTCAATTGGGAATATTAGCTTTTTTATAATATGTCTTTTATCAATTATAGAGGAAGCTCCTCTGAACACTCCGTCCTGAAAAGCAAACCAAGGTAGAATACCTGAAAGCATAAAAGCAAAAAATGGGATTTCTCCTGTATCAGTATTAATTCTTATTTTTAATATTTGTGCAAAAACTAACCAGTAAAGAATTATAAAAAGCATTGGTTGTATAAATGTCCATAATAGACCAAAGACAGACCCAGCATATCTTTCTTTTATATCTCTTGTTAATAAAGGCGGTAAAAGTTTTAGAAGTTTTTTGATTCTTCTTTGAAAAATAAAGTAATATTTTTTTACCAATTCCAAAGCCTTATTCTAAAATATCCTGTAGTTTTCTATATTCAAGTCTTATAGCTTCTTAATATGTTCAAGACATTTTCTTGCTGTAATACGCTGCTTCTTAAATATGCAGAAAACTTTAAATTTAAAATCACCACTGTTAACAAATCTTTTGACATAATCTGGTATTACAATAAACATTTTATGTTTTATATTAAAAACTATGTCTTTACCATTAACAACATTATAGGTATTCCAGATTTATCTTTTGCAGAAAGTGAAATTATATCACCTGAAGAGTTTATTCCGCCTCCTATAATAGTATAGGATATTAATTCTGAAACCGATATAAATCCAGCTATATTTCCATGCTCTTTATCAGTAATCTTTATTTCACCAGTAAAAAATCCTGACCCGTTTTTTGAATCTGTCCATTCACCTTTTAATACTAAACCAGATTCATTTATTTGCAAAGTTCCGTAACAAGTATCTCCGGCAGTCGGGATATAGATATTCCAGTTGCCTTTCAAAATATCCTGAGGAAACTCCTTAGTTTTTTTAAGCATTAATGCAGATATACCTTCAAATCGTGTTGAAATTCCCCCCGCTATTATCAAAGCATCTTTTCCTGAATTTATATGACCATTAAAATCAGTTTTAAAGGGTTTATAATTTTCAAATTGCAAATTGCCTGAAATATAACCGTCAGAACCTAAAGAGATACTGCCAAAGCAATTTAATGTATCACCTGAAGGTGTTATATAAGAACAGGATATTATTTCAGGAACGTTATTTATTGAAACAGTAAAAATACCGTCTAAAGGAAGAATCCATTCGCCATTCAAATCGTTCATGAAAAAACTTTCCTTTTTCTTTAGGAGAACCCCGATGCCTTTGCGTCCAAGATCAAAACTTGCAGAATATATAATCAAATCCTTATCCCCAATCATATTACCTTTATAAATAATAAGCTTTTCATATGTATTTGAATCAGCTAAAAATGCATCTATACTTCCTGTAACAACACCATTATTTGAGATATTAAATTTACCGTTAGTAAATTTCTGAATATCTACTCCAAAATTATTAACAATCCCGTTTGTAACAAAACCAAAACTATTTATATCTAAAGAACCATAACTACCGAATTGTTCGGACATTCTACCAAAATGAATAAAATCCCATGAACCTGCAAGATCAAAATCTGAAAAAATCTTTTTACTAACAGAAGTACTGCCACAGCCTGAAAATATAAATAAAAATAAAATAGAATAATATAGTATTAATCTAAAATTAGTTCTCATTTTATGCTCCTGTTTTTTAATTTTATCTTAATTTTAAAAGTAATTTATTATAACCTATTGTTATCTAAAATAATTTATAAATAGATTTTTTATAGTTTAACCTGAAAATGATTTAGAAATTATAGATAAATGCAAAATAGTAAAATCCTTAACTCCATTTTTAAAGATATTTTAAGCTATCCTGGATAATTCAATTTACAATAGAATAAGAAATATAATAGCGCACTTGTTAAGAATATTTAAAATAACATATACTATCAAACTAAACATTTTAAGTCTTTTCGGAGGTTTTATGATAATTAAAGGTAAAGTCTGGAAATTTGGCGATGATATAGATACTGACGCAATTATACCTGCAAGATATTTGAACACTTCAGACCCAGTTGAACTCGCCAGGCATGTTATGGAAGATGCTGACAAAGATTTCCCGTATAAAGTAAAACCTGGCGATTTAATTGTTGCGGGCAAGAATTTTGGTTGTGGTTCATCAAGAGAACATGCGCCGATTGCTATTAAAGCAGCAGGCATTCAGGCAGTTCTTGCAAAAAGCTTTGCAAGAATATTTTATAGAAATTCATTTAATATAGGATTGCCTATTTTTGAATCTATCTCTGCATCAGAAGAAATAAAAGAAGGTGACGAAATTGAAATAGATGCTGATAATGGCATTATTAAAAATCTTACAACAAATAAGGAATATAAAGCTAATCAGATTCCTCCATTTATGCAGGAATTAATAAAGGAAGGTGGCCTGATTGAATGGACAAAGAAAAAAATCCAGAACTGAAAATTTAACGAAAATTAAAAATAAACAGGAGCGATAAAATATGTCTAAAATTTATAAAATTGCTGTAATTCCAGGAGATGGCACAGGACCTGAAGTAATAGGCGAAGGCTTAAAAGTATTGAGTGCTGTTTCAGCGAGACTCGGGATAAAATATGATTTTACAAATTATGATTTTGGAGGAGCGCGTTACCTCAAAACAGGAGAAGTTTTGCCTGAAGGTGCTATAGATGAATTAAGAAAATTTGATGCAATATATCTTGGAGCTATTGGACACCCAGAAGTAAAGCCCGGCATACTTGAGAAAGGTATTCTTCTTAGATTGAGGTTCGAACTCGATCAGTATATTAATCTCAGACCCGTAAAGTTGTATCCCGGAGTAGAATGCCCTCTTAAGGATAAAAAACCCGAAGACATTGATTTTGTTGTTGTAAGGGAAAACACCGAAGGTTTATATGCAGGCGCAGGAGGTGTTCTTAAAAAAGGTACACCCGATGAAGTTGCTGTGCAAGAATCAATTAATACAAGAAAAGGCGTTGAAAGATGTGTCAGGTTTGCTTTTGAATATTGCAGGAAAAGAAACAGACGGAAAAAACTTACTTTATGCGGAAAAACAAATGTCTTGACTTATGCTTTTGACTTATGGGAAAGAACATTTTATGAGATAGCCAAAGAATATCCTGATATAAAAGTAGATTATGCCCATGTTGATGCAACTACAATGTGGTTTGTGAAAAATCCTGAATGGTTTGACGTAATTGTTACTGATAACATGTTTGGAGATATAATTACTGATCTTGGTGCTATGATTCAGGGCGGAATGGGGATAGCTGCTGGAGGAAATATTAATCCAGAAGGTGTATCAATGTTTGAACCAATAGGAGGTTCTGCCCCTAAATATACAGGACAGAATGTGGTTAATCCTCTTGCAGCAATATGTGCAGCGGGTATGATGCTTGAACAACTTGGAGAATTGAAAGCAGGCAAACTCATTGAAGATGCTGTTATAGAAGTTACTGGTAAACATTTAAAAAGTCTTGCGGCAGGCAAAATGGGATATAGCACAACTGAAGTAGGAGATTTAGTGGCAAAATATGTAGCAGAATTGCCTGTAGAATAAAATTATTACTGGTCACCAGATTTTCATTAATTTTTTAATTGTATTATTCAGGCTTATTTTTTGGCCTGATGTGCTCGTTGATAAATTGTTCGATATACATATCTGTAACTGCATCATTGAACATTGCCATATCCAGTTGTTTTGTATAAGCTGTTAATTTACCCATTATTTCAAGTTTATTTTCAATAGCTTCCTGATTATATTTTGTAATAATAGCATTTATGACATCTTCTTTAACATTTACTCTGAAATCCATTGCTTTGAGAATTTTTTTGATAAGCCTTACTCTTCTTAGTCTGCGATCGAGTGAGGCGCCTCCGCCTTTGAAGAAAAATCTTATATAATTGTCATTTAAATTTTCGCCTGCATATGCCTCTATCATTGAAAAATGATAGCCGAGCCTTATACTGAAATTTGCATAGTTCTTTGACAGAAGTGCAAAACTCTTTTTAGCAGTTTCTCTAAGCTGTTCTTCAGGCACAGATGCAGAATGTGCAAGCATGCCCAGAAATCCACCTGCATCAACAGGAGGAGGTGCGGGCCAGCGCATTGATTTCATGCCTCTTAAAAGCGCATTAAAAGGAATAGAAAGAATATCATCTGGTGTTGCTTTTCTAACATTTTCCTTAACCCCACCTTCGATATCAAGAATTCTCACACTAACAGGTATTCCTGCGGCAAGGTCTATTGTATGTGTATCTTCAATTTCAGAATCATCTCCCATGCTAAACATTTCATGCATGGCTTTTTCATGAGCAAAACGTGTAATATCATGATAAGTTTTACATGATTCAGGTCTAAAATCTTTACTATCAGGGTCAATCAGGTTCAATGGAACAATTAATTTAAGAACCTTCTCGAGAGTTTTGAAAAGATATGTTTCCTTAAAAGGTTCTCTTCTTGCACTTGCGTATTCAATAAGCTGCTCTACTTTACCCTCGTAAATATTGCAATTTATAGCATCTACTGTAATTTCCTGCCCATGCTTGATTATTTCTGTTCCAACATCAGTATTTAAAATTGTAGGTACTTGATATTCTCTTGAAAGTGATGCCATATGTCCAGTAGGACTTCCTACATCAGTGACAATTGCCGAAACTTTATTCATAATTGTTACGAATTTAGGTGATGTGTGTTTTGAGACAAGCACAGCACCTTCTGGGAAATTGTTCAGATCATCTTCATCCATAAGAACAAAGGCTTTACCAGCTCCCACTCCTTTGCATGCGATAACACCTTTATCTAACAGAATATTATATCCTTCTATCCTTGTCGGGAGGCATACTTTAGGTGATGTAAAAATATCAAATGTCCTGAGGGGTCTTGACTGAAGTATATAAATTTTTCCTGAATTATCTATTGCCCATTCAATATCCTGTGGTGCTTTGTAATAGTTTTCAAGTTGAATAGCGTACTTTGACAATTCTTTTATCTGTTCATCAGAAACACACTGTTTCCCTTTTTTACTATCAGGAACCGCTTCCTCTTTTAGCTCTCCGTCTTTGCAGCAGATGAGCATTTTTTCTTGATTTGATATTACTCTCTCTATTATTGCGCCTTCAGGGTGTCTTGAAACTATGTAAGTATCCGGAGTTACTGTTCCATCAACCACCCATACACCGAGACCATTTACCGCATTAATTAGAATATGGTCTGAAGCAGGGTCATTCGGATTTCTTGAATACATTACTCCGCCAGAAGCAGCATCAACCATACTAAGCACTCCTACTGCCATAACCATATCTTTCTCGGAAAAGCCTTTGGTTTTGGAATAAAATAATGCTCGTGGTGTAAAAAGACTTGCTACAACTTCTTTATATTTCTGTATTATCAAATTTCCCGGGACATTAAGGAAGGTTGCATATTGTCCTGCGAAGCTAAATTCTGAATCTTCTCTAATTGCACTGCTTCTTACAGATACATTAATTTCTTTGCCTGACTTTTTACATAGATTGGAATATGAATTAACAATTGAATCACTTAATTCAGAAGGCAAATCAGAATTGATAATCATTTCATAGATTTCCTTGCTGACTTTATTCAATTCATCAAGGTCTTGAATGTTCAAATTATTTAGTTTGTTGTTTAACTTCTCAACAATCATATTATGGTCCATGAATTTTATAAAGGCATATGCTGTTATTGAGAATCCCTCAGGGCAGGGAAGATTCAGCGAATTTCTGACTTCGCCAAGATGTGCAATTTTACCCCCCGCAATTCCTATATCTTTACCAGTAAGTTTTTCAATGGGAATAGTAAGATCACTTACAGGAATTTCCATTTTATACTCAAAAATTTGATCAATTTCTTTCTGAATATTTTCAGCAATAGGATAAAATATTTTATATTTTTCGTTTGAAAGCCTATTTAGATACTCAATAAGTTTTTGGATTTTATAACTAATGAGTTTTGTATTATTTTTCAGATAAGGCATGTCAAAAAGATATTCACCTGACAGCTTTTCTTCCATATCAGCCATAATTTCGAGAACTTCATTATTAGTAGTAAGGAGTTTCTGGAAAGCTGTGTATTTTGTTTTTAAATATTCTTTTGCAGAATTATTTTCGGTTTGTATAATTGGTGATTTTTTAAAAAATTTTGTTAATTTGCACATAAATTATTATACCCTGTAAAAAAATACTTGACAAGTTTGATTTAAATCATTATACTTTTAATGTTCTTTTGTATTATATTAATAACATTATAACATACTAACATATGGAACTAATAAACAGAGAAGACCATCAGAAATTATATCTTCAGTTATACGAGATACTGAAGAAGAAAATTGAAAGTGGCGAATGGCAGGTAGGAACCCAGATTCCCACAGAAGAAGACCTTTGCAATATG
>JACAFE010000065.1 GCA_013388435.1 Nitrospirota bacterium | reverse complement strand
TGAAAGACATCTGTTCCAACAGCAAGAATTCCTTTGACACCTGCTGCCATCAGAGCAGGCGTAATAATAAATCCACCGCCAGCGCCAATACATCCGGTAATCAAACCTGCAGCAAGACCAACCGCTATTGAGACAGCAAAGATTAGATTTGAATAATGAGCAGGAGCATAAGCTGTCTTGCCACCGATAATGTCTGCTGCATTAATCCATGATACTGCAAGTATTGGTAGAAGAAGGATTAAAAGAATCAACATCTTCTTCCTGTTTTTGATAATATTCATGGATACTTCATAATCCCATTTAGCGTGAGCTATTGATGCCATTTTGAGAAACTCGTAAATCCTTTTGGGGAAACTCATGACAATCCCTCCTTTAATTTAGATTTTACTTAATCCTTTCAAAATCCATTTGCAAGTTTAAAAAGCCATCCGTTAAAAATGCAATGCTATAAGCAATTGGCGTTTCATCAGAACTTATAAGTTTTCTCCTTACCCTTAACACTGCTTTCCCTTTTGATAAATTCAATATTTTTGCTGTCTCGTCATTAACAAAAGTTAAATCAATTTCCTGATTTATTCTGAATATTTTCTTTGCACCCTTTTCTTCTATAAGGTCATAAAGAGATACTGATTCAAGATTCATTGCTTCAATTCTTGGAATTATATAGTAAGGAACAAAAAATTCTTCAATGTAAGACTTTTCACCTGCTTTTTTTCTGGTGAGAATATAGTATATTTGTTCTTCAACTAAAAATATATTTTTTGTATTCTCATCAATATCCTTTAATCCTTTTTTAAGAATTACTTTTTCGGTAACCACCTCCTCTCTAAAAAAATCTTCTGATAATCTTGTCCTCATTAAAATACCATGAGGTTTTTCTGGAATCGTTACAAATGTCCCTTTACCCTGTACTCTTCTAAAATATCCTTCTCTTACAAGTTCCTGTATAGCTTCTCTCACAGTTATTTTGCTTACATCATATATTCTGCAAAGTTCATCCTCTGGCGGTATCTGAGAGCCTGCAGGCCATTCTCCTGTTGCTATTTTCTCAAGGAAAATAGAATAAATCTGAACGTATAGTTTTTCTTTGCTTCCTCTATCTACTGTTTTCTCAGTCTTCATATGCTTATTAATTCATGTCTTTATAATCAATTCTAATTTAAGCAATGGATGTGCCATTATTGTAACTATTTGATATTCAATGAAATTATTAATTTTTAAGGTTATGTATGAAACATATTGTTACGGAAATGGATTTTTGAATACTTTAGACAATGATTAACCTAAATAATATCGACAAAATTTTCTAAGAGAATTCTTTCTTATTTGGTTTAGATTATCAGGTTTAAAAAATTGCTATTTACTTATGTAATATTTTGTTTCAGTGCAATATTATGTTTCATATTTGAGGCTTTTTAATTTCCTTTGAAGGTGCTGCCTATGCACTCCAAGTTCAATGGCAGCTTTTGAGATGTTTCCTCCTGTTCTTTGAAGTGCTGCCCAAATTAATTCCTTTTCAACATTCTTTAAAGCTTCCTTAAGTTTAGGGGAAGGATTAATTTTCTGGGAAGGGGTTTTAAGGAGATTTACAGGAAGATTTGAGGGTATAATAATAGGACCTCCTGCGAAAGATATTGCATGTTCAATAATATTTTCCAATTCCCTTATATTTCCCGGATAATCATAACTCATTAATATGCTCATAGCTTCATCGCTTATGTCTTTAATAAGCATATCTTTTCTTTTAACCGAGTGTTTTTCAAGAAAATGTCTTACAATAGCCGGTATATCTTCTTTTCTATCCCTGAGCGGAGGCAAATGTATATGTATTACATTTAATCTGTAAAAAAGATCTTCTCTGAACAATCCTCTTCTTCGGGCGGTCTCGAGGTCCCTGTTTGTGGCGGATATTACTCTCAGGTTCACCTTGATATGCTTTGAGCCTCCGATTCTCATCACCTCTCCTTCCTGCAGTACCCTGAGAATTTTCACCTGAAACAATGTTGAGACATCACCTATTTCGTCAAAGAAAACCGTGCCTTCGTCTGCAAATTCAAGAAGACCTTTTTTGGTATAATTAGCACCCGTAAAAGCCCCTTTTTCAAACCCGAAAAGTTCAGACTCAAGAAGTGTATCAGGAATAGCACCGCAGTTTATTATTACAAAAGCTTTTTCTTTACGTGGACTCCATTTATGAATTGCACGGGCTACAAGTTCTTTGCCAGTCCCGCTCTCACCTGTAATTAAAACATTGCTCTCACTTACAGCAGCTTTCTTAATGGCACCAAAGACCTCTTGCATTAGATTGCTTGTTCCAATTGTTTCATCAAAACCATATTCTGTATTAAGAATTTTTTTCTTGTACTTTCTTACAATTTCAGCCAAATGCTCAGAACTTAAAGGCTTCTCGAGATAATCGGAGGCTCCAAGTTTTATTGACTCAACAGCTTTTTTATATCCGGGGTTGAAAAAGTAATTACAGGCATATAATTTCTTAATTCCGAAATTCTCTTTTGCCATTGCTCGATATCAAGATCAAGGAGAGCCATATCATATTTGAGTGGATTTGTTAAATCAGTTCCAATAGAGATCTCTTTTTTTCTAATATCCTGTTTGCCCTGGACTATTTTCAAGGATTTAAATAATGATGCAATATTTTTTGCTTCATCTGATATAACCAAAATATTCCGCATTTAATATTCTATAACAGCCTGATATATATTGAAAAGATGCTTTTTAAGCAAAATTAGTTTTTTGCTTGACAAACAGTCTATTATTTGTTAAAAAAAGGTAAGGAGTGAGAAAAATGAAAAGGTTAAAAGATATAGTTATATTATCGTTTATGTTTGTGTTCTGTATTACGATTTCTGCTTTTGCTGATGAAGCGATTAAAACAAGTGTCCAGAAAAAATATAAAGAAACAAAAGATATCTGCAATACTGTAAAATCATTGCTTTCTGAAGGCATGAATACTAAAGAGGTTACAAAAGCCTGCATAGAACTCGGACATGACGCCTGTCTTGTTGTAAGATGCGCGATTGAGGCAAACGGGACTTTAGAACAAATCATAACAGGTGCTCTTGAAGCTGGAGCAACTTCGGATGTTTGTTCAAGATGCGCAATCGAGGCAGGAGTTGATCCTGAAGTTCTTGCAAAAGCATTCGAAACAGGACTTGGTTATACTCCGCCTTTAGGAGCCGGGCTAACTCCTATTGAAATAAGTCTTCCTGGCAGTTCTCCAGCAGGTGGATATATAAGTTCTTCAGGTTTTTAATTTTTAAGCTCTTAGTAACTTATTACTGCATCAATCAAATAAATGAGACTCAACATATTGCGCCAGAACTTCGTGTATCTTTGTCGGTGTTGTAATTCCGTAATAATGGTCGATCACTGCATGTGCTAATTCATGCGCAAGCACAGCAAGCTCTACATCATTGATTGAAAGATAAATAGTTTTGTCTTTTGGTGAATAAAAAGCGATAAAATCAACATTTCTGCCATACTTTTTATGATATATACCCTGAACTTCTTTATCAGAGTCTAAAAGTATAATGCTGATTCTTATCTCACGCGGATACATTTCAAGAATGGATTCTACTTTTTCGATTAAAACATCCATTTTATTTTTAATTTCATCCTCGAAGCTAATCGAAACTTTATTTCTCATTAAATAAGAAAGACTTCCCATTTTAATTTCCTTGTTAAATCTACGCAATTGTGATTCATTTGAATAGATTATTGTGGTGTATCTTGAATTTAACTCGCCGGCATAAACAGATGTGAAAAATAAATGAAAGACAAGTAAAAAAAATATAATTAAGCAAATTTTTTTATGCATAGAATATTACTGTTGTAAAATATCCGATTATTTATTTTCTTTAACAGAAAATTTATGCAGAATATCATAAAGCTTACGATTTAATTTAATTGCAGAATCTATTTTATGTATAGTATTTTCATTCTGTCTGCTGTCTTTTAAATCTTCCTGTATGGAATTCAGTTCATTTCTTATTTCTTCAGATATCTTCTCCATTTCTTTAAAATTATCCGAAAACATAAGAATCATTTTATTGATTTTATTGGCAAGTTCTTTACCTTCATCTTTCTCCCGTAATTTAATCTGAAAATTCAGATTACCATTTGTAATTTCATCTATTGACCTTTCAAATCTGAAAATAGGGCCTGCAAATCTATGAGTCAAGAACATTGAAAGTATCACAACCGCAAGACCACCAACAACAATAAAAATCCAGTGAGCGCTGAGTATCTCCTTTAAAAGCATAATGGGTGTTTTGCCTATTTTGAGGTTATAGTCTTCATAGACAATTGTAAGGGTATCAGAAGAAAGAAGACTGAATATAAGCGTAAAAATAATACTACCTGCTATTACGAATACAAAAAAACTGAACATATACTTGCCCTGCAGGTCCTTTTTGATGAAATAATTTCTTCTTCTCCAGGTTCTTTTCATGTCTATCTCCCTGTTTTATCTAATGAACCAATATTTTTTATCTCTATTTTTGCTTTTGCCCTTATAGCAGTTATCCAGTCATTTATCAGATTCTTTTTCTTTTCATCCAGAAGCATATTTTTTATTTTCTCCCTTTCTTTTTCATTTAAAGTTATACCTTTTAATTCTTCAACCCTATCAACCCTTATAACAATATATTTATCCCCTGATTTGATGGGCAAAGTATGTTCACCAGCTTTAAGATTGATGATTTTTTCTTTAATTTCATCAGACATGCTATCAAATAATAAAACTCTTTTTTCTCCCTGTGACAGAGCACTTTTTTCTGCTTCTTCAGGATTATTAAAAGTAAATATGCTTACATAATATTTTTTATTCATCAAATTGATATAATTATTCACTTCTTCTTCATTTATAGTCACCGAGGTTGAAGAGATTTTTCTGTCAATAAGTTGTTTTATAAGAGATTGTTCGTAAAAATTTTGAATAGACCTTCTAAATGGTTCTTCTTTATCAATTCCTAATTTTTTGGATTCCTGAATCAGGAGTTCTTTTGTTATTAGAGAATTTATAAAATCTTCCTGAGATTGTTTGTAAGGTTGCTGATGCTCATACAAACTTTTCAATTCGTCAGATGTGATTACTCTATCATTGATTATAATTGCTACTTCCTTATTTATACTCCTTTTGCTTTTTAATTCAATACCCATAAGAATAGAAACAATAAGCAAAAAACCTAATATGTAGTAAATATATTTCATTAACTGAATACCTCCGATTCTGAATTATTAAAGTAAAGTATATCAAGGCAGTTAAACTAATTCCAGAGTTTTAATTAGCGCTTCAGCTTTTTTGAGAGTTTCAAAATACTCTCTTTCAGGGTCAGAATCGGCAACTATCCCTGCGCCTGCCTGGACATAAGCTATATTATCTTTTATAACAAATGTTCTTATGATAATATTCAAATCCATATTTCCAAAAAATCCGATATATCCCAGAGAACCTGTGTAAGGTCCTCTTCTAACCGGTTCAAGTTCATCTATAATTTCCATACATCGAACCTTCGGCACCCCGGTAATTGTTCCTCCCGGAAATGTTGCTCTAACAACGTCAAAACAGTCTTTAGTTTTTACTAATTCACCTTTTATATTAGATACAATATGTATGACGTGAGAATAATCTTCTGTTATCATCATTTCATTTACTTTGACAGTGCCATATTCGGACACTCTGCCAAGATCATTTCTTTCAAGGTCTATAAGCATAATATGCTCCGCTCTCTCTTTTTCATTCAATAGAAGTTCTGCCCTCATTTCTTCATCCTCATTCAGAGTTTTGCCTCTTGGTCTCGTCCCGGCAATAGGTCTTGTTTCTATAATATTATTATTTACTTTTACGAGTCTCTCAGGAGATGAACTAATTATTCTATAATTCCCAAAATCTGCATAAGCTGCAAAAGGTGAAGGATTTATACTGCGAAGTATTTTATAAATCTCGAAATTATTCTTATCTTCAATATGTGCCGATACCCTTTGCGAAAGATTTGCCTGAAATATATCCCCGGCTGCTATATAATCTTTCGCTCTTTTGACAATATCCGTATATTCTTTCCTGGTCATTTCATAAATAATGTCAATCTTTCTGCCTTGCTTATCCGGATAAATATATAGTCTGTTCTTATTGTTTAAAATCCTCTTTTCAATCTCCTGAATTTGAAATTCAGAAATATCAAATTCCTCAGACCAGTCTATTATGCAGTTTGAGTTTTTGTTAAAAAGAAATTTATCGACTCCTGGAGATACCATAATCCAGCATTTCTTCATCTTATGGTCAAATGCTATTACTTTATCGAAAAGCATAAAATGAGCATCAGGAATATAAAGATCATCAAGAGCATTTCGAGGAAGTTTTTCAAAATATTGAACAAAATCATAACCAAACATACCAGCAAAACCACCCTGAAATGGAGGTAGTTGATTGTTGGGTTTTTGAGGATATTTAAATAATATATTTTTGAGAATACCAAGGGGTTTTTGATTACATTTTTCTATCGCAGTTTTAGATGTTATTTCGGTCAATAAATTTTTTGTTTTTAAAATAATTAAAGGATCAAATCCTATGAAAGAATATCTCGCTATACATTCGGTACCCTTTATGCTTTCAAATAATATACTGTTAGGACTTAAAAAATGTTCGTATATATAATATGGAAAAGAATAAGTTATTTCTTTATAAATAACTGGTATTCCAGTATCATCTATAGACCTCAAAAAATTCTTTTTTTCAGGAAACATAATTGATTTACTAAAATAGCACATAGCAGGTGGTATAAAGCAAATCACATCTGAACAGAATAATATTTTTAAACATCATACTGGAAGCTGGAATTAGTATCAATTATTTGTCAAATCCTGCTTGTCTGTTACCAATTTTTAGGCAGGATTGAACAATCCAGAAAAAAAGAGATTAAACCAAATATTTTCTTTAGCCAAATTTAAAATATATCTTATGCTTTATTTTTTAATCATAATTCTAACTATTAATTTTTATTGTAGTAATATTACTACAGGATAAATTTAATAATTATTACAATTTTATTATATATTTGTACGATAGTATTTTTTTTGTAATTTTGTTATTTTAATTTAAGCATATGATAATTTTGAAGAAAGTGTAACTGGTGTGGAAATTTTTGCTATAACAAGATTTGATTAAAAATAATTAATGTAATCAAGCTTTTCAGAATAGTCGAGATGCTGAAATAAATTCAGCATGTTTCAAAACCATGCTTCAAAACAAGGAGGCATATTAAAATGATTAGACTTGACTGCCCCTCATGCAAAAAAGATTCATACAGTGCTGCTGTTGAACCATTCAGACCATGTCCTTATTGCGGTGAAGTTTATAGCGGAAAATATGGTCTCGAAAAAAGAAATAAAAAGCGGAATAAAAAAGCATTTCCGTTTACTTTTAAACATAATGGATATTTATGTGATGCAAGCATTATCGACTTTTCAAAAGACGGAGTCGGTTTAAAAATTTTTAATAATATATCAATGTCGAAAGGGGAGGTAATTGACCTGAATGTAAATCATTTATTTGCAAAAGCCCAGATTAGATGGACGTATAATAATCCTGAACTAAATATCACGGTAGCTGGATGTAAAATTCTTAGTGGAAACTTAAATCTTAAATAATTCTTTAATCAAAATGATAGAATTTCAACTAATATTAAATCTATGGCTTTTAAAGGATCAGGCTGTTTGAGAATAGACCTTCCGAGCACAAGATAATCAGCCCCTTGTTTTAAAGCTTCTTTTGGTGTCATGGTTCTCTTCTGGTCATCTGGTGGTGTCCACGATGGTCTTATACCAGGTGTTACTATAATAAAATCTTTACCACAATGATTTCTTACAGTTTCTGCTTCTCTTGCTGATGCAACAACACCATCAAGCCCTGCTTCCATAGCAAGATTGGAAAGATGTTTGACATGTGTTTTCAATCCATAATGAACTCCGAGTTCATCGCGCAAAGATTCACGTGTCAGACTTGTTAGAACTGTTACCCCTAAGATTTTTGGCCTGTTTAGATTTTCCTTCAGGCACATTTCAACAACAGTTTCAGCACATTTTTTCATCATTTCAAAACCACCCGATGTATGAACATTAAACATAAATACACCAAGTCTGGTCACTGCTTTCGCCGCTTTTGCAACAGTATTTGGTATATCATGAAATTTAAGGTCTAAAAAAACTTTCTTATTTCTTTTATGAATTTCGTCAATTATATGAGGACCTGCTATAGTAAATAGTTCAAGACCGACTTTGAAAATATCTATTCTATCCCTGAATTTTTCTACTATCTCAATTGCATAAGAAGGATCAGATACATCAAGAGCAAGAATTATTTTTTCGGATGCTTTCATTTTATTTTAATCTCGCTGTGGTTATGGTTTTCTGAGCCTGATATTTACCTTTTTTATCAGCGTATGACGTCTCACAAATTTCAGATGCCTGAATAAAGATAATCTGGGCTATCCCCTCGTTTGAATATATTTTTGCAGGTAAAGGAGCGGTATTGGATATTTCTATTGTTACATATCCTTCCCATTCAGGCTCCAATGGCGTAACATTGACAACTATTCCGCACCTTGCATAAGTTGATTTTCCGAGACATATTACAAGAACATCACGTGGTATCCTGAAATATTCAAACGATCTTGCCAGAACAAAGGAATTGGGAGGAATTATACATTCTTTCCCCTTATAATCAATAAAACTATCCTGTTTAAGATTTTTTGGATCAATTATCATATTACCTGCCGACGAAAATATTTTGTATTCATCAGCAACCCTCATATCATAACCATACGAACTCACTCCATACGAAATAACACCTTTTTTAACCTGTTTACTATCAAAAGGTTCGATCATTCCATTTTTTGCCATTTCACGAATCCAGCGGTCACTTTTTACCATTAAACACTCCCTTTCTACAGGCATGTATTGTCAAAACTTAACCACAGAGAACACAGAAAAAAAACTCTATGCCTTCTGTAGTTTTATTATTCTCTACTTTTTTTCATTAAACTTTTGACATTACCTATGAGTATTATTCTAAAAAAAGCAGTTAAAATAATAAAGATGTAGCGAAAAAATTTATTTGATACAACCCCCTTATCCTACTTTGTCAAGAGGTTATAGAGCATTGAGCCAATAGCCATAAGCATAGAGCCAGATTCCACCATTCTCAAGGGGGATAAAGGGATTATATATTTGCCTATCTGTCAAGTTGGTCAGAAGGTTGTTTACTGGCAATAATTTAATTTATAAAACAAAATAAACTATCACAGGCTGAAGGCTGAAGTATAAAATAAACTGTTACGGTTACGATGCCTGTTTCGTTTAGCACCTACATTGTTCGTCTATATCATGTTTCTGCTTGATTTTTCCGATTATTTTATATGTCTTATTTACAAAATAAATTCTTGATAAATGTCTGCGTTATTTGGGTTAATAAATTTCTAAGCAGAACAAACAATAGAGGAGATTGACATAAAAATATTGCACAAGACAAGATGGAATAGTATAAAAACGGTTAAAAATAATCTGGTTGAAAGTTTCAGGAAACTAATTGTTTTTTTCTTTTAGCTTTCTTAATTTTATTATCGGTTCTCCCAGTCTGCGATGAAGAAGTATCAGCTTCATTCAGCATATCAAGATATTGGTCAAATAGTTTTAAGGTTTCCTTTGCTTCTTTTTTCTGAAGTTTCTGAATAGCAAAACCTGCGTGAACAAGAACATAATCTCCAACTTTAACCTGATCTTCAAGAAGCATGATGCTTATATCACGTTGTGCACCATAAACATCAATTGTTGCCATTGAATCATTAATTCTGATAATTTTTGAAGGGATACCAAGACACATGTGCAAACCTCCACAACTCTTTTTTATTTTAATATACCATATTTACCCTAAATATATAATATAAATTTTTAAACCAGATATGCATTTGAAATAATGCAGATGAACAATATTGAATTTCTATAATTATTCTCTTTTTTATTGATAATAACTATTGGATATATAATTCCCAATTATCCGAAAATAACTTAAAATGAATAAAAAATCTCCTTTATTTCTAATATACATCATTACAAAATTATCTATAGGATTCATATTTGCCTATGCAGGTTTTGTTAAACTTATAGAACCTAAAGCTTTTGCAAAGGTCATTTCGCAATACGATATAGTTCCTGACATTCTATTGCCATACTTTGCGATAGGTCTGCCTGCGATAGAATTAATCGCAGGATTGGGTCTTATTTTCAATCTGCGGGGGAGTTTATTTGTGGTCTTTTTTCTTCTGATGCTTTTTCTTTCTGTTTTAGGATATGGGATTTTTAATAATATGAATGTTGATTGCGGTTGTTTTTCACAAGAAGAAATAAATGGTATGAACAGCCTTAAAGTAGCTTTTTACAGAGATATTATTATGATGGCTGCAGTTATTTTTATTTTCTCTTATAAAAAATATTTGACCAAAAACCGTTCTTTACGGTTAAAAACTAATATTAAGGAGGAAAGAGGATGAATTACAGAAAATCTTTTTTAGTCGGCAGCATTAGTATTCTGATTGTTTTTGCAATGATGGGAATCTCTTTTGCAGGCTGGGGTGGTAAAGAAATCGAGACCGAAAAAATTGCGGTAAACTTTGCAAAAGATGTTATGAAAGGCAATTACAAAATTGTTACAACTGAGGAATTGAAAGCATGGATTGACCAGAAAAAAGATATGTTAATCGTTGACACAATGCCTTATGAAGATAGCTATAAAAAACAGCATGTTCCAGGTGCAGTACAATTTGAATTCCCTATTAAAGAATTAGAATCGCTGGATGCCAAAACAAAGCAAGATTTCCAGAAGCTTCTCGGAAAAAATAAAGATAGGCTAATTGTATTTTATTGTGGATTTACAAAATGTACACGGAGCCATAATGGAGCTATGTGGGCTGTAAAACTCGGCTATAAGAATGTTTATCGTTATCCCGGCGGCATAACAGCATGGGCTGAAGCAGACTATCCGGTAGAAAAAGTAAAATAAATTTTTATAAAATTCCCCTATCTCCTCTTAATTTAAAAAGTGATAGGGGAATTTTATTTTCCCGCTTTTTCAGTTTATTCACAATCATAAAAATATTACAGTTGCAACTTATCCTGTCTATAGTATTAAATAATAGATTATGTCCGAATTAACACCTTTGATGAAACAGTATTTCAATATTAAGGAAAAATATAAAGATGCTATTGTTTTTTTTCGACTCGGCGATTTCTATGAAATGTTTGGCAAAGATGCTGAAAAAGCATCAAAAATTTTACAGATAGCACTTACAACGAGGGACAAATCAAAAGATAACCCTATTCCAATGTGTGGAGTACCTTATTTTGCATCGGAAACATATATCACAAAGCTTGTTAAAGCCGGGTATAAAGTTGCTGTGTGCGAACAGATGGAAGATCCAAAGGATGCAAAAGGCATTGTTGAAAGAGACATTGTCAGAGTCATTACACCTGGAACACACATACCCGATAACCCAAAAGAAAACGCTTATATTGTTAGCATATTTCCATTTGCTGGAATACACGGAATAGCTATTGCGGACATTTCTACAGGAGAATTTTTTCTTTATGAAACAAATAAAGATATACAGGATGAACTATATCGTTTTGAACCGAGAGAAATACTTATACCACAGTCTTTATCAGAGGATTTATATTACAAAGAAAGGCTTAATAGTTTTTTCATAACCTTTTATGAAGATTGGTATTTTGATTACTCTGAAGCTTATAAACTACTGTTAAAACATCTCCACGTATCATCTCTTGAAGGGTTCGGCTGTGACAACATGAATGCAGCAATATGCTCTGCAGGAGCGCTCGTAAGTTATATTGAAGAAACACAAAAAGATACATTCCGTCTTAAGAAAATACATCCACTAAGACAGGAAAATTTTATGTTTCTTGATGCTACAACACAGCGAAACCTTGAACTGACGCACAACTTAAGGGATGGCTCTTCTGATAATACATTGCTCTGGGTTCTTGATGAAACCCTCACACCAATGGGTGGACGGTTTTTAAGAACATCTGTTCTTAAACCTCTGCTTGATATTAGAAAAATAAGGGAAAGGCAAGATGCAGTTGAATATCTTTATGAAGATTTCGAAAAACTTGAAAATCTCAGAACTTCTTTAAGAAAAATACAGGATATTGAAAGATTATCATCAAAAATTGACTCAGGCACTGCCAATGCAAGAGATCTTATAGCTTTAAAAAATTCTATCTCCTATCTACCAAAAATTAAAAACTTGCTTATATCAACAAGAAATCCTTATTTAAAGTCTCTTGCTGAAGAAATATCTGAATTAACCTCAATAAAAGAATTGATCGAGAAAAGTATTATTGAAACTCCTCCTTCAACTCTAAAAGAAGGTGGAATTATTAAAAATGGTTTCAATAATGAGATAGATGATCTTAGAAATATATCAAAAAACGCAAAGGAATTCATTTCAAAATTAGAGCAAAAAGAAAAGGAAGAAACAGGAATAAATTCCCTCAAAATAAGCTATAACAGAGTTTTTGGCTACTATATTGAAATTACAAAATCCAATCTTCACATGGTACCCGAAAATTACATAAGAAAGCAGACTCTGGTAGGCGGTGAAAGGTTTATCACTCCAGAATTAAAAGAATACGAATCAAAAGTATTTGGTTCCGAAGAACGTCTAAAAGCACTCGAATACCAGATATTTCAGAATATCATCAAAGAAATCAGCAAAGAAACAAACCTGATCTCAACATCAGCTTCTGCGATTGCAATAGTTGACTTTCTTGCTTCTCTTGCGGTAGTTGCCAAACGATACAATTACACCAAGCCATATATCGAAGAGAATGGAATTCTTGATATAACAGATGCAAGACACCCTGTAATTGAACGCATTCAAACCGATGAACGTTTTATACCAAACAGTGTATATATGAATAATTCAGACGAACGCCTTTTAATAATCACAGGACCAAATATGGCAGGCAAATCAACTTATATGAGGCAAATAGCACTTATAGTGATTATGGCTCAGATGGGCAGCTTTGTTCCTGCATCCGAGGCAAAAATAGGAATCTCTGACAGAATATTTACAAGAATAGGTGCATCTGATTTTCTTACAAAAGGACAAAGTACTTTCATGGTAGAAATGATAGAAGTAGCCAATATAACTCATAATGCCACATCAAAAAGTCTTATCATTCTTGATGAGGTAGGAAGAGGGACGAGCACATTCGATGGAATCAGCATAGCATGGGCTGTTGCTGAGTATATTCTAAATTTTTTAAGAGCCCGCACATTATTTGCCACACATTATAATGAACTGACTGAACTCGCATTAACTCACGAAGGAGTTAGAAATTACAATATTGCTGTTAAAGAATGGGGAGATGAAATCATCTTTCTTCGTAAGATTGAGAAAGGCCCAGCAGATAAAAGTTATGGAATACAGGTTGCAAGGCTCGCTGGCTTGCCTGATAGTATAATTAAAAGAGCCAAAGAAGTCCTCGCAAATCTCGAGAAAGAAGAGCTCAACGAAACTGGAGTGCCAAGATTTGCTGGTAAGAAATCTAAAAAAGGCTCTGTTCAGCTTGACCTTTTCTCATCTGCAACAGACGGAATTATTTCAGATTTAAAGAATATTGACGTCAAAAAACTAACTCCCGAAAAAGCCATGAGAAAGCTAATAGAACTCAAAAAACGCCTCGGCTAATTAACCCAACAAATATTATTAGAATGATTCAGATTTTGAACCAAAAAATGCAATTTAAATAATGAAGACGTTGCAAAAAAATTTATTTGATACAACCGCCTTATCCTACTTTGTCAAAAAGTTATAGAGCATTGAGCCAATCGCCATGAGCAATAGAGCCAGATTCCCCCTTTCTCAAGGAAGATAAAGGGGGTTGTATATTCCTTTGTCATGTTGTTGTTTTTCTCATACTTCAGCCTTCAGCCTTTTTATGAGCTCTCCGCTCTTCGCTCTTTTGCCTTTGTTATTAGGCTTTGCGTCATGCTCTGTGCAGTTTTAATTAAACGCTATAACGCTATAAACTTTGTCAAGTTAGTCAGAAGGTTGTTTATTGGCAATAATTCAATTTATAAAACAAAATAAACTATCATAGGCTGAAGGCTGAAGTATAAAATAAACTGTTACGGTTACGATGCCTGTTTCGTTTAGCACCTACGTTGTTCGTCTGTATCATGTCTCTGCTTGACTTTACTGAATCCCGAATAATCCGTGTCCGTCTTCCGTGTCCGTGTCCGTTATTTGAATAATCAATACTGATAATTTCCTTAATGAGCTAATGCTTTCTTCCTTTTAACGGTCACGTTAACCGGTAACTGTTCACGTGATTCCCGTCGCAATCCCTTTTTAATCAGGTCTAATTTCCTACACCTATGGGGTGGAAGGGTGTCACCTTATAGAGACAGTCGCAATCCCTTTTTAATCAGGTCTAATTTCCTACTCATCGAAGAAATTACTAACCGTACAGGGGGTGCTGTCGCAATCCCTTTTTAATCAGGTCTAATTTCCTACC
>JACAFE010000053.1 GCA_013388435.1 Nitrospirota bacterium | reverse complement strand
TTGAAAGAGATTGCAGATTACCTCGGCATTCACTATACTACAGTCAGTAAAGTGATTAAGGAAATAACATACAAAAAATAACTCCATAAATAATATTTCAAGACCTGACCCCAAATAAACCTATTTGATAAACGCAATAACGCAATAAACGCAATAAACGCTATAACGCAATGAACGCAATGAACGCTATAACGTTCAGGCTTTTTTAACATAATAAATCGTAAAGTTTCATCTTTCTACGGCTTTCTTAAATCATGCCTTTTATACGAATTTGACAAAATGCTTTCTTTGTAATATTATTCATATTGTGAATGATTATCATTTAAGCAGAGAATTATCTTATAAAAAGCGTTGGATAACCCCGCAGATAAAGTCTGCAATCAGGAGTTTTCCGGTTGTTGTGATTACAGGAGCCAGACAGGTTGGAAAGAGCACCCTTTTACAGAATGAATTCAAAGACTTCAAATATATCAGCCTCGATAATTTTTCAATGTTACAACAGGCAAAGACTGATCCAGTTTCTCTATGGATCGATACTGACCGTTTGATCATCGATGAAGCACAGAAAGCGCCTGAACTTTTTGCTGCAATTAAAATGACCGTTGACGCTGCAAAAGGGAAAAAACGCTTTATCCTGTCCGGGTCCTCGAATATACTTCTCATGAAACAGATTAGCGAAACTTTTGCTGGAAGGGCGGTCTATTTTGAAATGTATCCCATGACTTACAGTGAAATGGAACACAAGACCGAATCGCCGAAACGATTCTTTCATCTCTGGGCCCCTTCTTTTAAGATTGAAGAATCAAGATTGCCTCTTCTTGACCCCCTGCCTATCATGTTAAGGGGATTTATGCCATCGCTTCTTACACTGACTGAAAGGCGTGATGTTCTTCTCTGGTGGGAAGGGTACATCAAAACATATCTTGAACGGGATGTTAGGGAACTGACTCAGATTGAATCGCTCATAGATTTTAAGCGGGTTCTTGACTCGATTGCAATAAGGACAGGAAATGTCCTTAACCAGACTGATGTTTCAAGGGATACAGGCGTAAGCCAGCCGACTGTCCACAGGTATCTGAAACTTCTTGAAGTATCAAATATTATCAGCAGGACGCCTGCGTATTATCCCAGCAGAACAAAGAGGATTACAAAAGCTCCGAAATTATTTTTCATCGACCCTGGATTGAGTATTTACCTTTCAGGCTACTATGACGAGGAATCTTTGAAAAACGCACGAGAACTGGGCAGTTTCTTTGAGACTATGGTCCATATGCATATAAAAATTGCTTCTGAACTTTTGGTGCCTAAGGCAGAAGTGTTTTACTGGAGAACAACAAACGGGAAAGAGGTTGATTTTGTGGTGGAACACGGGAAAAAATTAGTTGCCATAGAAACAAAACTGACACAGAATCCTTCATTCAATGATGCAAAAAATCTCCTGACTTTTATCGAAGCATATCCACAGGCAGTTCGTGGTTTACTCCTGCATTCCGGGAACTCTATAAAATGGCTGCATTCAAAAGTGCTTGCACTTCCATGGTGGTGGTTATGGGAATAAAATATTGGCTTCCAGTATGTAAATGAAGCAGGAATAATTGATATTTATTATCCCTTTTTCTTCATAACTTCCAACCATCCGTCCCAATCTCTGGCTGGTATCATGTCTATTTTCACTGACATTTTACCATCTTTATTTACCAATATTCCGACTTTTTCCCAAAAAACCTTGCCTGATTTTTCACTGTCAGGCCTTTTCCAAAGCAGGTCATAAATCTCCATGTCTCCTCCTATAGAGTACAAATAATTATCAGAACACTCCTCTATCAAGAGTTCTGTATTGAATTGCCTCTGAGATATGGTGGGCTTGAATATCTTCTGATTCTTCAAGGTCTGCAATAGTGCGGGATAGTTTCAATATTCTCGTATATGCTCTTGCAGAAAGACAGAGCTTTTGCATTGCAGAATCAAGGATTGCCTGAGCATCATGATTTAGTTTGCAATATTTCTTTATATGCCTTGTCTTCATCTGTCCGTTTGAATAGATTTTTCTGTCGTTTTTAAATCTCTCAAGCTGAATATTTCTTGCAGCTATAACACGCTTTCTGATATCTTCTGATCTTTCTCCTGAATTTTCATTAGACAGGTCTTTATATGGAACAGCAGGAACTTCTATATGAATATCTATTCTGTCAAGCAAAGGACCGGAGACCCTGTGTCTGTAACGATGTATTTGTCCGGGAGTGCATGTGCATTGATGCTTCGGATCCCCCCAAAAACCGCATGGACAGGGGTTCATTGCAGCAATAAGCATAAAAGAGGCTGGATATGTAATTGAGGCTACAGCTCTTGAGACTGTTACCTCTCCATTTTCAAGAGGTTGCCTTAATACTTCAAGAACATTTCTTTTAAATTCAGGCAGTTCGTCAAGAAAAAGAACTCCATTGTGTGCGATACTTACTTCCCCGGGTTTTGGTGTCTGGCCACCTCCAATTAAAGCAACATCTGAGATAGTATGATGCGGAGCTCTAAAAGGTCTAACTGCAAGTAAAGATTGACTGTTTTTAAGCATTCCCGCGACACTATGAATTTTTGTTGTCTCTAACGCTTCTTCAAATGTCATGCCAGGAAGGATTGTTGCAAGGCGTCTTGCAAGCATAGTTTTCCCTGAACCAGGCGGACCAATCATAAGGACATTGTGTCCGCCTGCAGCAGATACTTCAAAAGCTCTTTTCGCGTGTTCCTGTCCTTTTACCTCAATAAAATCTTCTTCATAGATTGAATTTTCTTCCATTGCTTTTTGAATATCTATATGATATGGAGTTTTTGAATTATTTATTAAACAATCTATTACTTCAGGCAGACTTGAGAATCCATATACTTTTACACCGTGAACTACTGCTGCTTCAGGAGCATTGTTTTCAGGAAGAATTATTCCTTTTAAGCCATACTGGCGTGTCATAATCGCCATCGACAATGCTCCTCGGATTGGATTGAGTCTTCCGTCAAGAGAAAGTTCACCTGCAAAAACATAGCCTTCAATTTTTTCAGGAGGAAGTATTTCTTCTGCAACTATTATCCCGATTGCGATGGGAAGATCAAAACATGAGCCTTCTTTTTTAAGGTCAGCAGGCGCAAGATTAACAGTAACCTGTTTAAGCGGAAATTGAAATCCAATATTTTTAAGGGCTGCTCTTACTCTATCTCTTGATTCCTTCACCGCTGTATCTGGCAGTCCAACCATCGAAAAATGCGGTAGCCCTCTGGCAGTTATATCAACTTCCACCTCGACAGGATTTGCATCAATCCCTATAATACACGCGCTTAAGATTCTTGCAAGCATTTGCTTAATTATATTTTTAAACCCTTTAGAAAAGCAATATGTTAAAATATCAGTCATAGTTTTAATCTGATTTAACTAATTAATTACAAACAATAAAATTTCCTTTTGAATTATATAGACAATCGAGATTTTATTTTTTAAGGAGAATAGATGGCAAAGGTTCCTATCAGTATTGAAGAAGAAATGAAAGGCTCTTATCTTGATTATGCAATGAGTGTAATCATAGGCAGAGCATTACCTGAAGTTAGAGATGGTCTGAAACCTGTACAAAGAAGAATCCTGTATGCGATGTTCAGGGAAGGGCTTCTTGCTGGTAAGAAATATTCAAAATCAGCTGGTGTTGTAGGCGAGGTTCTTAAGAAATATCATCCTCATGGCGACAGCGCTGTTTACGATGCTCTGGTGAGACTCGCACAGGATTTCAATATGAGGTATCCTCTGGTTGATGGTCAGGGAAATTTTGGTTCAATTGACGGAGACCCTGCTGCGGCCTATCGTTATACAGAAGCCCGTCTTGCTGCTCTGGCAGAAGAACTTCTTGCTGATATAGATAAAAATACAGTTGATTTTGTGCCAAACTTTGATGAGACTACAGAGGAACCTGTTGTTTTACCCTCAAGAATACCCAACCTTATAATAAATGGTTCATCCGGAATAGCCGTTGGCATGGCAACTAATATTCCGCCTCATAATCTTGGCGAAGTTATTGATGGATTAATTACAATGCTTGATAACCCTGACGCAGGGTTAAAAGAACTTATGATACACATCAAAGGCCCTGATTTTCCTACCGGCGGCATTATTCATGGAACAGAAGGAATCATGCAAGCATATAATGAAGGCAAAGGACTCGTAAAAATCAGGGCTAAAGCTCGTGTGGAACGTGAGTACAGGGGCGGTGAAAACATAATAATTACTGAGCTTCCTTACCAGGTTAATAAAGCAAAACTGATTGAAAAAATAGCTGAACTTGTAAGAGAGAAATCCATAGAAGGAATATCAGAAATCAGGGATGAATCAGATAGAGACGGAATCAGAGTTGTTATTGAATTAAAAAGAGGGGAAATTGCAGAGGTTATTCTCAATAACCTTTACAAGCATACTCAAATGGAAACAACTTTCGGAATTATTCTTCTCGCTCTCGTAAACGGACAACCAAAAATTTTATCCCTGAAAAAAATACTTGGCCATTTTCTACAGCATAGACGCGATATTGTTCTCAGAAGAACACGTTTTGAACTTAAAAAAGCTGAAGAAAGAGCCCACATATTAGAAGGCCTCAAAATTGCTCTTGATCATCTTGATGAAATAATAACTTTAATCAGAAAGTCAAAGAACCCTGAAGAAGCCAGAATTGGCTTGATGACAAATTTTCCTTTAACAGAGATTCAGGCACAGGCAATTCTGGATATGAAATTGCAGAGGCTGACAGGACTTGAGCGAGAAAAAATAGTAAGAGAATATCAAGAGACTTTAAAAGAGATAGCACGTCTTAAATCAATTCTTGAAAATGATGCTCTTGTTGTGCAGATCATAAAAGAAGAATTACTCGAAATTAAAAATAAGTATGCGGATGAAAGAAGGACAGAAATTTCTTCAGAGACAAAAGAAATAACTCTGGAAGATCTTATAACTGATGAAGAAATGGTTATCACTCTTTCCCATCAAGGCTATATCAAAAGGAATCCATTAAGCGCTTACAGAAGTCAGAGACGAGGTGGTAAAGGTTTGATAGGAATGGAGACCAAAGAAGAAGATTTTGTAAGAGAATTGTTTATTGGAGCGACCCATGATTATATGCTTTTCTTCTCAAATTTTGGCAGATTATACTGGCTTAAGATATACCAGCTTCCTGAAGCAGGCAGGGCTGCAAAAGGTAAAGCACTTGTAAATCTTCTTGCTCTTTCAGAAGGAGAGAGGATAACAACTGCCCTTCCAGTCAGGGACTTCAGTCAGGGTTTTCTTGTCATGTTCACGAAAAATGGCATTGTCAAAAAGACAGCTCTCAGTGAATACAGCAACCCACGCGGTAAGGGCATAATCGCAATAACTCTTGAAGAAGGCGATGAGTTAATTTCTGTTAAAAAAACTGACGGGAAAAGCGATTTAATTATTGGCACACATAATGGTTTGGCTATAAGGTTCAATGAGGAAGATGTTCGGGATACAGGCCGCACTTCCAAAGGTGTTATAGGTATTAGATTGACTAAGGGAGATGAAGTTGTTTCAGCAGAAGTAGCTTCGGATAAAATTGCTATACTTACAGTAACGGAAAAAGGATTTGGCAAAAGAACAATGGTTGAGGAATATCCTCTGCAGGGCAGAGGCGGCAAGGGAGTTATTTCAATTAAGTTAACCGAAAAAGGCGGCAAAGCAGTCGGGCTCATGAACGTAAGAGATGAGGATGAGCTTGTTATGATAACAAGTTCGGGTAAACTTATACGTACAGTTGCAGGAAGCATATCTTTGTTGGGCAGAAACACTCAGGGTGTAAAACTTATGGATGTTGATGTTGACGATAAAATTGTGAGCATCGGCAGAGTTGCCGAAAAAGATTAAGAGGTTTTTATGGAAGAAACACATACAACTTTAAAAGAATGGCAGAAGCTCTATGAAGCAGCGATTGAATTCCGAAAGCTTGAGCCGTGGAAATGGATGCATGAAACAGATATATTCGGTATTCAGAATCCCAAAACAGGCGAAATAGGATATTGCTGCATTATGGGTGAACTCGGAGAAATGCTTGCAATGGCAGTTTATAGAGGGACAGAAGGATTACAGGGATACAAAAATATACAAAATGGAAGTATTGATATCAAAGACCCTGATTCACTATTTGTACAGGATTGTCTGATGCTTTCTTTTGAAAATAAAAGATATGTGCATGAAGATGACAGAGAAGTTATTAATGAGTTAGGACTTAAATTCAAGGGTAAAAACGCATGGCCTGTATTTAGAAGTTACAGGCCTGGATATTTCCCTTGGTTTTTAAATAGAGATGAAGTTATTTATATGACATTTGCTATAGAACAGGCAATAAATGTTTGCCTTAGGGCAAAAGATAACTGGAGAATATTGCTTGCGCCAAAGAAGGGTTTCTATTTAGTAAGACAACCTGAAATAAAAAATGATCTGATAGCATGGAAAGATAGCTGGATGCTTCCTGAGCCAATTGAGGTAAGACAGGAAAAACCCGTATTTAATATAGATAAAAGCAAAATAGAAGAAATAAAAAATAAACTTTCATTTTCTACTAATATATGGGAAATAGATTTCTTTTATTCTCCGGTTCCTATAAATCAGGGTGAACGACCTTTTTTCCCTTATTCATTAATTGTCATTGACCATGATTCCGGACTGATAAATTTTATACACATTGCTGAACCGTTCAAGTACCAAAAGGAATTCGTGGATAAATTTATTGAATTTTTAGCAACAAAAGGCATTATACCTCTTGAAATTCTTGTAAGAAAAGAAGAAGTGAAAAAATTCTTAGAGCCATTTTCTTCAGTGCTTAATATAAAATTAACTTTAAAGAAGAAGTTAGGCAATGTTGAACATGCCCGCAAAGAACTATTTAAATTTTTCAAAAGATAATCCTCAGGTTGTTGAAAAATAGAAAAATTAGTAATATCTGCATTATTTCAATTAAATTTTTTGGTTTAAATATATAAACAACTGTTCTAATTTTTAGAATTATGAATAAAAAAAAGTGGCAGAAGGGGGAAACTTCCGCCACTAAAGGGGGGAGTTTAGAGGTTTGCGCCTCATAATCTACTAATATTAGCAGATGCTTAAAAAGATACAATAAAAATTAGGATTGTTTCTAATTTTTTTTTTAAATTTGATTATAAGAAAAGTATATATGAATAGATCTGGGTGTTCTTAAAGTTTTTTCAGACAGAGACTAACTCTATAATATCTTAGATCTTCTTTAGGATTATCAGGGGTAAAAACAATGGGTTCCTGTTTTTCATCCATAAGTATAATTATATTTTCTTTTATAATCATTTTTCTTATAGATAGTGTTTTAGATGACCATACAAAAACTGTATCCCCGCTGTTTACAGGCTTATTAGGTTCTACCAATAGTAAATCACAACTCTCGAGTCCTCCACATGAGTTTATTCCACTGGTCGTTATATAAAAAGCTCCAGGGTCATCTGTTGTAGCATATTCAAAGCTTTTTGCCACTAAAGAAGGATAATCAAGGTCAATGCAGTCTCCCCATGCTTCAATCTGTGATTCATCGAGAACAGGGACTTTTCGGGATATAAACATTTTTTCGGATACATCGGATTCCAGAGCAAGTAAAGTATCAAGTGGCACTTCAAGTGATTTTGAAAGTTTAAGCAGAGTTTCACGTCCGGGCTTCCTGATACCTGTTATAAGCTGGCTTACATATGCGCAGCTAACACCCATTCTTTGAGCAAGAGTAATTGCTTTAATTCCTCTTGACTTCATCAATTTCCTTAATTTATCGCCAAATGTCATTTGCATTTAATAATTATAATATATTTAATATAGAATTTTAAATAACTTTTGCTAATCGGATGAAATTTTTTATTTAAGCATTTGAATTAATTTTTAGATAATCAAGATTATGAAAAATTTTATATAACTGTCCATTGCTGAGGTAAAAAAAGCTTTTCATATGTCATTAGAGCAAATCTGTCAGTCATTCCAGCAATGAAGTCACATACGAGGCGGTGCTTTCTTTTTTCGTCTGAAGATTCTTTAATACTTTCTTTTTCGGGCAAATCAATCTGGTCAATATTCTCGAGGTAATATTCATATAAGTCTTTTAGAATTCTTTTTGCTTTTCTGAATTCTTTTCTTATTTTTTCACTTTCATAAACCCTATCATAAAGAAAATCCCTCAACATATAAATTGATGATGAAACATCATCGCCTATGCATATATACTCGATATCATTCTTAAGAGTGTTATAAATCGTGTCTTTGACCATGGTATCTATTCTTTTTGCATGGGTATCGCCGAGAACTTTGATTATCTCAAAAGGAATATCAGATTTCTTTATCACACCTGCTCTCATAGCATCATCAAGGTCATGATTTACATAAGCAATTATATCTGAAATCCTGACTACCTGTCCTTCGATTGTCTCGGCTCGCTCATCTTGGGATTCAGGGATTATTTGCCTCTTTCCTTTTGAGTGTTTAACGATTCCGTTTCTGACTTCATAAGTAAGATTTAAACCTTTGCCATTCTTTTCAAGATAATCAACAACCCTTAAACTTTGAATGTAATGTTCAAATCCTCCCGGATGAATTTCTCTAAGAATCTCTTCACCTGCGTGTCCGAATGGAGTATGCCCAAGGTCATGACCAAGAGCTATTGCTTCTGTAAGGTCTTCGTTCAAACGTAATGCTCTCGAAATTGTTCTTGCAATTTGCGAAACCTCAAGAACATGGGTAAGCCTAGTTCGATAATGATCCCCTTTTGGCGCAAGAAAGACCTGTGTTTTATGTTTCAACCTGCGAAATGATTTAGAATGGATAATTCTATCTCTATCTCTCTGAAAACATGTACGTATTTCCCCTTCTTTTTCAGGTTTTAATCTTCCGTGTGTATTGCAACTAAGGCAGGCGCGCTGATGAAGGATTTTGCGTTCTATATCTTCAGTCTGTTCACGTATTGTCAATTTCCCCTCCGTCTATTTTAGTATTATACTCAAAATTTGCAGTTATGGATAATACAGAATGTGAGAAAATCAATTTCTGTAAGTATTGAATTATACTTTTGAGGTTGATAAATAATCTTCAAAGAAGGTATATTATCATTTAAACTTTTCAGGAGGTGTTTTATGTTCTTAAATTTTATAGAGATAGCAAACGCAATGGGGCCTGCTCCGCAATCAGGTGCTGGTCAGGGTGGCCCGGCAGCGCTATTTAGCAGTTTAATACCGCTTATATTGATATTTGTTATTTTCTATTTCCTGTTAATAAGGCCCCAGCAGAAAAAAGCAAAGGAACACAAAAATATGATTGATAATCTTAAAAAGGGTGATAAAATTATTACTTCGGGCGGGATTTATGGTGTAATAGAAAATGTTGGCACCAACACTATAACTTTGAAGGTTGGAGAAAATACAAAAATTAAAATAGGCAAAGCATATGTTGGCGCTTTAAGATCTTCTTCTGATGAGGAATAAAATAAATTCTATATCATGATTCGATTCTTGTTGGAGGTTGAATGAGGAAAAACATTCTTTTCAGACTTATTTTGATAGCTGTTACCGTCATTATTGCTGTTATATTCTTTTTGCCCAATACACCTATTTTTAAATATATGCCTGAATGGTGGAGGCAGAACATGCCTGATAAGGGCATTATTTTTGGGCTTGATCTTCAGGGAGGTTTACACCTTGTTTTTGAAGTAGAAGGAGATAAAGCTGCTGAAATAACCGCTGCAAGATATGCAGCAAAGATTAAGGAAATGCTGTCCAGGAAAAAACTTAATGTTGAAGCAGTTTCGAGTGGGGTACAAATTACTATAACTCCAGCAAATTCTCAAATAAAAAAGGAGATTGAGGATAACTTCCCCAATCTTGCACCTGTTGAGTCAGGCAGTGCGCTTGTTTATAAATTATCAGATAAAGAAGTACAGAGAATTAAAGATACAGCGGCAGATCAAGCTCTTGAGACAATAAGAAACAGAATTGATCAATTTGGTGTTTCTGAACCCACAATACATCGTCAGGGAGCAAATGAGATAGTAGTACAATTGCCTGGTGTAAAAGACCCCAAAAGGGCGATAGAACTTATCGGGAAAACAGCACAACTTGAATTTAAACTTGTTGACGATGAAGCAAAGATTGCTGCTGAACTTCCCCAGTCTGTAGCTCCGGGTGAAGAAGAAAAAGTAATACAGGAGTTTGCGGGCAGAATACCTGAAGATACCGAAATATTGTTTGAGAAAAAGGTTAACAAAGAAACAGGAGTGATAAGAAAAATACCTATATTATTGAAAAAGCAGGCAAGTCTCACGGGAGATCTTCTAAGCGATGCAAAAGTAAATCTTGATTCAAAATACAGTGAACCTTATGTTTCAATTTCATTCAACTCTTTCGGAGCAAAAGTTTTCGAAGAATTAACAGGTGCAAATGTTGGAAAGAGACTCGCAATTGTTCTGGATAACACGGTCTATTCTGCTCCTGTTATAAAAGACAGAATTGCTGGCGGCAATGCAATGATAGAAGGAAGATTCACAATGGAGGAAGCAAAAGACCTTAGTATTGTTTTAAGAGCAGGTGCTCTACCAGCTCCTTTAAAGATGCTGCAGAATGTAACAGTTGGTCCCTCACTTGGAAGGGATTCAATAGAGGCTGGAAAGCTTGCAGGTATAATAGGAACAATTGCTGTTGCTTTATTCATGATTTTTTACTACAAACTTTCAGGACTCATCGCTGATTTTGCCCTGCTTTTAAATATTATCCTATTGCTTGGAGCAATGGCTTCATTAAATGCTACTTTAACTCTTCCTGGTATTGCGGGAATAATCCTCGCAATTGGTATGGCAGTTGATTCAAATGTTCTAATGTTCGAGAGAATGCGGGATGAACTAAGGGCTGGAAAAACACCGAGAGCTGCTGTTGATTCAGGTTATAAAAAAGCTTTCTGGACAATATTTGACTCGCATGTTACAACATTAATAACTGCTGCCGTGCTATTTCAATTCGGGACAGGGCCCATTAAAGGTTTTGCAGTAACCCTCAGTCTCGGAGTATCAATAAATCTTTTTACAGCGCTTATTGGAACAAAGTCGATTTTTGATATTATCAATACAAAACGCGAATTAAAGCACTTAAGCATATAGGAGAGCAAATGATTGAAATAATCAAGAACACAAAGATAGATTTTCTCGGAAAGAGGAAAATAGCTTTTATTTTATCGGGAATTCTTTCAATAATCGGAATAATAGCAATAATTCAAATAGCAACAGGAAAGGCTAATCTCGGAATAGACTTTGCAGGTGGTACAGCAATTCAATTTAAATTTGAGAAACCTATTCAGCTACATGCAATAAGAATGGCTCTTGAAGGCGCTGGCCTGAAAGATTTTGATCTTCAGGATCTTCCAACCGAGAACAAGATATTAATAAGAGTTAAGAAAACTGAAATAACTCTCGGTCAGGTGTCAGAGTTAATAACAAATACACTTAATCAAAATTTTCCTGATAACAAATATGTAATAGACTCAACCACTGAAATAGGCCCAAAAGTTGGAGGAAGGTTGAGAGCAGATGCGGCTCAGGCAGTTGCAGTTGCAATTATCGGGATTCTTATATATGTTGCATTTAGATTCCAGTTTAAATTCGGCGTTGGCGCAACTATTGCTACATTTCATGATGTTCTTGCTGTGCTTGGTATTTTCTTTATCCTCGGCAAGGAAATAAATCTAATACTAATTACAGCTTTGCTCACAATAGCTGGTTATTCTTTAACAGATACTGTAGTTGTTTTTGACCGTATCAGAGAAAATCTAAAAATGAGACAAAAAGAAACAGTAGAAGCAATTATGAACATAAGCATTAATGAAGTGCTTTCAAGAACAATTGTGACATCGTTAACAGTATTATTTACTTCTTTTGCGCTTTTCTTTTTCGGAGGTGAGGTGCTTCACGATTTCTCTCTTGCTATGATTTTAGGAGTATGCGTTGGCACATATTCTTCTGTATTTGTAGCAAGCCCGATTGTACTTCTCTGGGGCGGTAAAAGACCTTTTGCCAAAAAGAAATAATGAATTTTAATAAAATATGAACCGGCAATGGTTTGTCAATAGAACAAATACAGAATTTGTTGATTATCTTTCAAGAACATGCTCAATATCACCATTAATTACACAAATTTTAATAAACAGAGGCATCAAAACTCCTTCTGATATTTATAGCTTTTTAAACCCAGATATTAATCGGCTTTCAGATCCATTTGAACTTCGGGGTATGAAATCTGCTGTTGACCGTATTTTGCAGGCTAAAAAAAACCGTGAAAGAGTGATGATTCACGGCGATTATGATGCAGATGGAATTACTTCAACAGTGCTTTTATTATCCGCGTTTCATGATATGGGCATTGAATCATACTATTTTATTCCTGATAGAATGCTACATGGCTATGGTTTTGGCATTTGCGGAGTTGAGAGAGCAAAGGAAATAGGCGCTTCTTTAATAGTTACAGTTGATTGTGGAATAACATCTTTCGAGGCGGTTTCTTTATGTAAAAAAAATGGTATAGATGTAATAATAACCGACCATCATGAACCTTTTTTGAAAGATGTAGAAAACTTATCTTCTGTTTATCAGAACGATACAACATCTAAATTCCTGTTGCCAGATGCTCTTTCTGTTGTGAATCCAAAAATAATGGACAGCAATTCACCTCTGAACAATCTTTCTGGAGCAGGTGTTGCTCTCAAACTTCTTCAGGCACTTGATGCTCAAAAAGAGCTTGGAATCCCATATGATTATTATTTCGATATTGCTTCCATGGGTACTCTGGCTGATATAGTACCACTTACGTATGAGAACAGAGTTATTGTAAAAGAAGGGCTTAAAAAGTTACAGAAATCCATAAGACCCGGGTTAAAGGCTCTTATTGAAATTTCTGGTGTTAGTAACAGAGCATTAAAAACAGGTACTGTGATTTTCTCGCTGATACCAAGAATAAATTCTGCTGGAAGGATTTCAAACGCTGATCAAGTCATAAAACTGTTTCTTACAGAGTCTGAAGATGAAGCTTTTAATCTGGCTAAGGAATTGAATTTACTCAACGCAAAAAGGCAGCAAATAGAAGAAGATGTTTTTCATGATGCTTTGAATCAATTAAAGAAAAAGGATCTGAGATCAGTTATTGTCTTATCTTCAGAAGGCTGGCATAAAGGTGTCATCGGGATTGTAGCTTCAAGAATAGCTGAAATTTATAACAGGCCCGCTTTTATTATCTCAAAAGATGATAGGGTATCCAGAGGTTCTGGAAGGAGTATCCCTTCATTTGATTTATGCGAATCTCTAACACTTTGTGCTCATATACTCAGGGGATTCGGGGGACATAAATCCGCTGCAGGAATTGAAATTGAGACAGATAAAATAAATGATTTTGAGGAAATAATAAACAGGATAGCGTTTGAAAAATTAAATGAAAACGATTTTTCTCCTGTACTTCAAATAGACGCTGAAGCAAAACTTTCTGATCTCGGTTTTAATATTATAAGAGATATTGAATTGCTCGAGCCTTTTGGATGTGGAAATCCTGAACCTGTTATCGGCTCCCGTAATCTTGATGTGCTCTACCCGAGAATTATTAAGGATTCACATATTAAAATGAAACTGAGGCAGAATGGCCAGTCTATTGATGCCGTGGGATTTGATATGGCTCTGGATTACGGGCAATTACTCGATTTTCCTAAAATAGATGCAGCTTATAGGCCATTAATTAATGAATGGGAAGGGAAGCAATTTTTACAATTGCGTCTGAAGGCGTTGAGAAAAAGTAGAAATCATTAAAGGATTTCCCGCTTATTGGTTTATGCAATGCATTTGTTTATTACTTACTAAAAAGTATTGATGTTTCACTAAAGAAAGTTCCTGCTATTGAAGCTGTCATCAAGCAGGCTAACGTTGCTGCAACCAGCGCTCTAATGCCAACTGCTGAAATATCCTTTGTCCTATTTGGAACAAGAGCTGCGGTACCACCCACAAAAATTGCGAGTGAGGCGATATGTGCAAAACCGCAAAGTGCGTATGCTGCAATAATTGCCGACCGTGGATTTTTAAGAGTTTCTGAAGATAACAATATAGAAAGATCCTGATATGCTTTCACTTCAGTAAGAACAGCTCTTTCACCTATCAATTTTGATATTTCAAAAGCATCTGATACAGGGACTCCTATAATCAGTGTGAGTGGATAAAATAAATAACCAAGTAAATTTTTCAAGGACCAGTCTATGTTCAAACCGATAATATTATTTAATTTCAACCCAATGCCTGTAAGAATCAAATCAAGCAAGGCAAAAAGTCCGAGAAATGCAAGAAGAAGCGCCATTATGCCAATAACCATTTTTACTCCTTCATTGGCTCCATTAATAATAGCTTCCATTAATGAAGCTTCTTTTTCATAATGTGGTTTTATGTTAATGCCCATTGTGTCAGGTTTTTCACTTTCAGGCATGATTATCTTGGACATGACAATTGCTGCAACTGCTGAAAGAAAAGATGCAGAGACAAGATGTCCTGCAATTGTAGGGAACTTTTCATGAAGTAAGAAAACATATAAAGCCAGAACATTTGATGCTGTAGTTGACATTCCCGCAGCCATTATGGTGCAAAACTCAGAACGGGTCATCGTGGAAAGATATGGAAGAACCGTTATATTAGCTTCGACTCCAACAAAAATGTTGCTTGATACACTAAGTGATTCAGCGCCACTTATTTTCATTAGCTTTGTGAATATGTTCGAAAAAAATTTTATGACTTTAGGCATTATTCCAATATAGTAAAATATTGCCATAAGGCTCGCAAAAAATATGATGGCGGGCAATGCCTGAAAAGCGAGGAAGAATCCCAATGATTCTTCCCCTGTTTCACTCACAGTTCCCGGAGGAAGAGCAAGCCTTCCAAATAGAAACCTTGTTCCTGATGAAGCGCTGCCAAGAATTTCAACAACAATATCATTTATATAGAGGAATATTTGCGAACCAATTGGAAAAACGAATATGAACATGGCAAAAAAGAACTGAAGCAAAGTTCCTAAGATAATTACACGCCAGTTTATGAGTTTTCTGTTTGCTGAAAATATCCATGCTATCAGCATTAAGACGAATATTCCGAAAAAACTTATCATGTTATACATTATGCTTTAATAATATAGCGATGAAGCTGTTTCAGTAAAGAGGGCATGTTCTTTTTTTAGAAATCTGAACAATTCAACAGATGTTGAAAATCTTATTATGAGCTTTTTAATTTTGAGTTAAAATATGATTATCATGGAGCTATCTGATAAGCTTAAAATTCTTTCAGAGGATTCACGTTATGATCTTGCGTGTGCTTGCGGGACATTAAAGAATGAGCACCGTAGGAGAGGAAATAACGGCAGATGGCTATACCCTGTGCCTCTGCAACAGGGTGGTTATACTGTACTTCTTAAAACCCTTCTTTCAAATGCCTGTGTAAATGACTGTAAATATTGTCCATTAAGAGCAGAAACGGATATCAGGCGTTGCACAATACAGCCCGAGGAAGTTGCGCGAATTTTTATGGAATATAAAAGAAAAGGCAAAGTCTTTGGTCTATTTCTTAGTTCTGCTGTAATAAAAGATGCAGATTATACAATGGATAAATTAAATGCTGCAGCGCGAATCCTCAGGTATAAATATAATTTCAAGGGTTATATTCATCTGAAAATCATTCCTGGTTCATCGAATGCAGCTATTGAAGACTCTTTATCTCTTGCGACCGCTGTTTCTTTAAATATCGAGACACCTGATGAAAAACATTATAGTTTACTCTCTCAAAAAAAAGATTATGCAAAAGACATCATCAGGCCATTAAAATTACTGGGCAGTCTTACAGGTAAAGGAATGAAATATTCAGGGGTTAAATGCACAACACAATTCATAGTTGGAGCATCTTCAGAGACTGATTCTGAAATTGTTAACTCAATGTTTGAGCTTTACAATAATTTAAATTTTAAAAGGGTTTATTTTTCAGCCTATCAAAAAGGCCTTGGAAATTCTGATATTCCCGGTGAAAGAATAGTTTTCAGAAACAGCATAGAGCCATTTCTACGCGAACACCGACTATATCAAGTAGATTTTCTGCTGAGAAAGTATAACTTTAATAGAAAAGATATTCTATTTGATGAATTTGGTAATTTAAGACTTGACAAAGACCCAAAAGAATTATGGTGCGAAACCCATCCGGAATTCTTTCCTGTAAAAATAAATTCAGATGACAGGAATGCATTGCTCAGGGTTCCTGGAATCGGACCGGAAACAGCTTCATTAATATTAAAAACAAGAAAAGAAAAGAGGATCAGAAGACTTGAAGATATAGGGTTAAAAGGTAAAAGACTCGAAAAGGCAAAAAAATATGTGATTTTTGAGTAAGTGGAGGTTATGAATCAATACCGAGTCAAGTTCAGTCCGTGGCTATGGTGGCGGCGCAGGGATTTGAACCCCGGACACTGCGGATATGAGCCGCATGCTCTAACCGACTGAGCTACGCCGCCGTCAAATTAGGTATCTTATAAATTAAATTCTATAAAAAAGCAGATTAATGAACCGTAAAATAAGATTGAAGTTAAATTATAACAAAAAATAGAATTTTAATGGAAGAGTTCAAATCTCCGGCTTTTGATGTTTATTAATATCCCCACTGCGATAAGATTAGAAAGAAGTGCAGTGCCACCGTAACTCATAAATGGAAGCGGAATGCCAACAACAGGCATCAGCCCGAGCGTCATACCAACGTTTATGGTGAAGTAAATTAGAAACATTAATGTAATTCCGAGAGCGAGAAGTTTCCCAAAATCCTCCCTTGCTTTAAGAGCTGTTTCCATTCCACGCATCAAAAAGACAAAATATAGAAAAAGAAGAAGAAAGGATCCCGCAAAACCCCATTCTTCAGCAAAAATTGCGAAGATAAAATCTGTATGTTTTTCAGGCAAAAATCTAAAAGGTCCCTGTGTTCCATGAATATAACCTTTTCCAAAAGATTCTCCGGAACCAACTGTAATTTTTGATTGATTGATTTGATAACCGATTGTTGAATGTGTTGACTCAGGATACAGAAATGCAATCAACCTGCTTTTTTGGTACTCTTTTAGTCCTCCCCAGAAGATATTTCCAAGAAACGGCATTGAGATAAGACTTATAATTATTAATAAAATTGCTATCTTTCGTTGAATCCCTTTTGCTATGGCAATTAATAAAAATAAAGCTATTATTATGAGTGCTGTCCCAAGATCAGGTTGTTCGATTAAGAGAATAAAAGGGAAAAAAGTAGTGGTGAAAAATAGTTTTAAAAGCAATACCGCATTTAATTGTCCCCTTATTTCACTGAATTTAAAAGTTAAAAATATTATGTAGAAAAGCTTGAAGAATTCTGATGGTTGAAAAGATAGAGGTCCTATACTGAGCCATCGCTGGGCACCTAATCCGATTCTGCCAGCAATGAAAACAATTACAAGGAGAATGACACCAAAAATATACAATATGGAAGATAATCTGCCGAGCCATATATAATCGAAGGTTACAGACAACAACATTACAAAGATTCCGAGTGCAAGCCATGTCGCCTGCTTGATATAAAAAACCGAGTGAGCTTCATCTCCTATTGGCCTTGTAGCGCTGTAAATTGTCATTACTCCGATTAGGGAGATGATTAATACAGTCGCAAATATAATGATGTCAAAATTTTTTAAAAGGCGCCGGTCAATATTAAACATTATTTATGGCGGACATTTTGCACAAACAGAGGTAAAAAGCGATGTGGAAAGATAACGGTCTCCTCTGTCAGGAAGAAGTACAACTATTACTCCGTTTTTTAATTCACTGGATATTCTCAAAGCTATATGCATAGCTGCTCCACTTGACATGCCAACGAATAACCCTTCTTTTATTGCCAGCATTCTTGTTGTGTCAAATGCTTCGTCATCATTTACAAAATAATGTTCATCAAGTCTGGATGGGTCGAAAATCTTCGGCCTGATAGACTCAGTCATATTTTTAAGTCCCTGTATTCTGTGGTTTTTTACAGGCTCAACTCCTATGATTTTGATGTCATTATTAAATTCTTTCAATCTCATGCTGACGCCCATTAAAGTGCCTGTAGTACCCATGCCAGCAACAAAATGTGTTACTTTGCCATTAGTTTGTTCAATTATTTCTTTTCCTGTAGTCTCATAATGGGCAATAAAATTTGCCTTATTATCAAATTGATTTGGCATAAAGTATCTTTCTGGTTCTTCTTCGAGTATTTTATGCGCAAGCCTGATTGCCCCATCTGTCCCTTCACTCGATGGTGTAAGAATAAGCTCTGCTCCAAATGCCTCGAGTATTCTTCTTCTTTCAACACTAACACAGGCAGGCATTGTCAATTTAACTCTGTATTTCTTTGCCGAGGCAACCATAGCGAGTCCAATCCCTGTGTTACCTGAAGTGGCTTCAAGAATAATTTTATCTTTTGTCAGGATGCCCTGTTTTTCTGCAGATTCAATCATGTAAAGGGCAATTCTATCTTTTACCGAGCCTCCGGGATTATTCCCCTCGAGCTTAGCAAAAAGTTTGACATTTGGATTTGGATTCAAATCGATTTCTGCTAATGGTGTATTACCAATACACTTTAAAATGCCCATTTTTAATTATAATTTACCTTAATCTTACAAAACAAGGTTTATATTTTTAGTTAATCCGAATGAGTTAAGGTGTTGTTTGAATATCTTCATTATTTTCTTTGTCCTCATTATGCTGAATAACTGCTGGCGGGTGGATTATTTTCATATATTCTTCTATTGCAGTTCTGGCAATTGGCGCTGCAGTCCCTCCGCCATGACCCCCATGTTCTACAATTACAGACAATGCAATCTCAGGTTTTTCAGCTGGCGCAAAAGCAACAAACCATGCGTGGTCCTGATATTTTTCCGGCAAATATTTAAGTCTGCTTCTATTTGCAATAACCTGAGCCGTGCCTGTTTTCCCGGCAATTTTATAGTAAGACCTTGCGCTTATTCCTGTTCCCCCAGGCTCATTCACAACACCAACAAGGCCGTTTTTCACAATATTAAAAGTCTCTTTATCCATATTAACTTTTCCAGATGCAACAGGTTGATCATCTCTTATCAGAGTTGGTTTATATAAAGTGCCTCCGTTTGCAAAAGTGCTGATCATCATTGCTGCCTGCAAAGGAGTTAAAGCAACATAACCCTGGCCTATAGCAGCATTAAAAGTGTCACCAAGATACCATTGTTGTTTTTTATTATTAATTTTCCATTGAGTATCAGGTATAACACCGGATTTTTCTCTGGCGATTGCAACCCCTGTTTTTTCACCCAGACCAAAACTTCTTGCATAATTTGCGAGTCTATCTATGCCGAGACGCCTGCCAACTTCGTAAAAATAAATATCGCATGATTCCACGATAGCTCTATGAAGGCTTACAATTCCATGGCCTCCGCTTTTCCAGCAACCAAATTTTTGAGAACCATATTTGATTTCGCCTCTGCAATCTATTTTTAAATCTGGTGATATTAATCTTTCCTGAAGACCTGCTACGGCAGTTACTATTTTAAATATCGAACCAGGCGGATATTGACTTTGAATTGTCCTGTTTAATAGTGGGTTTCTTTTATCATTTGAAATAGCTAACCATTGCTCTGAAGTCATTCCTTTCGTAAAAAGATTCGGATCAAAGCGGGGATTGCTAACAAGACTGAGAATCTCCCCTGTGTCCGGCTTTAAAGCAACCAATGCTCCGACTTTTTCTCCAAAGGCTTTTTCAGAGGCTTTCTGGAAATTTATATCGATGCTCAAAGTAATGTCTTCACCTTTGACAGGTGATATTTCCTGAAGCAATCTTATTTCTTTCCCGAGTGCATTTACTTCAATTATTCTTTTACCAGGACTCCCCCTTAATTTTTTATCAAACAATTTTTCAACTCCCCACTGACCTATGAATATATCAGCCGGAATATCTTTATATGCAGGATCTTTTATTTGCGTGGGGGTAAGTCTGCCGAGATAACCTATAATATGTGAGACTGAATCTTTATAAAGGTAATTTCTGCTTATCTCAACTTCAATAATAAGTCCTGGAAGGTCTGATTTTCTTGCTTCAAGAAATGCTATTTCATTGAAATTTATTCCTGCTTTTAATTTAACAGGAATAAACGGGCTGTTGCTCGATTTTTTTACTTTTTCGATTATTTCTTCTTCCGGGATATTAAGTACTTTTGAAAATAGATGTATTTTTGTTTCATCAAACTCATCCGGAATTACCGAGGCAAAAAAATAGGGTGAATTTTCGACCAATGGAATTCCATTTCTGTCAAAGATAATGCCTCTCGGCGCAGGGGTGTTTACTATTCTCAAACGATTTGCTTCGGAAAGTCTTCTATATTCTTTCCCCTGTAGTATCTGCAATTGCCATAATCTTAGTGCAAGAAGAATGAATATTGCAATGATTAAGTAACCGATAAAGCCAAATTTTTCAGAATTGTTTTTCTGCGAAAATGTCATGAATGAGGTTCCCTCGGTTTTAAGAAATAACCAAAAGGTGCGTTAATCAAAGAACGAATTAATATAACGGACAATCCTGTTATTGCATCTGTTGGCATCCTGTCAAAAATGCTTTTCATCATAAAAACCATAAGACTATCTGTGAAAGTAAATATAACAATGCTGACCATGCCGATTAATGGTGTCCAGATAAAAAATTTTGTGTAGAGATGTGAAGCAATAAATCCAGTAATGCCTTTACTGAGCATATTTGGCCCCAGAAACATGCTCGAAATACTATCCTCTATCGCTCCTATAAATGCACCGATTGCCAGACCTTTTACATCGCCTTGTCTTAACCCTGCATAGAAAGCAAAGACGATAGTCAGGTCAGGTATTATATTAAAGAATGAAAAATAACCCTGAAATATAAGTGTTAAAAAAAGGGCTGTTGCCCATAAAAAATATTTCATTCTCCCTTAATTATTGCAACAAATTCAATTTTTGAAGTGTCAACAAAAGGAATAACTTCAATATCCTGGAAAAATCCTATATCTTTTTTATTGATTTTTGATACATAACCTATCGGTATTCCTTTCGGGAAAAGCATGTCAAGTCCTGATGTTATAACAATATCATCTTTTTTAACTTCTTCTTCATAAGGGATATATTTTAACTGGCATTTTTTAAAGCCAGTGCCTGAAATAATTCCTTCTGTTCTTGATTCCTGAAGACGCGCAGCAACAGAAAAATTCATATCCCCTATCAAAAGCATATATGAATATGAATCAGAAACTCCTGTGATTTTTCCGGTTAGACCTTTCTCTGTGACTGCTACCATATCTTTAGAAATGCCATTATTTTTGCCCTTATCAAGAATTAATATATTTGACCACTGATCAGTGCTTCTTCCAATAATTCTCGCTGTAGCAATATATTTGTATCCATGTTCTTTAATAGCAAGGATTTCTTTAAGCTTTTTATTCTCTATAAAAATCTCCTTGCAGGACTGCAATTCTTTTAAAAGATTATCACGTTCGGCTTTCAATCTTAAGTTCTCTTCTTCTCTTATCATTATTCGTTTAACAGGAGCAGAAATATAATCAGTTACTGAAGTTAGGGCATAATGAATACTATTTAAAGGAGAGTTTAAAAAAGAAAAGAGAAGAATTCGTTGTCTATTGCTCTGATAGGTCATCAAACCCAGAGTAATTATTATAAAGACTAAAACCAGGATGTGCTTTTTAGACATCAGACATTTATTGCGACTCGTTTCAGGAGATCTATTTCATCAAGCATTTTGCCAACTCCCCGTACAACAGCAGTAAGAGGATCTTCTGCTACAAAGACAGGAAGACCTGTTTCTTCTCTGATAAGAAGATCAAGTCCTCTAAGAAGAGCTCCGCCGCCAGCAAGAATTATACCTTTATCAACTATATCTGAAGCAAGTTCAGGAGGTGTATTTTCAAGAATAACTTTTATTGTCTCAAGAATGATATTGACAGGTTCTGTAAGAGCTTCCCTGATTTCATCTTCATTTATTGTCAGTGTTTTCGGAATGCCTGAAATAAGGTCGCGGCCTTTTATTTCCATGGTTCTTTTATCACTTCCTTCGGTGGAATATGCTGAACCAATGTTTATTTTAATCTGCTCTGCTGTCATGTCTCCAATCATTAAATTATACCTGCGTTTTATAAAAGCCATTATCGCTTCATCCATCTTGTCTCCGCCAACTCTTACAGCTCTGCTATATACGACTCCATCAAGAGAGATTACAGCAACATCCGTAGTGCCTCCACCTATATCGACTATCATATTCCCTGAAGGTTCTCCTACAGGAAGACCTACTCCGATTGCAGCTGCCATAGGTTCGCCTATAAGATAAACTTCTCGTGCTCCTGAGACCTGTGCTGCGTCTTTAACAGCCCGTTGTTCTACCTGTGTAATTCCAGAAGGCACGCCTATTATCACTCTCGGTGATACAAAACTTCTTCTGTTATGAACCTTTGTGATGAAATATTTCATCATTTCTCCTGTTGCATCAAAATCAGCAATAACCCCGTCTTTCATAGGTCTGATAGCTGTAATGTTTGCGGGTGTTTTCCCCAGCATTCGTTTTGCTTCAGTTCCAACCGCAATAGGCTTTTTATCTTCATTTCTAATTACAACAACAGAGGGTTCGTTGCATACAATTCCTTTTCCCTTAACATAAACTAATGTATTTGCAGTGCCAAGATCTATTGCAAGATCGTTTGAAAACATTCCGAGAATATTATGAAAAAACATTACGCCTCCTGTCTTTGCTGCTGAATATCCAATACAATCGTTTTAGCAAACTCATCGCCAAGACGCATATTATCCCTGCTACCAAGTAATATTATGAATTCAAATATTACAACTAAAGAAATTACTATCAATCCTATCAGAGGAATTTTATAAAATAGGAAACCTATGCCAAAGGTTGAATTCCTCAATATTGATTCTCTGAAACTGCAGGATTGTCTGGTATCTGCCATGACAACTCTTAACCCTATAAGCTTTTTACCGAGACTCCTGCCGTCAAAGAAGCCATCTGCAATCAGAAGATATGCAAGTCCTGCAAAAAAACCAACCTTCGGGATAGTCTCAATAATTGCTGCAACTATAATAAAATCGAGGATTCTGGCGACAGTTCTGACAAGCAATCCTGCCTTTTTGTTTTCCTCGGACATTTCAAAATCTTAGCAGACATTCCTCTATTTTTTCAAGAGACAAGCGCTTTGCAAGTTACTCAATTATCCAGACCGAGCAGTCTTTTGCAGAATGCAGAAGTTTATTGGAAGTGCTACCATAGATGAATTCTTCTTTTTTTGAAATTCCACGCCGACCAATTACGATAGTTCCGCAATTAAGTTTTTTCTGTGTTTCAAGAATGCACTCTGCAACAGAAATACATTCTTTAACTACAAGTTTTATGTCAACGTCATCTTTATTGATTCCTGATCTTAGTAATAAAGAAAGATGTTCCTGTAGAATTTTATTGCTTTCAAATGATTTATTCCCAATCCATGAAGCTTTCTCATCCTCTGAAACAAAGTAATCATCTGGAGGTATAGAAATAATATTTACAATGGTTACGTGAAATCCTTTTGTACTGTTGATAATGTCACCTACATAAAGAACAGCCCTTTTTGAATTTTCAGAACCATCAACAGCTATCAGAATATTTCTGTTTTTGTTTAAATTTTTATCCATGACTTTCACCTTCTATTATTAAAGTTAGGTTTTATTTATATTAGTTCTTGCTTCAAGCAAATCACGTAAAAATTGTTCAGTATCGTCATAAAAAATTTCAGCTCCGAGAGAAAAGTGTTTCATGATATAGTTGAGACTCTCGTCTATATATGGATAAATTTTTTTTAAATTTGCCACTCTGTTATTGAATATTATATTCATATCATCGGCAACTAAACTTGAAACAACAGGAGAATTGTTTTGTCTCAGCGATTGTAACGTAACATCACCTCTGCCCGCGAGATATACCAGAATGTTACCAAGTCCAAAAAGATCATAACCATGGAAATTCTCTTTATGAAGATAATTAAAATCAAAATCAATCCAGCGGCTAATTTTTGTATCGGAATCTTTTATTATATGGTCGCGCCTTATGTCACCGTGTTTTTCTCCATGTTTATGAAGGAAATTTATTGCCATTGTCAGTTCAATGAATTCATCAAGTATCAAAGGCAAATAATTGTAATAATAATCTTCATGGTCTGTACCGAGAGTAAGCACAAAATCTGCAAAATTTTTTCCTTTTATAAAATCTATTATCCTGATAATGTTGTTAGATGCATCGGTTACTGAAAACCCGTGCATGAATCTCGGATGATCTTTTGTAAGATCGAGTATTCTTGCTTCTTTTCTGGGACTCCTGAAACACTCGAAAACTATTCCTCCAACTTTAGCCTCAAATCTTTCGTGAAAAACAAACTTGATTATTTTTACACTTCCATCTGTAAGGTCTCTTGCGCGTTTTACCCAGAACTTCTGCTGCTCATCGATACCAAAGCGTCCCTCTCTTTCATTATTTCTGATTAAATAGGGCTTTCCACCGAGTATAACAATATCATCGTAATCAACCCTGTAAAAATCCGATGTATCAGTATAAACATTTAGGTTTTTTGGAACATGATCTGCTCCGATATATTCGGAAATCAAATCTTTTAATTCACTTATGGTATAACCATCGAATGATTCTTTCATATGCTTTTTTAACACATTTTTGTTTTTCTGGCAAGAATAATAATTGGAATATATTGAGTTTACCGAAAAATTTATGTTATAAAATCAACTTTACAACAGAATATTGTTTATAACATTGATTCGGGTTAATAAAATGGAACTTGTACTTGCAACCAAAAACAGAAAAAAAATTGAGGAAATAAAAAGGATAACATCTGATCTGGATATAAAAATATTGACTCCAGAAGATTTCAAGAATTTCCCGGAAGTTATAGAGGATGGGCGGACTTTTAAAGAAAATGCAGCCAAGAAATCATTAGCTGTAGCTAAATTTACTAATAAACCTTCTCTATCTGATGATTCAGGGCTTGAGGTTTATGCATTGGGAGGCGCTCCCGGGGTTTTCTCTGCAAGATTTGCAGGGGAAGGTGCAGGTGATGCTGAAAATGTTAAAAAGCTTCTCGAGATGATGAAAGATATTGATAATGGGGACAGGAAAGCGCGTTTTGTATGCTGTATTGCTCTGACAACCTGTGATTTTAAAACATATTTTTTTGAAGGAACAGTTGAAGGAAGTATTATCAGAGAACCAAGAGGAGTAAATGGCTTTGGCTACGACCATGTTTTTATTCCCGAGGGAGAATACAAAACTTTTGCTGAGATGTCTGATCAGGAAAAAGATGCCTTAAGCCATAGGGGGAGGGCTCTTTTTAAGTTAAGAGAGTTCCTTAAACTTAGAAATATAATTTAATTTAAACATTAAAAATTGAATGATAAGTAATTTTTATTGATTTATCAAAAATATGAATTTGACTTAAAAGACTGCTAATAATATAGTTATATGTCTCATTTTTATTTAATTTTTTATTTCTGCCTCGTAATTTATTTTAGTACTAAGCAAATTTGTTTTGTTTTTTAGCAGGTTATATTTTTTGACTACTTTAAGATAGAAGCTGTTTGTTTGTAAATTTCTGAATAAATTAATACGGGGGTATTAACATGAGATTAGTATTGCTTGGTGCACCAGGAGCTGGAAAAGGGACGCAGGCGAAGAAACTTATTGAGAAGTATGGCATCCCTCAAATATCAACAGGCGACCTGCTCAGAGCAGCGGTTGCAGCAGGGACAGCCTTAGGAAAAGAAGCAAAATCCTATATGGACAAAGGCGAACTTGTTCCTGACAGTGTTGTTCTCGGAATGGTTGAAGAAAGACTGAAACAGGATGACTGTAAAAAAGGATATATTTTAGATGGATTCCCGAGAAATACTGCTCAGGCAGAAGCTCTCGACAAAATGCTCGCATCTCTAAATATGTCACTTACAGCAGCCCTCAGCGTGGATGTCCCATTTGAAGACCTTATGAAAAGACTTACTGGAAGAAGAACATGCAAATCATGCGGACAAATGTACAATATTTATTTCAAACCACCTGCAAAAGAGGGTGTTTGTGATAAATGCAATGGAGAACTATTCCAGAGAGATGATGACAAAGAAGAAACAATTAAAAAGAGGCTGGATGTATATAACGCACAAACAGCTCCCTTGATTGATTACTATGGCAAAAAAGGTATTCTCAAGACTGTTCAGGGAACAGGAAATATTGATGATATATTCAAGAAAGTTTGTGAACTTTTAGGTCTTAATTAATTTTAATGAATTCAAGCTTGGTCTTGAAAATATATTTTTAAGGAGGAAGCATTATGGCATTACCAAATCCACATGGAAAAGAGAAAAAACTCAAACCCCTTCTTCTAACAGGGGCAGAATTGGAAGAGGAGAAGAAAAAAGCTGAGAAACTGAAAAAAATCAGCATTACTTCTCGTGAAGCTGGCGACCTTATAATGATGGGTATCGGCGGATTTACACCACTTACAGGCTTTATGACACAGGCTGACTGGAAAGGCGTTTGCGCTGATTTTAAAATGGCAGACGGAACATTCTGGCCAATTCCTATAACATTATCTGCATCAAAAGCAGATGCTGATGGAATTAAAATCGGTGATGAGATTGCACTATGGTCTGATGAATATGGAAAATTCATGGCTACTATGAAAGTAACCGAAAAGTACACGATAGACAAAGATTTTGAGTGCAAACATATTTATAGAACTACTGATATTGAACATCCTGGTGTTAAGATGGTTAAAGAACAGGCAGAAGTAAATCTTGCTGGTCCTGTTAAAGTTTTAAGTCAGGGTGGATTCCCAACACAGTATCCGGGATTATTTCTCACACCTGCTGAGACAAGAAAAATGTTTGAAGAAAAAGGCTGGAATACAGTTGCTGCGCTGCAGTTAAGAAACCCAATGCATCGTTCACATGAGTTCCTCGCAAAAATAGCCATTGAAATTTGTGATGGTGTTCTTATTCATCAATTGCTTGGAAAATTAAAACCTGGCGATATCCCAGCAGAAGTCAGAGTTAAAGCAATTGACAAGCTTGTTGAATTATATTTTGTTAAAAATACATGCATTCAGGCTGGCTATCCTCTTGACATGAGATATGCAGGCCCAAGAGAAGCTCTTCTTCACGCAACATTCAGACAGAATTATGGTTGCTATTACATGATTATCGGACGTGACCATGCAGGTGTAGGCGAATATTATGGTCCATTTGACGCACAAAAAATATTTGATGAAATTCCTGAAGGCTCCCTTGAAACAAAGCCATTAAAGATTGACTGGACATTCTATTGCAATAAATGTGATGGTATGGCATCAATGAGAACATGCCCGCACGGCAAAGATGATAGAGTTCTTCTAAGCGGAACAAAATTAAGAAAGATGCTTTCCGAAGGTCAGGAAGTATCATCAAAATTCAGCCGTCCAGAAGTAGCTGCGATTCTTAAGGAATACTATCAGGGACTTACTGAAAAAGTTGAAATTAAATTGCATAAATACGCCGAAGGTGAAAAATAATAATTTTCACCTTATAAAATTTTGTTTAAGTTATAAAGTCTGAGCACATAAGGTATGGCGGGAAGCAAACAAAGCATATTGCTTCCCGCGCATCAAGTTAAAAAGGAAAGGAGGTGGAAGAAGAGACTCGGTTAGTCTGAGAAGTTGTCGCTTTATTTTCACTTTCAAATTAAACTCTAAAAGGAGGTGTAGTTAAATGCCAAGTTTTGTAATTACTGAAAAATGTGACGGCTGCAAAGCCGGGGACAAAACTGCATGTCAGTATATCTGTCCTCATGACTTAATGATTCTTGACAGAGAAAAAATGAAGGCTTACAATCAGGAGCCTGAGCAGTGCTGGGAATGTTTTAACTGTGTAAAAATCTGCCCACAGCAGGCTATCGAAGTAAGAGGTTATTCAGACTTTGTTCCACTCGGATCCCAGACAATTCCTATGAGAAGCTCTGATTCAATTATGTGGACAATTAAGTTCAGAAACGGACTTACAAAGAGATTTAAATTCCCGATAAGAACTACTGTTGAAGGTTCAGTTGATCCGTATGCTGGAACACCCGAGCCTGATTTTTCAACTTTAAAATCTCCGGGCTTTTTCACTGGTCCGGCAAGAAATGAATAATTAAGGAGGTGAATATAAATGGAAAAAGAAACTTGCACGTTTTCATATTGTAAAAAACCGGAAGTTACTGAAGTTGAGTGCGATCTTTTGATAATGGGCGGTGGTATGGCAGGCTGCGGCGCAGCATTTGAGGCATGCCGCTGGGCAAATGCAAAAGGTATGAAAGTTGTATTAGTTGATAAAGCAGCAACAGATAGAAGCGGCGCGGTTGCAATGGGACTTTCTGCTATTAATACATATATTGGTGAAAATAAGGTTGCTGATTATGTTAAATATGTAAGAAATGACCTTATGGGCATAATCAGAGAAGACCTTGTTTATGACCTTGGCAGACACGTTGATGATTCAGTCCATCGTTTTGAAGAATGGGGTCTCCCGATCTGGAAGAAAGGCGATGATGGATTCTCAATTGATGGTGCTGAAGCAAAAGAAAAAGGCAAGCCAATGCTCAAAGACGGCGGTGTACCATGCCGTTCCGGTAAATGGCAGATAATGATTAATGGTGAATCATATAAAGTCGTAGTTGCAGAAGCTGCAAAGAAAGCTCTCGAATCTAACAGAGCTGCAACTGGAATGGCTCAGAACCATTTTGAGAGAGTATTTATTGTTAAGGCTGTTATGGATAAAAACGGAAAGAATGTTGCAGCAGCTATTGGATTCAGCACAAGAGAAAATAAAATTTATTCCTTTAAAGCAAAAGCAATGATTTGCGCAACTGCTGGTGCTGTTAACTGCTTCAGACCGAGATCAGTTGGTGAAGGTATGGGCAGAACCTGGTATCCAGTATTTAGTTGTGGTTCAGGATATGCTTTTGGAATGCAGGCTGGCGCTGAAATGACCCTTATGGAAAACAGATTCGTACCAGCAAGATTTAAAGATGGTTATGGTCCTGTTGGCGCATGGTTCCTTTTCTTTAAAGCAAAAGCAACAGATAGCTACGGAGAAGATTATTGCGCAAACAAGGAATATTTTGATGATGCAGTAGCAAGATATGGCGATTATGCAAAAGGTCTTGGTACAGCTATAAGAAATCACCTTATGATGAGGGCTATGAAAGATGGTAAAGGCCCTATTATTATGAATACTCACACAGCATTAGCTGAGTTTTCAAAGAGAATAACAGAACAGCTTGGTGAAAAAGCAGGCGCAAAGAAGCTGAAACACCTTGAAGCAGAAGCATGGGAAGACTTCCTTGATATGGCTATTGGACAGGCATCACTCTGGGCAGCACAGAATGTTGAACCTGAAAAGGTTCCATCAGAAATTATGCCTACAGAGCCTTATCTTCTTGGTTCACATGCTGGCTGTGCAGGATTCTGGGTAAGCGGACCTGGCGATATTCCCGGCACACCTGAACATTATTCATGGGGATACAACAGAATGTCAACAGTCCCTGGTCTCTTTATGGCTGGTGACGTTGTTGGCGCATCAGGACATAAATTCTCTTCTGGTTCACACGCAGAAGGTAGATTAGCTGCAAAAGCCGCAATTGCTTATATCCTTGACCATCCTGACTACAAACCAGATCCAAAAATGACTCTTGATGAAATCGCAGCAGAACTCTATCTGCCATTTGAAATTTATGAAAAATACAAAACATACACAACTGCTCCTGAAATTAATCCGCATTACATAAGACCCAAAGCACTTCAAGCAAGACTAATGAAAATCTCCGATGAATACTTTGGTGGAGTATCAACATGGTATATGACTTCAAAAACAATGCTTGAAGAAGGCTTAAAGAAACTGGAACTTCTAAAAGAAGATGCTAATCGTATGGCAGCAAAAGACCTTCATGAGCTTTTAAGATGCTTTGAAAATTATCATAGAATTCTCTCTGTTGAAGCACATGCAAGACATATTCTCTTTAGAGAAGAGTCAAGGTATCCTGGCTACTATTACAGAGGCGACTTCAATAAGATTGATGATGCTAACTGGAAATGCTTTACAAATTCCAAGTACAATCCTGAAACAAATACATGGGAATTTAAGAAAGTACCATATGTTCAGATGTTTCCATAATTAGAATTAGAAAGGGAGGGCAAAAGCCCTCCCTTTCATTTTTACTCTATATAATATTAAAGCTTCAAATAAATATAAATATTGCCTGTGTATAAAATGCCTGTTAAAAGATTGTTTCACACTGGCTTCGTTACTTTTTTAAAGGATACTTTTATTTTTTATTTTTATTTATGCTATAATAGCAGCCGTTTACTGAAAGTAAGTTAAAAAGAGATGGTTATATTAATTAATGTATAACCCGCTCTTTATGACTTACTGCCTATGAAGGAGGGTTATTATGGCGGAAAATAAAAAAGTTCTTGTAGTTGGAGGCGGTATGAGCGGACTTACTGCTGCTATAGAAGCAGCAGAAGCAGGGCTTGACGCTTATATCGTGGAGAAAAACCCCTATCTTGGTGGCAGGGTAGCCCAGATAAACAAATATTTCTGGAAGCTTTGCCCACCTAACTGCGGACTCGAAATTCAATTCAAAAGAATAAAAAATAATCCGCGGGTAACAATTTATACTCTTGCAGAAGTAGCAGAAATTAAGGGTGAAGAAGGAAATTTCGATGTAACTGTAAAACTCAATCCGAGATATGTCAATGACAGATGTGTAGGTTGTGATGCTTGCGCACAAGCTTGTCCGTCTTATCGCAGTAATGATTTTAACTTCGGAATGGATAAGACAAAAGCCGCATATCTACCCCACGCACAGGCATTCCCATTCCAATATGTTATTGACGCAACCGCCTGTCCAAAAGATTGCGCAAAACCATGTCTTGAAGCCTGCAAATATAATGCGATAAATCTTGACATGAAACCAGAAACAGTTACTCTTAAAGTTGGCGCTGTTGTACTTGCTACAGGCTGGAATCCATATGATACAAGCAAGCTGGATATTCTTGGAGAAGGCAAATTTAAGAATGTAATAACAAATATGATGATGGAAAGACTGGCTTCAGAAGATGGTCCTACAGGTGGTAAAATAATAAGACCATCTGATGGTAAAGAGATTAAAAATATTGCTTTTGTTCAATGCGCTGGTTCAAGAGATGAAAACCACCTCCCATACTGTTCTTACATTTGCTGCCTTGCAACTTTAAAACATGCAATGTATATTAGAGAGCAATATCCTGATGCAACGATACAAATATTCTATATTGATATAAGGACTCCCGGATTATACGAAAATAGATTTTACTGGAAAATTAAGGATGATCCGAAAGTAATTTTTACTAAAGGTAAAGTCGCTGGTATAACTGAAGAGGCCGGTACCAATGATGTAATTGTTGATGTTGAAGACACTCTTGGTGGTGGAAAAATAAAAGCAAAATTTGATATGGTTGTGCTTGCAACTGGAATGGATTTGGCAACAAAAAGTTCAAATGTTGGCACCAGCCTTTCATATACACCTGATGGACTTGTTGATGATGCTGCTCTTAAGAAAGGAATATACGCAGTGGGGACATTGAGAAGCCCTGCTGATGTTGCAAGATCAGTACAGGATGCAACAGGTGTTGTATTAAAATGCATCCAGAGCGTGAATAGGAGGTAGGGTTATGGAAAAAAAATACGGCGTATATATATGTAAAGGTTGTGGAATCGGTGATTCCATTGATATAGAAAAACTTGCAAAATCAGCCAAATCAGGAACAATCAAGGAAGAAGACATAAAAACCCATGATATTCTTTGCAGTCCTGAAGGATTGCAGATGATTAAGGGAGATATTAAAAAGGGAGTCAATACATTAATAATTGCAGCATGTTCTCCTCGTGTAAAATATGATGAATTTGATTTTCCAGGATGTATTGTTGAAAGAGTCAATATACGCGAATTTGTTGCGTGGACCCAGCCTCCAAAAACAGATGATACTCAGGCTCTGGCAGAAGATTATTTAACAATAGGAGCTGTCAAAGCGCAGAAATCTGATTTGCCTGCTCCCAATATTCTTGAAAATCTTAGCAATAACATACTTGTAATAGGTGGTGGAATTTCAGGAATGACTGCAGCTCTTGAATCAGCTAAAGCTGGATATAAAGTTGTATTAGTTGAGAAAGAAGCACAGCTCGGAGGGTTTGCTAATAAACTTTATAAAAAGATTCCAACCAGAGATTACAAAGAGCCTGTTATTGTTGATACCGAAATAGATAAAGTTATAAAAGAAGTCGAAAGCCATCCAAATATAAAAGTTTATAAATCAGCAAAAGTTGAAAAAACAGAGGGACAGCCTGGATTATTTGATGTAACCATAGCATCATCTGATGGAGTTGTCACGGAAAAAATAGGAGCGATTGTTTTAGCTACAGGCTGGATACCTTATGACGCAACAAAATTAGGCCATCTTGGCTATGGCAAATATAAAGATGTTGTAACTAATATTGAATTCGAACAGATTGCAAAATCAGGGGCTATTACAAGACCCTCTGATGGTAAAGAAGCAAAAAAGGTTGCTTTTATTCAATGCGCAGGCAGTAGAGATCCCAACCATCTTCCGTATTGTTCATCAATGTGTTGCGCAACATCTTTGAAACAAGCAAGATATGTAAGACAAAAATCAGATGCAATAGCAATGATTCTATACAAAGATATGAGAACCCCCGGCAGGTTGGAAGCATTTTATAAAGAAGCTCAGAACGACCCGGGAGTTATGCTGACAAAAGGCGAAGTTACAGGTGTAACAGATGCAGGCAATGGAAATCTATATGTAATGATGGAAAATTCTTTGCTTGGCGAGAAAGTTAAAGTTGAAGCTGACCTTGTTGTTCTTGCAACAGGAATGGTGCCAACTACAAGAGCTCCTCAGGAATATTTAGATGGACTTACAGAAGCAGGAACAAAAGGCGATGAAGCAAAGAAAGCATATCTTGATTCAACTCCAAAACCTGAATTTATTCTTAATCTGACATATAGACAGGGACCTGAAATACCTTCACTACCTGGAGCTTATGGTTTTGCTGATTCTAATTTTATATGCTTCCAGTATGAAACAAGAAGAACAGGAATTTATGCAGCAGGTCCTGTAAGACAGCCAATGAATATGACTGATGCACAGGAAGACGCAGCAGGAGCTGCTTTTAAAGCAATACAATGTATTGACCATGTTTCAAAAGGCGTGGCAGTACATCCAAGAGCATGGGATTTAACTTTCCCGGATCCTCAATTAATCAGATGTACTGCTTGTAAGAGATGTACTGAAGAATGTCCATTTGGTGCAATTGATGAAGATGCAAAAGGAATTCCATTTTATAAAGTCAATAGATGCAGACGTTGTGGAACATGCATGGGTGCATGTCCTGAAAGAATAGTATCCTTTAAGGATTACAGCATAGATATAATCGGCTCGGCAATAAAATCAATTGAAGTTGAAGAAGAAGAATTCAGAATAGTATGTCTTGTCTGCGAAAATGACGCGTATCCTGCACTTGACACGCTTGCAATACAGAGAAAGCAGATTGATCCGAGCGTTCGTTTTATACCATTAAGATGTCTTGGAGGCATGCATCTTGTCTGGATAGCAGATGCTTTTTCAAAAGGCATAGATGGATTCCTGCTTTTAGGTTGCAAATTTGGCGAAAACTACCAGTGCCATTTTGTTAAAGGAAGTGAACTTGCAAATACACGTTTCAGCAAAGTTGGTGAAACTTTGAATAAGTTGCAACTCGAGGCTGACCGTGTTAAGATGATACAGGTTGCGATAGATGAATATCATAAGCTCCCTGATATGATAAATGAATTTGCTGAAAAGGTTAAGGAAATAGGACACAATCCATTTAAGGAATTTTAATAAAATAAAGGGACCTATATAAACGTAGGGAGGATATATATGGAACAAGAAAAAACTCAGGTATCTGAAGTAAAAGTCGAGGAAGCTGTTGCTGAGACTCCGGCTCCTGCAAAGGATGACTCAGTAATTGTTTCTCCGGACTTGGAGTTTGTTAATGCTATTATACAAGGCGGAGGAGAGTCTCTAAAAAAATGCTATCAATGTGCGACATGCTCGGTGGTTTGTAATCTCACACCAGCGGATAAGCCATTCCCAAGAAAAGAAATGATCAATGCTCAATGGGGTCTTAAAGACAAACTGATAGCAAATCCTGATATCTGGCTTTGTCATCAATGCAGCGACTGCACAGCCTATTGCCCAAGAGGTGCAAAGCCAGGAGAAGTTCTCAATGTGGTAAGAAAAATGTCAATTGAAAATTACTCAGTTCCTAAAGCATTGGGCAAGCTTGTTGGAAGCCCCGGAGGACTTATACCTTTGCTTGCAGTACCTGCTGTAATTTTCCTTATTATCCTTGCTGCGCTTGGTCATTTAAACATTGAATCCATTTACAATGAAGCAGGGAAGATTGCTTATTCAGCTTTATTGCCATCTTATTTTATAGATGGTGTATTTGTGCCTATCTTTTTATTTGCCGTAGTTTCATTGTTTGTAGGGATAACAAGATATTGGAAAGCAATGGTTCAATATACAGGCTTAAAGCCGCAAGGCAGTATCTGGCCTGCAATAAGTGAAACCATAGGTGAAATACTAACTCATAAAAGATTTGAAAAGTGCAATGTAACAATTGACAGAAAACTCGCTCATATGCTTGTTTTCTTCAGCTTTATAGGACTCGCTATCACAACAGCATGGGCGGTTTTTTATCTGTATGGTTATGAGATATTGCATGCAATGGGCAAAACACCTCCATCTTTTTTGCTTGGACCATCTCCATATCCTTTAACTGACCCTCTTAAATGGCTTGCGAATATTAGCGCGCTTGCTCTGTTAATTGGTATAGTTATGGTTATAAACAACAGAAAAAAGAACGAAGCAAAAGCCGGCAAGGGCGGATATTACGACTGGCTTTTCATATATATAGTTTTTGCAGTAATGGCTACAGGAATTCTTTCTGAATTATTCAGACTTGCCAATATCGCTATTCTTTCATATCTTGTATATTTTGCCCATCTTATGGTGGTCTTTTTCCTGTTTGCTTATGCGCCTTTCTCAAAAATGGCTCATATGCTTTACAGGGCAACTGCAATGGTATTTGCAAAGGCTACAGCGAGAGATGCCGGGGTAAAATACTAGTGGATTTGATAAAGATAATCAATAAAAGGAGGGAGGTGAAAGGTAAAAAATTATTTATATTCACTTTTCACTTAACTAAAAAAGTTTAATAAGGAGGGATCGGATGAGTACTATTATTTTGTTTGGCTTAGCATGCGGTATTGTGGGTGTCCTGTATGCCCTTATAACCGCATCATGGGTTACAAAGCAGGATGCCGGCTCTGAAAGAATGCAGCAAATATCTAATGCTGTTAAAGAAGGTGCCTATGCATTTCTTGCTCGTGAGTATAAAACAGTAGCGATGGTTGCAGTAGTATTGTTTATAGTGATTGCTGCAATACCAAGTCTTGGTATATGGACTGCAATCGGATTCCTTATCGGAACTTGTGGTTCAGCATTTGCAGGTTTTGTTGGAATGTTTGTTACTGTCCGTGCAAATGTAAGAACTACTCAGGCGGCGTCAAAGGGCTTACAGCAGGCTCTTACACTTTCATTTAAAGGTGGTTCTGTTACCGGACTTATGGTCGTTGGATTGGGAATTATCGGAATTGCAGGATATTTTGCAATTACAAGATCAATAGTTGGTGAAGGCGCATTCCACGCTCTCGTTGGATTAGGATTTGGTTGTTCATTAATGAGTGTTTTTGCACGTATTGCTGGTGGTATTTACACAAAAGCAGCAGACGTTGGAGCAGACCTTGTTGGAAAAGTTGAAGCAGGAATTCCTGAAGACGATCCAAGAAACCCTGCAGTTATAGCTGACAATGTTGGTGATAATGTTGGTGACTGCGCTGGTATGGCTGCTGACCTTTATGAAACATATACAGTTACAGTTGTTGCAGCAATGCTGCTTGCAAAATCAGTTTTCGGTCCTGAAAGTCCATGGGTTGAATTCCCGATTCTTCTCGGTGGAGTTTCAATCATTGCTTCGGTAATTGGTACTTTTTTTGTAAGACTTGGCGCAAGCCAGTATATAATGGGAGCGCTTTATAAAGCGTTAGCGGTATCAGGTATTCTTGCTGCTATTGCATTTTACGGAGTTACCACTTGGTTTATGGGACAGCTTGGGGAAAACACAGGTGGCTTTAGTGCAATGAGCATATTCCTTACAGCAGTAATCGGACTTGTTCTTACAGGATTGATAGTCTGGATAACTGAATACTATACCTCAAAAGATTTCAGGCCTGTTAAGACGATAGCAAGAGCAAGTCTCACAGGTCATGGTACAAATGTTATCGCAGGTCTTGCTGTTAGTATGGAAGCCACAGCATTGCCGGCAATTGTTATTGTTGCAGCAATCATGTTCTCATACGCGCTTGGCGGCGGCTTTTCAGGCAATGTGGGCGGCGGCTTATTCACAATAGCACTGGCTGCTGTTTCAATGCTTTCAATGACTGGTATTGTTGTTGCGATTGACTCCTATGGTCCAATTACAGACAATGCTGGTGGTATAGCTGAAATGGCTGAACTTCCAGAAAATGTTCGCGGTGTTACTGACCCGCTTGATGCTGTTGGAAATACTACTAAAGCTGTTACAAAAGGTTATGCAATTGGTTCGGCAGGTCTTGCTGCACTTGTTCTGTTCGCTGAGTACTCAAGAGAATTAATTGCTAAAATGGGCGGAGTGAAATTTGATCTTTCGGACCCATATGTTATAGCAGGTCTGTTCATTGGCGGTTTGATTCCTTATTACTTCGGCGCAAGACTTATGCTTGCAGTTGGTAAAGCCGCAGGAGGTGTTGTTGTTGAAGTCCGCAGACAGTTCCGTGAAATTAAGGGTATTATGGAAGGTACAGGAAAGCCGGAGTACGGAAAATGTGTTGACATAGTTACAAAATCAGCAATTAAAGAGATGATGGTTCCTGCATTGCTTCCTGTTGTTGCACCTATTCTTGTCGGATTCTTACTCGGACCAGTTGCGCTTGGTGGTGTTCTTATAGGAAGTATTGTCACCGGTCTTTTCCAGGCAATTGCAATGACAAGCGGTGGTGGCGCATGGGATAATGCAAAGAAATCATTTGAAGACGGTGTTGTTGACGATAAAGGCGTAATGCACAAAAAAGGCAGTGACGGTCATAAAGCATCTGTTACAGGTGATACAGTCGGAGACCCTTATAAAGATACAGCAGGTCCAGCGATTAACCCGATGATTAAGGTTATCAACATAGTCGCACTTCTGATTGTACCATTACTGTAATAATTAGAAAAATGAAAAGGCCGGCGGTTTTAAACTGTCGGCCTTTTTTGTTCAAAAGATTAACCTGAATTTATAATTGACCATCAAATGAAAAGCGTCAAGCGGCAACGAAGCCCGTTTCGGTAAAGTCAAACGGTAAAGTGATATAGCCGAACAATGTAGCCACTGAACGAAAATGGCATCGTACCGTAACCATTTAGCCGATGGTTTTGTTATTAAATAATTTCATGAGTTAATTCGCTATTTGCTCAGTATAAAGCCTTTTTATTTGTTCTTCGCTCTTTGCTATTTGCCAGGTCCCCCTTTGTTAAGGGGGTCGGGGGTTGTATATTCCTTTGTCAAGTTAGTTATAAGGTTGTTTACAGGCAATAATTCAATTTATGAAACAAAATCACGGGTCTTATTATACTTCAGCCTTCAGCCTGAAGCCTTCAGCCTATGATAGTTTATTTTGTCTTATAAATTGAGTTATTGCCAGAATTGCTATAAATAAATTTTTGAGCAATTTCTGCATTATTTGGGTTAAAATAATTTTTTTAGAATAAATTAAATGAAAAGAGAGGATTAAAAAATGCCTTTGCCAAGTATGAAAGATGTTGAGCCAGCTCAATTGACTTTAAAGTCAAGATTTAAATTCAGGTGTCATCCAGGGGTTAAATGTTTTACAAAATGTTGCAGCAATATAAACATAATGCTCACACCTTACGATATTATCAGAATGAAAAACAGACTCGGAATGACTTCATCCGAATTTCTTGACAAATATACACATATGGACATTGATCCGAGAACATCCCATCCTATAGCATTAATTAAAATGCTTAAAGATGAAAAGAAAAGCTGTCCTTTTGTTACACCTGAAGGCTGTACGATTTATTCGGACAGACCCGCAAATTGCCGTTATTATCCTATAGGACAGGGCACATGGCGGAAATCAACAGAAAATGGGATAGTAAACGAGGAATTCTATTTCTTTATAAAAGAATCATATTGTCTCGGTTATCAGGAAGATACAGAATGGACAGTTGAATCATGGAGAAAGGATCAGGGAGTTGATATTTGTGATGAAATGAATAGGGAATGGAAAGAAATACAGCTTAGAAAAGACCCTACAGGCAAACCTTTAGACCCAGGGCAACAATCCCAAATTTATCTGGCAAGCTATGACCTTGATACTTTCAAAAAATTTATTTTTGAAAGTAAATTTCTTGATGTCTTTGATGTGCCTGATGATGAACTCGAAAAAATCCAGAAAGACGAAATTGCTTTGATGAAATTCGGCTTCAAGTATATAAAATATATCTTGCTAATTGAGGAAACTTTTAAATTAAAAAAGAAATAGTTCTGTAGTCTAATGAATTCTTATATTAGGAGGGGTTTATGTCAGATATTAAAAAAATGTATCGTACGATAATGGCTGACCATTTCCCTGATGAGATGAAAATCAGTTTCGGGAATCAAACACTTATTTATAAAAAAAGAACCTGGAAAATACCTGATGAGAAAACAGGCGAACTTATTGAAAAAGGTCTAAGATATGGAGAAAATCCTGAACAGGAAGCAGCCCTATATGAACTAATTAATGGAAATCTCCTCCTCGGAAATTGTCAATTCATTTTACCTGAAAATGGTCTTGTAAGCAGTATTACTGAAGAAGACATGATTCAGGCTGGTAAACATCCGGGAAAGACTAATCTTACAGACCTTGATAACGGACTTAATATAATTAAATTCTTAATGGATAAACCTGCTGCTGTAATCTTAAAACATAATAATCCATGCGGCGCAGCATATGGGAAAAACATTGCTGATGCATATTATAAAGCAAATATGGCTGACCGCATAGCAGCATTTGGTGGTTGTCTCGTGGTTAATCGTACAATGGACAAAGAAACCGCAGAAATGGTAAGTAACAATTATCTTGAGGTTGTTGCTGCACCTGATTTTGAAGAAGGAGTAATCCCTATTCTTGCTAAAAGAAAAAATTTAAGGATAATAAGGGTAAACAGAATTACTGAACTTGAAAAATACAAAGACTTCAGGTTCGTTGATTTCAAATCATTAATAGATGGAGGAATAATTGTCCAGCAATCTCCGATAAACAGAATAAGGAGAAAAGAAGATTTCCTCCCCGCAAAGACGATTTATAAGGGACAGGAATATGCAATAGAAAGACAGCCAACCGAGAAAGAATATGAAGATATGCTTTTTGGATGGAATGTTGAACAGGGTATTACTTCTAATTCTGTTATTTATGTTAAAGACGGAGTTACAGTTGGTATCGGAACTGGCGAACAGGATAGAGTTGGAGTAGCAGAGATTGCGATTTTCAAGGCATACACAAAATATGCTGATGCGCTTTGTTTTAAGAAATATGGCGTGCCTTACAAAACTTTTGAACTTGATATAAAAAACGGCAAAAGGAAAAAAGAAGATTTACTTGAAATAGATGAGGAGACAAGAAAAAATAAAGGCGGGCTTATTGGCTCGATTATGGTTTCAGACGCTTTCTTCCCTTTCAGAGACGGTGTTGATGTTGGCATAAAAGAAGGAATTACAGGCATTGTAAACCCGGGCGGTTCCGAAAGAGATTTTGAGTCAATAATTGCATGCAATGAAGCAAATCCAAAAGTGACCATGGTTTTCACAGGACAACGTGCATTCAAACATTAACTCAAATAATGCAGAAATTGCTTAAATATTTATTTATTGCCAGTAAACAACCTTATAACTAACTTGACAAAGGAATATACAACCCCCTGACCCCCTTAACAAAGGTGGAACCTGGCAAATAGCAAAGAGCGAAGAACAAATAAAAAGGCTTTGTGCTGAAAGCAAATAGCGAATAGATGAAAGTAGTAAGAGAGTTCGGCTGAACGCCTCTAAAATACTTTAGCCTTCAACCTTTTTTCAATTTCGAAACATTTGCATTATTTAAATTGTATTTTATAGGTTAAAAGTATTTTAGATAAATTAGTAATATGGTATAATTTTAAATTATGGAGAAAGCGAGAGCACATTTATATATTGATGGAAGAGTGCAGGGAGTTTTTTTTCGTGGGTTTACGCAGGACCTTGCAGAATCTCTTGGATTAAAGGGCTGGGTTAGAAATCTCAGAGATGGTAGAGTTGAAGCAGTTTTTGAAGGTGACAGAAAAGTTATAGAAAGAGCTATAAAACAATGCTACATTGGCCCGCCAGCATCAAGGGTGACTAATGTTGAAGTTAACTGGCAACAGTATACAGGTGAAGAAAAGGATTTTACTGTAAAACATACAATATGAATGCTGAAGGAACTCCGTATAAAAAATCTCGCCATAATTGATGATATCAAAGTCAGTTTTGAGCATGGACTTAATGTCCTGACAGGTGAAACAGGCGCAGGGAAATCAATATTAATTGATTCCTTAAACCTTATTCTTGGAAGCAGGGCGCAACCTGACTTAATCAGGTCAGGCGAAAAAGAAGCGTTTGTTGAAGCTTGCTTTGATTATCCTGACATGAAAAATCTTCCTGATATAGGAATAGATTTTTCAGAAGGCATAATAATCAGAAGGAATATATCGTCTTCCGGGAAAAACAGAGCTTATATAAATGATTCTAATGTAAGCCTGCAGACTCTTTCTGAAATTGGTAAGATGCTTGTTGATATTCACGGACAGCATGAACATCAGAGTCTTATGAATATTGAAAAACACTGTTTTTTTCTCGATTCCTTTGGAAGACTGACCGAAGATGTTGGAGAAGTTGAAAGACTATATTATGAGGTTAAAGATTTAAAAGAAAAGCTTAATAATATAAAAGAAAGAGCAATGGACAGAGCACAGAGGATAGATTTTCTGAAATATCAAATACAGGAAATCGAATCTGCAAAGTTATTGTCTGGAGAAAAGGAAGCTCTCTTAAATGAAAAACAAATATTATCAAATATTGGCAAACTAAAAGAACTATCAGAAACAGCTTATTATGAACTTTATGGTTCTGAAGGTTCATGTGCTGAAAGACTTTCATCTGTATTGAATAAGATAAAAGAGGTGAGTTCAATAGATAATGAAGCAATAGATATTTTAAGTTTGCTCGAATCAGCGATTCCTTTAATCGATGATGCTGTAATTTCATTGAGAAGTTTCAAGGAAAAATATGATATTAATCCTGAACGTCTTAATGAAGTAGAAGAAAGACTCGAAACAATTAAAAAGCTTGAAAAAAAGTATGGTGAAGGAATAGATGCTGTAATTAGTTTCAAAGATAATGCAATTAGAGAACTTCGGGAACTTGAATCAATAAGCGAACAGATGGATTTTTATGAGGAAGAAGTTTCAAAAAAAGAAGAAATACTTTTGGAAAAAGCAAGAATTCTTTCTGAAAAAAGAAGAAAGTTTGCAGATGAAATGTCCCGATTGATTATGGAGGAAATGAGAGAACTTGCTTTTAATAACGCGGTTTTTAAAATTGATATTAAGAAAGACAGCATTTCTTCTTACGGGACTGATAGAGTTGAATTCTTGTTTTCAGCAAATTTAGGAGAACTTCCAAAGCCTTTGACAAAAATAGCTTCAGGTGGTGAACTTTCAAGGGTTATGCTTGCTCTTAAAGCAATGCTTGCTGATTTTGACAGCATACCTGTTCTGATTTTTGATGAAGTTGATGCAGGCATTGGTGGCAAGACTGCTGAAATGGTGGGCAGGAAACTGAAAAGATTGTCTCAGAAACATCAGGTTCTTTGCGCAACCCATCTTGCACAGATAGCTGCAAAAGGCGACCTGCATATTAAAGTAGAAAAAAAAGAAAAGAATAACAGGATATTTGTTGAAACAAAAACACTTGATGATAATGAAAGACTTCGTGAAATAGCAAGAATGCTGAGTGGAAAGATAACCGAAACATCTTTAAAGCATGCAAGGGAAATTATTGGAGACAAAGGGAAAAAGTTTGTTACAGGTATGAACAACACAAAATTATTCGGATAAAATGAAGGGCAAAATAGTTATTGATAGAGAATTGTGCAAAGGTTGCAAATATTGTATGATTTCATGTCCTCTCAAAATTATCGCAATGGAAGAAAATTTCAACAAAAAGGGATTTATGCCTGCAACCTGTATTGACCCTGGAAAGTGTACAGGATGCTCTATGTGTGCGAGAATGTGTCCTGAAATTGCAATTGAGGTTTACAGAGAAGATAATGGAGAATAAATACGCTATCGGGATAGACATCGGTGGCACGAATATTAGGGCAGCAATAGTTTCTGATAAAGGTGAAATAATAAAGAAAATAAAAGAAAAATCATCCGGAGATATTATTCATGCAATTCATAAATCCGTTGAGAATCTCTTTAATGAAAACATAGCAGGTATAGGTTTTGCGGTAGCAGGATTGATTGACTATCAAAAAGGTTCTGTTCTCATTTCCCCGAATTTGCCTTCAATAGAGGGTGAAGATTTCGTAAATAAATTGAGCGCAAGATTTAATTTACCTGTTATCATAGAAAATGACGCAAATGCTGCAGCGTATGGAGAACTCTGTGCTGGAGCTGGTAGAAATTATTCTGATTTTGTGCTTTTAACTCTCGGCACAGGGATTGGCGGAGGCATTATATATAATAAAAAACTTATGAATGTATCAGCAGAAATCGGACATATGAGTATAAATTCTGAAGGTAAGAAATGCTTGTGTGGAAATTATGGCTGCCTTGAGTCCTACGCGTCAGCGAGAGCTATTATTTCATCAGCAATTGCTTTTCTTGAAAATGGCAGGAAAAGCATTTTAAGAGATTGGAATAATAATTATAAGAAAATTACTGCTGAAGAAATATTCAGAGCAGCAAAAGATGGTGATTTACTCTCAATTGAGGTATTTAAAAATGCTGGAAAATTTCTCGGGATTGGCATTTCGAATATAATAAATATTCTGAGTCCTGAAGCTGTTATTTTAACAGGCGGTTTAACAGGAGCATGGGATATATATGTAAAGGAGGCGATAACTATAGCTTCAGAGAGAGCTTTAACGTATTTATTTAAAAGAACAAAAATTATAAAATCAGAACTTACTGATGATGCAGGAATAATAGGTGCTGCAGGGCTTGTATTTAATAGACAGGTCTGAAATCTTTTTCAGGAGGATCTTTGGTGGAAAATAAAAAAAATATTTTATGGGAATATATAAAAGCTATATTTACTGCTTTAATTCTTGCTTTAATTATCAGAGCATTCGTTGTGCAGGCTTTTACAATTCCTTCAGGTTCAATGATCCCAACTCTACTTGTTGGAGATTATATACTTGTAAATAAATTTTTGCTCGGTTCTCCTATAGATGTGCCTTTTACAAATATAAATCTTTTCAGGATGCCGGGCTTAAGAAAACCTCATAGGGGTGAAATAATTGTATTTAAATTTCCTGTTGATCCCTCAAAAGACTTTATAAAAAGGGTTATTGCTGTTGAAGGAGATACCATTGAAGGTAGGGATAAAATTATATATGTTAATGGTCAACCTTTGAATGAACCTTATATAAGGCATTTTGATAATTTTGTCTTTCCGAACAGGGATAATTTTGGTCCAATAACTGTTCCGCCAAATAAATTTTTTGTTATGGGAGATAATCGTGATAATAGCAGAGATAGCAGGGAATGGGGCTTTGTTGATATGAAGGATATAAAAGGAAAAGCCTTGATTATATATTTTTCAAGGGATATTTCTTATTCACTTTTCAGACTTGATAAAGTCAGATTTGAGAGAATAGGGAGGTTAATCCAATGAACAAGAAAGCAAATGAAAAAGGTTTTGTAAAAGTTGCATTAGTTCTTATAATACTGGTTATCTGTGCTTATGTTGGTTATAAAGTTGGCATGCCATATTACAAGTATTCTGCTTTTAAAGCTGATGCAAAAGAAATAACAAGAATAGGTCTTGGAGAGGTTGAAAGAACAAAAAATATGTTACTTGAAAGAGCTCATGAACTTAAGATTCCGATTGAAGAGGATGCAATCTCGGTCATAAGAAAAGAAAAAACCGTTCAGGTAAATACCTCATGGAAAGAAACAGTAGATTTTATGGGTTTATATCAAAAGGAATTTGTTTTTAATATTGATATAGAAGAATAAATGTTCACGGGTATTATATTAGAGATGGGTCAGATAACTTCTTTAAAGAAAAGAAGAGGTGGAGCGGTTCTTTCACTCAAGACACCCACTATTGCAGATACAGCCAGAATAGGAGACAGCATTTCTGTTAATGGAGTTTGTTTAACTGTAATTTCAATCAATAATAATGAACTCTCATTTGACCTGTCTGATGAGACTCTCAGTGCTACTAATCTTGGTAGTCTTAAAACAGGTGATAGGGTAAATCTTGAACCTTCATTAACTCCAGACAGTAGAATAGGCGGGCATTTTGTCACAGGCCATGTAGATTCAACCGGAAAAATAAAAACAAAGGAAAATCTTGGTGACATGATTAAATTTGAAATTCAGGCAGCGCCCGATGTCCTGAAGTATCTCGTAAGAAAAGGTTCTATCGCTGTAGATGGAATAAGCCTTACGGTTGTTGATATATTAAAAGAAAGTTTCACATTGATTATAATACCTCATACAGCTAAAGTTACTACACTCGGGTTTAAAGTCCCCGGGGATTCAGTTAATATAGAAACAGATATACTCGGAAAATATGTTGCAAAATTTTTAAATAGAGAAACCGCTGATAATAAAAAGGATGCAGGCTTAATGAAAACTTTATTAAAAGAAGGCTATATATAATTAATTGAAACACAAAAGGGAGTTGGTATTATGGAAAAATATAAATTCAATACTATTGATGAAGCAATAGAAGATATAGAAAAAGGCAAGATGATTATTCTTGTTGATGATGAAGACAGGGAAAACGAAGGTGATTTATGCATGGCTGCAGAAAAAGTTACGCCTGAAGCAATAAATTTTATGGCAAAGTATGGCAGGGGTCTTATATGTCTTTCCCTGACACCTGAAAGAGTCGAAGAATTAAAGCTTCCTATGATGACAGAAGATAATACTTCTGCTTTTGGCACAGCTTTTACCATTTCAATTGAAGCAAAAAAAGGTGTTACAACAGGAATATCGGCAGCTGACAGGGCAAGAACTATTTTAACAGCAATTGACCCAAAAACAAAACCCGAAGACCTTGCACGTCCCGGCCATGTTTTCCCGCTTAGAGCAAAGCCCGGAGGTGTATTGCAGAGAGCGGGACAGACAGAAGGTTCTGTGGATTTAGCACGGCTTGCAAGGCTTAATCCTTCAGGAGTTATATGTGAAATAATGAGTGATGATGGAACAATGGCAAGAGTGCCTGAACTTATGGAATTCGCTAAAAAACATAATCTTAAGATAGTGACAATAAAGGATTTAATCAAATACAGGATGCGTACGGAATTATTTGTGAGAAGACTTGCTGAAGTAAAGATGCCCACAAAATATGGAGGCGAATTTACAGCTATAGCCTATGGCAATATACTTGATGACAATGTCCATATAGCTTTAGTCAAAGGAGACATAAAACCAGGAGATGAAGTGCTTGTGAGAGTTCATTCCCAGTGTTTCACAGGAGATGTGTTTGGCTCTAAAAGATGTGATTGCGGAGACCAGCTGCAAAAAGCAATGGAAATGATTAAAAAAGAAGGCAAAGGTGTAATTCTTTATATGAAGCAGGAAGGAAGGGGAATCGGACTTTTAAATAAACTAAAAGCTTATGAGCTTCAGGATAAAGGTCTTGATACAGTCGAGGCAAATTTAAAACTCGGGTTCAAACCTGATTTGCGAGATTATGGCATAGGTGCTCAGATGCTTGTTGATCTCGGTGTAAGAAAAATGAGACTGATGACAAACAATCCAAAAAAAATTATAGGACTCGAGGGCTATGGTCTTAAAGTAGTCGAGAGAGTGCCGATAGAAATAAATCCAAATGAGAAAAACATCTCATACTTAAAAACAAAAAAGAAAAAAATGGGACATATGCTCGAAAATGTATAGCAGGAGGAATATTATGAAAATAATTGAAGGCGAACTTCAGGCAAAAAGTTTAAAGTTTGCGATAGTTATCAGTAGATTTAACGAATTTATAACTGGTAAGCTTCTTGAAGGAGCAAAGGATGCTCTATTGAGACATGGTGCAAAAGAAGAAGATATTGAAGTTGTAAAAGTTCCGGGCTCTTTTGAGATTCCAATGATCGCAAAAAAAATGGCTTTAAAGGGAACATTCAATGCTGTGATCTGTCTCGGAACTGTAATCAGAGGTGCTACGCCCCATTTTGAATATATTGCGGCAGAAGTGTCAAAGGGAATTGCAATGGCATCAATGGAAACAGGAGTTCCGGTTGTCTTTGGAGTTTTGACATGCGATACAATTGAGCAGGCTGTAGAGAGAGCAGGAACAAAAAGCGGAAATAAAGGATGGGATGCCGCAATGACAGCCATTGAAATGGCACAGCTTTTAAAGAAGCTTTAATTAAATTATATTATATATTAATCATGAAACGCAGGAAAGCTCGTGAGTATGCACTCCAGTTGCTTTTTCAAGCAGAGTTTATTAACAGAGCGCTCAAGAAAAAAGATTTTGAAGAATTCTGGTCTGACAAAGATGAGACGACCGATGTGCAGGTTTTTACAGAAAAACTTGTTAAAGGTACGATAGATAAACTAAAAGAAATTGATAATATGATAGAAAAGGTTTCTGAGAATTGGTTTATTGAACGAATGGCTGCTGTTGATAGGAATATTCTAAGATTCGCAGCTTATGAGTTGTTTTTTCGGAGGGATATACCTTCTGCTGTTACAATAAATGAAGCCCTTGAAATAGCAAAAAAATATTCCTCTTCTGAATCAGTATCTTTCCTTAACGGTATTCTTGACAAACTCGCAAAAGAGGCTGGTAAAGCTTAATGCGCTTTGCTGTAATATCAGATGTGCATGCAAATCTTGAAGCCCTAAAATCTGTTCTTTCCGAAATAGAACGAAGGGGTTTTAATGAGGTTTATTTTATCGGCGATGCTGTTGGTTATGGTCCTGACCCGAATGAATGCGTTGAGATATTAAAAAATGAATGTAAAGTTCTACTTGCAGGCAATCATGATTGGGCGGTTTTAGGGTTGACTGATGTTTCATATTTTAATGACTATGCACGACTTGCGATTGAATGGACTGAAGATATTTTGACTGAAAATAATAAAGATATTCTGAGGCAATTACCGCTTGTCCACGAAGATACTGAAAAAGACAGCTTTTTTGTTCACTCAACTCCCCTGAGACCACAGGAATGGAATTATTTACTAACCCTCAGGGATGCAGAAATTGCGTTTTATTCTATTGACAATAAAATTTGCTTTCTGGGACATTCACATCAACCTTTTATCATAGAAAAAACTCCGTCAGGAGAACTTTTAACTTACAAAAATAGTACTGTTATTAAAAAAGCAAGTAGATATATAATTAATGCTGGAAGTGTTGGCCAGCCCAGAGACGGAAATCCAGAAGCATGTTGTATTTTTGTTGAAGATGATAGAATAGATATTGTTAGAATTCCTTATGATATAGAAAGGGTTCAGGAAAAAATGCGAATGAATAATTTATCAATACATCTTATTGAAAGGCTTGCAGCAGGGAGATAGATGGTGAGGAAATGAAAAAGAATAAGAAAGTTGTTAATTTATTATGTCTTATATTTTTTATATTAATTTTAATTGTTAAAATTCCATGTTCTGCATCTGCAGAAGAAAAAAATCCGCTCGATACATTAAGAGATTTTACAGTGAGAATGTTTATGCCTGTAAGCGGAAAAATTGTTAATGTTCAGGACAGCAGGGTTATTATAAATATTGGTGCCAGGGATTCAATGCAGCCGGGAATGCGTTTAAATGTCCTGAGAGAAGAAGCTCCATTTAGACATCCTGTTACCAAGCAACTTCTCGGAAGACTCGAATCCCTTGTAGGAAAGATAGAAATAAAAGAAGTCAGTAATGATACATCAACAGCTATTCTTATACAGGGGTCTGCGAGCGAAGGTGATAAAGTAAGAATCTCGGAAATAAAAATTAATCTTTTATTCTGTCAGTCAAAGGGTATAGACTGGGGACTCTCTGATTCATATTATAAAAAACTTAGAGATACGGGAAGATTTAATATGATTGATACTGATCTTGAAACAGACGAGTCTTCAAAAATACTTGAAGAAAGTAGAAAGCAGAATGCGGATGTTGCGTTGTTACTTACAAAAAAACCCGGAGATACAGGGGGCACAATAATTCAAAGATTATTCTATGTTCCTGATGGGATTTTGTTTTCAGAAAAAGAAATAGTGATTCCACCTTCTTTTGCGAAAGAACTTAAAATTGGAGAAGATTATTTTAGTTTTAGCAAAAAAGAAGAAACATTACGCATTGAACTGCCATTTAATGCAAAATTAGTTACAACAGGTGATATTGATGGGGATGGTAAAGAAGAAATTGTTTTAGTGACAGATAAGGATGTAAGATTTTACAACCTTAATATAGATTTAAATCCTGTTCACGGAGACTTGAAAATTGAGGTAGCAAAAACCGATGATTTTATCTGGGTTGATACAATTGACATTAACAATAATGGTAAATCAGAAATAATAGTCACTTCAATGGCTTCGGATGAAGTTGTCTCTTATATTTATGAATTCAATGGTTCAGAATTCAAACTCTTATATAAAGATAATATTTTTATCAAGAAGATACAAAATTTCCTTGTAGGTCAGGCATTCTCTAAAACCGAAGGCTTTGAAGGTCCTGTTTTTAAGATTGTCTGGGATAATGGTTTTAAAAAATCCGGAGATCTGTCACTGCCGCGGGATGTTAATATTTATGACTTTGTTTTTATTGATGATCCTCGACTCGGCAAATTGACAATTGCATATGATGAAAAAGGTCACTTAAATGTTTATGATAATAAAGCAATGAAACTCTGGAAGAGTAATAGTTCTAACGGAGGTTTTTTGACAACATTTAAGAAGTCTTCTCCGTCAATTATGGTTGATAAAGGTGAATGGTCTGTAAAAGACAGGATTTTTATACGGAATGCGAATATTATTTCTGTTGAGAGACAGCCTTTTTTAAATATGATCAAAGGACTCGGGTTTAGAAAATCTATAATTAAAAGCTATCTCTGGAATGGGATGTCAATGGAAGAAAGAATAATGGTGGATAATATTAAAGGCACAATTTTTGATTACACGATTTCTGGAGATACTTTGCTTGTAATAGCAAGTCCTATGTTCGGGGTAAAACCAGGGAATATTCTGAAAGGTGAAAACCCACTTAAAACAGAGTTATTCGTTTATTCTCTTAAAAGGATTTAATAAAGTAAATGTTAAGGTCAGGAAGAGTTCCTAAACATATAGGTATTATCATGGATGGAAACGGGAGATGGGCGGAACAAAGGGGTCTGCCGAGAAATGAAGGACACAGAAGAGGGGTGGAGCGTTCAAAAGAGATTATTGAATTCTCCATTGAGCTCGGACTTAAAGCTTTAACTCTTTATACATTTTCTACAGAAAACTGGCGGAGACCCACTTTAGAGGTATCAACCCTGATGAAGCTGCTTGAAATATATTTGAAAAAGGAACTTGAAAAACTGATAAAAAATGATGTGATATTTAAACCCATTGGTGAAATAGAAAGACTTCCTGAAAATATACAGTCAATTCTTAAGGATGCAGAAATCAGAACATCTCAAAATAAAGGAATGATACTTACCACTGCTTTAAGTTATAGTGGCAGAAATGAGATTCTCAGGGCAGTAAAGAAGGTAATACTCTCTGGCAGAAAGGCAGAAGAATTAACAGAAGAGATTTTTGAATCATATCTTGATACAGCAGGAATTCCCCCTCCTGACCTTATTATCAGGACAAGCGGTGAAATGCGTATAAGCAATTTCTTGTTATGGCAGTCAGCATATTCAGAATTTTATTTTACGGATACTTTATGGCCTGATTTTGGGAAAGAAGAATTGCTTCTTGCGATACAGGATTATCAACGCAGGGACAGAAGATTTGGAGCTGTCAATGTGAGGGCTAATGCATTTTAAAAGAATTGCTGTTGCAGCTATTGTTTTACCCCTGCTTTATTTATATATAATGTTTCTTGACAGAAACTGGTTCTTTTTCTTGATTGCTATTATTTCTGTTATCGCCATTCTTGAATTTTATTCTATGTATAAAGTTTACGGGCTTATCAAATATACAGGAATTGTTTCATGTATTTTTATAACACTTGCCGCAACATTTTATCCTAAAGAAATTATTTCAGCGATTGTAATTTCGGTCATGGCTATAATGATAATCAGACTATTGTTTAAAAAAACGCCTCTTTACTCTTTGCAGGATATTTCAGCGCCTGTAATGGGAATTATTTACATACCATGCTTTATTTCTTTTCAAGTACAATTGAGAGAAATAAGCCCTGTTTGGATTATTTTCTTATATGCAACTGTCTGGTCTGCTGATTCGCTCGCATATTATATTGGCAAGTCTTTTGGTAAAACAAAACTATACAGAGAAATGAGTCCAAATAAAACTGTTGCAGGTGCATGGGGTTCGGTTTCAGGCGGAATTCTTGGCTCATTATTAATAAAATACACCTTACTTGCATCAATAAGTATTTATAATGCTATTGTTGCTGGTATAATAATAGGTACCATAACAATTATTGGTGATCTTGTGGAATCAATGTTTAAACGCGATGCAGGAGTTAAAGACTCCGGTATCCTGATACCGGGACACGGCGGTATTCTTGATAAACTCGATGGTGCATTATTTGCAGGCCCGGTACTTTACTGGATTGTAAGACAAATAAGTTGAAACGCATATCAATTCTTGGCTCAACTGGCTCTATTGGAAAGAGCGCTCTTGATATTGTCCTTGCACACAGGGATAAATTTAATGTAATAGCGCTTACAGCCGGGAAAAATATATCACTCCTTGAAAAACAAATCAAGACTTTTAACCCTGAAGTAGTTGCTGTTGCGGATGCTGAAGGTGCTACCGAACTAAGGAGAAGACTTGGAAAGAAATTCAGACATTTAGAGATTCTTTATGGCCAGAAAGGCATATCAGATGTTGCTTCTCTCGAGAATGTTGATTTTGTTCTGTCTGCTATTGTTGGTGCAGCAGGGCTAATGCCAACACTCTCAGCAGTTCGTAGGAGCAGAATAATCGGTCTTGCGAACAAAGAATCACTGGTTATGGCAGGGAGCATTGTTTTTAAGGAAGCAAGAAAATATAAAACAAAAATATTGCCTGTTGATAGCGAACACAGTGCTGTATTCCAATGTCTTCAGGGACAGAAGAGGAAATGTTTAAGAAAAATTATTCTCACAGCATCAGGTGGACCGTTTTCATGTTATCCGGAGAAAGATTTAAAAAAAATAAAGCCCGAAGAAGCTCTTGAACATCCAAACTGGCAGATGGGCAAAAAAATAACTATTGATTCAGCAACATTGATGAATAAGGGGCTCGAAGTTATAGAAGCATATCATCTCTTCAATCTTTCACCGGAAAGAATAGAAGTTCTTATCCATCCCCAAAGTATAATTCATTCGATGGTGGAATTTAATGACAGCAGCATTTTGGCACAACTTTCTGTTCCTGATATGAAAGGTCCTATTGCATATGCAATGAATTATCCCCAGCGACTTGATAATGTAATAAAAAATCTTCCATTACAGAAAATCGGCACCTTAACATTTATGGAACCCGATAATAAGAAATTTCCATGTCTATCTTACGCTTATGAAGCTCTCAAAGAAGGCGGCACAATGCCATCGGTTCTTAATGCCGCAAACGAAGTAGCTGTTAATGCTTTTCTAAATAGAGCTATCGGATTCTGCGACATTCCAGTTATAATAAAAAAGACAATGGAACTCCACACTACCCTGTCAGATCAAAATATCGAGCATATTCTTGAATCCGACAGATGGGCGAGAAAGACAGCGTCTGAAATAATACTTAAAAAAAGAGGTTAAGTAGATGTCAATTTTATCAGCTATATTGTTGCTCGGGATTATAATTTTTGTTCACGAGCTTGGTCATTTTCTCTTTGCAAAATTACTTAAAGTAAAAGTTTTAAAGTTTTCTCTTGGCTTTGGGCCTAAAATCATAGGCAAAAAATATGGAGATACAGAATATCTTCTATCAGCAGTTCCTTTTGGCGGATATGTCAAGATGCTCGGTGAAAACACCGAGACAGAACTTACAGAAGAAGAAAAACCGTTTTCATTCAACTATCAGCCTGTCTGGAAAAGATTTATAATTGTTTTTGCAGGCCCTTTTTTCAACATTGCATTTGCAGCCCTTATCTTTTTCTTCAGCTTTGTAAACGGATTGCCTGTGCTTTTGCCCGAGATTGGAAATGTAATGCCTGATACCCCTGCTCAAAAAGCAGGAATTACAAAAGGAGACAGGATTATAGAAATCAATGGGAAATCAATCTCTCAATGGGATGAAATGACAGAAGTAATTCATAATAGTCCTGGCAAATCTCTTACATTGAAAATATCGAGAGCAAATGAAAATTTAGAGATTAATATAATCCCTGAAAAGAAAAAGACGCAAAATATTTTTGGTGAAGAAAAGGAAATAGGACTTATTGGGATACAACCTTCTGGCAGTACCATGATAAAAAAGGAATCAGTTGGCGAGGCTTTGAAAGACAGTATCGTCAGAACTTATGAAATTGCAGAACTAACCGTTGTGTCTGTTGTTAAACTTATACAAAGGGTATTGCCAATGAATACAATAGGCGGGCCTATTATGATAGTCCAGATGGCAGGAGAACAGGCATCGAAAGGATTTCTGAATTTCTTTATTTTCATGGCGATTATTAACATAAATTTAGGTGTAATAAATTTATTCCCGATTCCAATACTTGATGGAGGCCACATACTGTTTTTCGGAATAGAGGCAATAAGAAAAAAACCTCTTAGCGAAAAATTCATAGCAAACAGCCAGAAAGTAGGACTTGCTATATTGCTTACCCTTATGGTAATAGTTTTTTATTATGATATTTTGAGACTTATAACAGGAAAACAACTTCCGTAAATAAATGAAGATTTTAATTTTTTAGAATGAAAAATATTAACGAATATCTGAAATATACACATGGATTATACAATTTTATAATCATCCTGCTGTTTTTCTATCAGGCTGCGCTCGGATATAAAATACGTAATATGCGGGTCAGGAAAAATCAAATTCTAACACACATAATAAAAAAACATAGAAAATTTGGTCCTTTTTTTATTTTATTCGGGATATTAGGATTTTCAGGCGGACTTGGAACAGCGTATTTTAATAATGGATATATATTTAAATATACCATTCATTTTTTGAATGGGGTAATTATAATGATTTTGCTGATATTAACTTTTTACGTTTCAAAGCAAATAAGAGCATATGATCTAAAATGGAGAACCATTCACTTTGTTGCTGGTATTTTGATTTTGGTTTTCTATCTGCTCCAGGCTTTTCTCGGATTAAAAATAATAAAAATATTTTAATATTATGTTAAGCCCGTTGACAAATTTTAATTTTTGCCCGATTTAATATTTAAGTATATTTTGGTTAAAGGCATTTTTGCGGTCTAACTGAATTATCAGTTTTATAACAGAGAAATACTTTATGGGCATAATACTTGACAAAAAAGGTTTATTAGAAGAAATAAAAAGACTGAAAGCCAAAAACAAAAGAATTGTTTTTACGAATGGCTGCTTTGATATAATCCATGTCGGGCATATACGCTATTTAAAAGAAGCAAAGAAACTTGGAGATGTTCTGATAATTGGTATGAATTCAGATGTGTCTGTCTCAAGAATAAAACCAGGAAGGCCTGTTAATTTTGAACAACATAGAGCAGAGGTGCTTTCCTCTCTTGAAATGGTAGATTATGTGGTAGTTTTTGATGAGGACACACCATATGAACTTATTAAAACAATAAAACCAGATGTGCTCGTAAAAGGTGGAGACTGGGAAAAAAAAGACATCATAGGCTCTGACATCGCCAGAGAAACCCATAGCCTACCTTATTTAGAAGGCATCTCAACCACAGCCATAATAGAGAAAATCAAGAAGCTCTAACCCATCTTCCTAATTCGGATGGATACGATGATTTTCTTCTAATTTATATTTGAAGTGAGCTATATTGAAGTCATAATATTTCCGCCTTCGAAGAATGATGATTTCGTTGACCCTAAAAATGCAATTGAAATAATACAGAAATTGCGAAATTGAAAATAGGCTCAAGGCGTTAGGCTTTTTTATTTGCTCTACGCTCGTTGCTCTTTGCTATGTTCCCCCTTTGTCAATTTAGTTATAAGGTTGTTTATTGGCAATAATTCAATTTATGAACCAAAATAAACTACCTTAATATAAGAACATAGCTCTATTTTATATTTTGATGTAGTTACCTATTTTATCTCTGAGGCTTACGCTTCGACTTCAGCCTCAGTAAAAAGAGACCCGTGATTTTGTTTCATAAATTGAATTATTGCCATTTCATTATGTTAATAGTTGTTTGCCACGAACTATAAGCTATTCGCTTTATGTTATTTGATAAACGCAATAAACGCAATGAACGCAATAACGCAATAACGCAATAAACGCAATGAACGCTATAAACGCTATAACGCAATGAACGCAATAAACGCTATAACGCTATAAACGCTATTTGCCTTCAACCTTCTTTTTGAGCTTTGCTCCTTACGATTTGAGCTGTACGTTATTGTTTTTGCTTTATACTTCAGCCTTCAGCCTAAAGCCTTCAGCCTTTTTTTGCTATTTGCCTTCAGCCTTTTATGATCTATGACCTGTGAAAAATGTCTGCATTTTTCGGGTTAATCACTTATCTCTTAAGGAAAAAAGAATAACCAAAGTGTGACATTTTAAAATAGTAACATCACTGGAATTTTGTATGCTCGACTTAAAAATTCTCTTTTGCTATACTTCACTTATAGTGTCCTCCTGTTTTGGATATTTTTGTTATGATGAGCCCTATTTTATCCAATAAGTAGGTTATTCTACGATGATTTAATTACTGTTTTTCTACGATTTTTATGCAACTGGCAGGTAAAGAATAGGCCATGCTTTTATAAATTTTTACAGGACACTACTGAACTGATACATAAGATTGTCATGATACAATTATTTGAATCGAATAATCATTATTGGCTATGAGTTCAAGAAAATTTTTTGGAAAAACATGGTGGGGAAATGCCTGGGTTGAAGCTATGGAGAAGATCGACTATAACACCAATCGCCTCCCCAGGGGAAGAAGATATGCTAATAATGGTAGCGTCAGAGAGATCAAACTCGAAGATGTAAGGGTTATTGCAAAGGTTCAGGGTTCAATGCCCAGACCATACAATATAAAAATAAAGCTTAGGCAATTCAGCAGCAAACAAATAGAAAAGATAAAGTCTATTGTTTCATCCAACCTTTCTATTGCCTCTGAATTAACTCTGGGAAAGCTCCCGGAGTCCATCCTCGAGATTCTTGATAAACAGGGTATTTGTCTCTTACCAGAAAATTGGAAAGACCTGGAAGCAAACTGTTCCTGTCCTGACTGGGCAAATCCTTGCAAACACTTAGCAGCGGTATATTACATCATAGCCAATGAAATTGATAAAAATCCTTTTCTCCTGTTCAATTTACGTGGGATTTCAACAGAGACCCTTATCCAAGCAGCGGGGCTTACATCGACCTTTCAGATGGAACAGAAGGTACAGGGCAATGATACCTTTATCCCCCTCTACCAGCTGGTCAACAAAGAGATACCTTCTGATCTGGAAGACCCCGTCCTGTCCTTCCCTGCCCTTGACATTACTTCCCTTTTCACTCTTCTCACTGATAACCCGCTTTTTTATCCTGATAGCGATTTCAAAAAGATTTTGCTTCAGGCATATAAAGATGTTGCTAAGGAAATAGAATCACTTACCATTGTAGATGAGAGCCCGTCATTGAGAGCCATAGACTTTCATCTACTATATACTTCTGAAGGTATGAAGGTTTTTATAACAACACATGGAGTTAATTCAGATGACCTCAATTCACTGTTACATCATATCGTATCCGATGGCCGTAGAACTGTTAACAAAAGACTCTCAGTAAGGATTCCAGAAATAATCGAAAATCGCATCAGGCTTATAGAGAAGCAGGGTATCGTAGTCCCCCCAGGTTCTGTTTTCGATCTTTTTCTGAGCCTGCCTTTTGACACTACCCTGGGTAATAATTCCCTTTCATCACGATTCTTTAACATCTTAACATCTGTTGCCCTTGCTCTCATACGTTCAGCATCTTTTGTCCCTGAAGTAGTCATGAAGGGCGGGCATGATTTTTCGATTCGATATATACCACTCATACATGATGAAAAGATTCAGCAGGCACTTGATTATCTTATAGCTATAAAGCCTCCCACTTTAGGCATCAGAGATGCAGATGAGAGCATACTGAGCGATGAAGGTGTGTATGATGTCCTATCAATGATCCTTACCCATATTGTTCATCGCTACGGTAATGGGAGAGCTGGGAGAGATAAGCTTTGCAGGGCCTTTTTTTTAGGTGATATATACAAGGCAAGGAGATTTGAGGAAAGACATACGGGAAAGGCTGTTGCTGACTGGCTTGAAAGGCTCTCTGTAAGAAAGAAGGACATCTCACCTGTGATCAGGATTGAGACATCACCAGATGACCGGTTTAGCGTCTATATAGATGTAGAAAACAAAAGGGATCCGATTTCGCCTGTATTGTCCCTCTCAGAGGTCTTTGATGCTAAAGAGACCATATTTTCCTGCCCTGCAGATATAGTCAGGACAGATGTATCGAGACAGATTGCAATTGCATCTGAGTACATGCCAGAGCTGAAGAAGATATTAAACAGAAAAGGGGAAAGCGGTGCACTTATTGACCTTGAGGATATGGCACGCTTTATGACTGATGTTTCAAACGTACTGACACTGCTGGGTATCAGGCTTATTATTCCAAAGGAATTGAGAAATCTTGCTACCCCACGTATTAACATCAAGGCTAAAACTAAGGATGAGAAAGCCGTCTCTTACCTTTCACTTGAGGAGCTCCTCCAATTTTCATGGGAGATTGCAATCGGAGATAGAGCCATTTCAAAAGACGAATTCATCAAGCTTGTAGAGTCAGCAAGAGGGCTTGTGAGATTCAAGGATCAATATGTCCTGCTTAACTCTGAAGAGGTAAGGGGTCTTCTTGAGAGACTCAAAAAGCCACTGCCCCGTTTATCTTCCATGGAGCTTCTGAGGTCAACACTCACAGGAGAGATAGATGGTATACCCTTTAAACCAGATGCCGTACTGAAGAGGATTGCAGACGATCTTAGGAGACTGGAGGATATCGAGATCCCTTCTACACTCAATGGACGTCTGAGGCACTATCAGGACAGAGGTGTTAAGTGGCTCTATTCAAATACAATAAAAGGTCTTGGCTCCTGTATTGCTGATGACATGGGGCTTGGAAAGACTATCCAGGTAATCACCCTCATATTAAAACTTAAGGAAGATAGGAAACTGAGGAATCCCGTGCTTGTAATCTGTCCGACGACTCTCATTGGGAATTGGCATAAGGAATGTCAGAGGTTTGCGCCATCCCTATCTGTTCTGGTGTATCACGGTAATGAAAGGAATCTATCCATAAAAAATAAAGATGTGGTCATTACTAGTTACGGCATCTTAAGACGGGATAATGAGAAATTCAGTGAAAGGGAATGGGCAGTGGTAGTTATTGACGAGGCACAAAATATAAAGAATCCTGATACGGATCAGACGAAGGCAGTAAAATCCCTTAAGGCTGAATCCTTTATTGCAATGAGTGGAACACCTGTTGAAAACAGGCTCACCGAACTCTGGAGCATCTTCGACTTCATAAACAGGGGGTACATGGGGCAACTCCGAAGCTTCCAGAGGAGGTATGCCATCCCAATAGAGAAGTATAGAGATAAAGAAAGGATCGAGCAGCTCAGGCGTGCAACAGAGCCGTTTATACTGAGGAGGCTCAAGACAGACAGGTCTATCATAAGCGACCTACCTGATAAGATGATCTTTGATGAATACTGCTATCTTACAAAGGAACAGGCTGCCCTTTATAAACAGGTGGTAGACGGCATAATGAAAGAGATTCAAATGAGAGAAGGGATTGAAAGGCGGGGGCTGATATTTAAGCTTATCACCTCACTCAAACAGATATGTAATCACCCTGTTCACTATTCAAAAAAGGGGAAACCACTTAAGGAGCTTTCAGGCAAATCAGAGAAGACCATAGAGTTAATACGGAAGATAATATCCATGAAAGAAAAGGCATTGCTCTTCACCCAGTATAAAGAAATGGGAGAGCTGCTTACTGATATGATTAGAAGTGAACTTAAAGAGGAGCCTCTCTTCTTACATGGAGGCATACCGAGGGCTAAAAGAGACAGTATGGTTGAGGACTTTCAGGAAAGGGATTTGCATAAATTGATGGTAATCTCCCTGAAGGCTGGAGGTACAGGGCTGAACCTTACCAGGGCAACAAGTGTAATACACTATGACCTCTGGTGGAACCCCGCTGTAGAGGCGCAGGCAACGGACAGGACATACAGAATAGGGCAGGAGAAAAATGTAACTGTCCACCGTCTCATCACCATAGGGACATTTGAGGAAAAGATTGACGAGATGATCAAGGCTAAAAAGGAGCTTGCTGATTTAACTGTTGCTACAGGTGAGAAATGGATTACAGAGCTCTCTGACAAGGATTTAAAAGAAATATTCAGTCTATCAAAAGGGTAAATAAACAGTTTGATTTTAAGGCAGTGCTCTTTTGCATAAAGGAGGAATCGGTCTATTAATTGCCCCTTCCTCCTTGCCTTTTCTTTATTTTATATTGGTCAATTTAATTTGAGTTTTTTGGTCAGTTTAATGTGAGAGA
>JACAFE010000003.1 GCA_013388435.1 Nitrospirota bacterium | reverse complement strand
TAGTCAAATCTTTAAAGCTTAACTGTATTCATGCCTTATCCAGAAGAGCTTTCTCTCTTTTCTTTGACTTCTGCAATGCCCATACACCAAATATCGCAAGCAGAATGCTGATACCTACATTGGAGAATATTTCAAATATCTTAAGTACTTAAAAAGGACGTGTGCTTCTCATAGCATCGTAAATATCACATATCATAACTATTCTTGCTTCAATGGGTATTTGCTCACCAATAAGTCCTCTTGGATACCCTGATCCATCCCATTTTTCATGATGGTTCAGCGCTATTGATACTGACATTATAATTTTTGGATGCGTTGATTTAGAGAGAATCTTTTCACCAATTATAGTGTGCGTTTTAATTATATCGAATTCTTTAACAGTTAAGCTCGACTTTTTCAGAAGAATATTATCCGGTATTCCTATTTACAATATTTACGGTTCCTTCCTGAGAAATACCTTTTATCATATTTGCAGGAATACTTAAAGTTTGGCCCGGCAGAATGAAGTTATAATTTTTTAGTCTGTTAATTCGTGTTATCTTTTTCCAGTATTTTGGATTTTCAAGATAAGAATTACATATTTTTATAAGACAATCCCCTTTTTTAACTTTAATTGAAATCATAGGCTCGAAGTCTGCAGCATAACATAAAAATGAAATAAGCGTTAAAAATTGTACTAATAAAAATATAAAGATAGTTTTTTTAGCAGGAAATTTATTTTAGAGCTTTTTCCTCATGGGGTTAAAATGTCCTTTTCTGGATTTGATTATATCAATAAAAGAAATGTATTTCAAATAATTATATATATAGGTAATGTCAAGAATTTTGTGTAAATTCTTTTAGGAGCTGTTTTCCCCATTGTTCATTCAGACGATTTAATACAGCATATACAATTCTCTCGATGCTCTGATCATGATTAAAACAACTCATAGGCCTTGTTCTTCTCCTCACCTCCCTCAAGGCCCTTTCTATAACATTAGTCGTACGCAATTTGACCCATATAGCCTTTGGGCAACTATAGAAATTAAGCAACTCTTCTAAATCCTTTTCTATGCATTTAACAGCTTTGGGAGCTATAGAAACCCATTTCTTTTCCCATTTACTATAAGCACACTCTGCTTCTTTTTTATTATTAGCGTTATATATTGCACGAGCTTCTCTTATACAAATATCTAAATGTTTCTTCTTAAGATATTTGGCTACATTCCTGAGTTTATGAGCCCAACACCTCTGCCTCTTTACAAAAGACCAAACCAAATCTACTGCATTTTCAAGACCAGGATTGCCATCTGTTACCACAAGACCTAATGCATCACCAATTAGCCCCCTCCGATAAAGATTATTTAGAAATCTCCACCATCTCTTCTCGCTCTCTGCATTTGTAACTGCAAAATCTATTAGCTCCCTCTTGCCATCTATTCTTATTCCATATGCTACAAGTACTACCCTCTTCTTCGCTCCAAATCCACTCCTCTTCTTAAGTACTATCCCATCAAGAAATATATATAAATACTTGTCTTCAAGCTTGCGGTTGTGATAACGCTCTACTTCTACATCAAGACTTTTCGCTATATTAGAAATCGTTTGTGCACTTATCCTTTCCCCCAATAGAGGCTTTAGTGCTTCACCTGTCAGCCTCGTTGATGCCCCATAAAGAAATATTTTCATTAAGGCAGCGTCCACTTCCTCAGCACGTTGCTTGTACCGTGGTATTATTTTGCTTTCATATCTCATACCGCGTATCCTCGGCATTCGTATCTCAAGTCTCCCATCCTTGAGGATTATCCACCTCTTCCAGTAACCGTTCCGATAATCTTTCCGTTCCGCTTTGTGTTCATAATATGCACAGCCTATAAGTGTCGTCCGTTCTTCCTCAAGAGCAACCTCTATAAATCTCCTCCTGAATGACTTCACTTCCTCTTCTTCTGCCTCCCAAAATGTTTTAATTCTCTTGTACTCTTTCCATAAATCTGTTATTGTTATATTTGTCAGTTCCTTTACTGACATGGGTGTGTCCTCCTTTCTTTTTATTTTCTTTTTTTAGAACAATGGAGAATACACCCTTTCCTTTTTCTTTTACAAGATTTTTACACAAAAAATTTTACACTACCAAGAGATTTTGGTTAAAGTTTTTCTAAATTAACCTTTAATATAATGTTTTCTTTTCGCTGCCTCGAGGATTTTTTTCCTCAGTCTAATTGATTTTGGTGTAATCTCAACAAGCTCATCATCTTTTATAAATTCTATCGCTTGTTCAAGAGTCATTAATTTCGGTGGTACGAGTTGCAGGGCTTCGTCAGCATTTGCCGCGCGCATATTTGTAAGTTTCTTTTCTTTTATAACATTTACATCAAGGTCATTATCACGGGAATTTTCTCCAATGATCATACCTTCATATACAGGTGTATTTTCTTTTATAAAAAGTGTTCCGCGGGGCTGAAGGTGGAAAAGAGCATATTGTGTAGATACACCCGGCCTGTCAGCTACAAGTGCTCCTGTTTGACGTTTTGTTATTGGACCATACCATTCTTCATATCCATCAAATATATGATTAAGCAGACCCGTGCCTCTGGTGTCTGTTAAAAACTGGGATCTAAAACCAATCAACCCTCTTGACGGGATTTTAAATTCAAGCCTTACCCTGCCAAATCCATTATTCTGCATTTTTTCCATTTTGCCTCTTCTGATACCAATCTGCTGGGTAACAATACCTATATATTCTTCAGGAATATCGATAACGAGTGCTTCCACAGGTTCGAATAGTTTTCCATTTAAAGTTTTTGTTATTGTTTCTGGCATAGAAACAGAAAGTTCATATCCTTCACGCCGCATCATTTCAATAAGAATTGCCAATTGCAGTTCTCCCCTGCCCATGACTTTAAATGATTCTGTTTCACTGAAATCTACCTTTATTGCAACATTATAAAGAAGTTCTTTTTCGAGTCTTTCCCTTAGTTTTCTTGAGGTTACATGTGTTCCTTCCCTGCCTGAAAACGGAGAAGAATTTATGGAAAAAACCATTGATATAGTAGGCTCGTCAACTTTAATGCCTTTTAATGGTTTTGGATTTTCTGGATTTGTTATAGTATCCCCGATTGTTATACCTTCGACGCCTGCAATGGCAACTATTTCGCCTGCAGATGCTTCTGATACAGGAATTCTTTCAAGCCCGCTGAATGTGTATAGAAATGTTACTTTTGTTTTAATAATTTCTTTGTTTTCTTTAAAAAATGCGATGCTATCACCTGTTTTTAGATTCCCTGAAAATATACGTCCAATCGCAAGTCTTCCAACATAATTATCATAGTCTATATTTGTTACAAGCAATTGAAGAACTTCATTTTTATTGCCCGCAGGTGCGGGTATTGTATTTATTATTGAATCAAACAATGGTTTTAGGTTATCCGAGTTATCTTCAATATTTGTTTTAGCAATTCCCTCTCTGGCATTGGTATATAGAACAGGAAATTCGAGTTGTTCTTCGGTTGCATCAAGATCTATAAAAAGATCATAAACTTCATTAAGCACTGCCTGTATTCTTGCATCAGGTCTATCTATTTTGTTAATTACCACTATAGGAGAGAGATTGAGTTCAAGAGCTTTTTGCAAAACAAATCTTGTTTGTGGTAAAGGGCCTTCTGATGCATCAACGAGTAATAATACTCCATCCACCATTTTTAAAGTTCTCTCTACTTCACCACCGAAGTCCGCATGACCTGGAGTATCTACAATATTTATTTTGACTCCATTGTAAAATACTGAAGCATTCTTTGCCATTATAGTTATGCCACGTTCTCGTTCAAGATCTATATTATCCATAATTCTTTCCTGAACCTTTTCATTTGAACGAAACATTCCTGATTGTTTCATCATCCCGTCAACAAGTGTTGTCTTCCCATGATCTACATGGGCAATGATTGCTATATTTCTAATACCATTGTTTTTCATAAATTAATAATTCCTATTTTATATTTTTGATATCGAATTTTATTTTTACCAGTTAAATTTTTGCATTTATGGAATAATTTACATTATCCGTACAAACAGAAAGTTATTTGCTCTCTTCTTTATGATTTTAAACGGCAGTGTCTATGGCAGGACAAAGCTGTAAAATATTAATATTATTATACTAAATAAAGCAGAAGAAAAGCCAGTAATTTAGTCAGAACATTAAAAATAATCCTCCCATTTAAATATCAATGGGTCTGCATTTTCTTTAATGATTTTTGCATCAGTTACCGTGCCTGTAAATATTGAATGGTCTCCTGCTTTGAAATCATCAATAAGCTTGCATTCAAAATATGCGATAGCATCCTTTAGTACTGGTGAACCATTGGGAGCATTGAAGTATTCAATATTCTGGAATTTGTCATGTTTTCTTCCGCTTTTGAACCCGAAAAGTTTGGCGATTTCTATTTGATCTTTTGAGAGAGTGTTGACTGCAAAATAGCCAGATTCTTTTATAAGTCCATGTGTAAACCTGCCCGGTCCAATTGCAACCATAAGCATAACAGGGTTTAATGAAACCTGAGAAACCCATGCTGCGGTCATTCCGTTGATTCTCTCTTTTGTCCGTGTAGTTATAATATAAACACCATGCACTATTGCCCTGGTAACAATTTTTTGCATTACTGACCTCCTGTTTTTATCTGTTATATTATCAAAAGTTAACCACTTCTCTGCTATTTTTCATGAAACTTTTGACATATTTTTATCTGTTAACAGATTGAGTTGCCCTGATTAATTTGTCTGTATGAAGCAATTAACCCAAATAATGCAGACATTGCTCAAAAATTTATTTAACTCGATAATTTTATTTTAAAAAGATATTTTATAGTTCTCATAAAAATATTTATGGCATTACATCTTTAAATGTACACTAAGGTATCGAAAAATAAATTTTTTCGCAACATCTGCATTATTTAAAATGCATTTTTTGGGTTAAACATTTTTATATTGTGTATCCCAGCCATTTTATTTATTTTAACACAAAAAATATAATTG
>JACAFE010000001.1 GCA_013388435.1 Nitrospirota bacterium | reverse complement strand
GGATATCCCCCTTGAACGCTGATGGGAATTTACTCTCTGATGAGGAGTATAGCAGACAGAAGTCTCAGCTGATAAAAGAGAAGGTCAAGCTGGAAGCCCTGCTTGATGACGCTTCCAAAAGGGTGGAAAGATGGTTAGATATCGCAGAAAAGACCTTTGACTTTGCCTGCAATGCGAGATATTGGTTCAAGACTGGCGATCCTGAGACTAAAAGCCAAATATTGCAGGCGTTAGGTTCGAACCTAATTCTGATGGACAAAAAGCTCATTCTGGACTTGAAAAAACCGTTCTCAATGATAGAGAGAATCTCAATCTCTATCCCGGAGATAAGACCGATGTTCGAACCTGAGAAAAATGTTGTAAACACAGGGAATTTTAGGGATTTGATACAGACAAATCCCATCCTGCGGTGTGTATTTGAAAAAATCCGAACTGATTTTATTAACGGGCTCGGCGGGCGGAAATCCCCCCGAACATCCCTTCCGCCCGCCTCGCCAAAAAGTGGAAGCGGAAAGGACGATTTCAAGTTTTTCTAATCCCGCCCTGCGGGATTGCGAGGCTGTGCCTCGCTTGGCGGCAAATTCTTTTCAGAAAATAATGTGGTTTGTTCTTGTAAAAATTCTTTTATTCTTTTTTCTGCTAAATCACAATATTTTTTATCAATATCGTAAGCAACATATTTTCTTTTTGTTTTTAACGCTGCGATACAAGTTGTCCCACTGCCAACAAAAGGATCTAAAACAATTTCGTCCTCAAATGTGTAAAGCTGAATTAAACGATATGGTAATTCGACTGGAAAAGGCGCAGGGTGACCCACTTTTGAAGCTCGCTCTGCGGCGAATTTCCAAACGCTTTTGGTAAATTCTAAAAATTCCTCTTTTGAAATAGTGCTTTTTCTCTTTTGTGGATTTAATCTAGTAAAAGTATCTTTACAAAAAACAAGAATATATTCGTGAATATCCCGCAACACTGGATTGTTAGCTTTTAAGTATGTTCCCCAGGCGGTTGAAGGGCTGGCACTGCTTCCTTTATCCCATAGGATTTCCCCTCTCATCAAAAAACCTATGGACTGCATGTCTTCAATAATATAGCTATGAAGCGGTATATAGGGCTTTCTACCTAAATTCGCAACATTTATACAAGCTCTACCGCCGGGGACCAAAACTCTGTATGTCTCTTTAAATACGCGTTTTAGTAATTCTCTATATTCTTTAAGAGATAAATTCTCGTCATATTCTTTACCGACATTGTAGGGTGGCGAAGTAACCATCAAATGGACGCTATTATCGGGAAGCTCTGACATAGCTTCGCTACTTTTACAAAAAACTTTATTTATATTTTTGGGGTCAATCTGATTTTCTACATACTCAACATCTTTTCCGTTATTTAATCCTTCATAGAGTTTGCTGTTGTAAAACTTAGATGAATCGTGGTTTATCCGCCCCGGCGTACCAAAAGCACTGGTCTGTGTTCCGTTCTTTCTTTTGTTGTAAAAATTTTGTGCTCTCATAGTGATTTATTCTTTTGATTGACGCAATAGTTCCAAAAATTTCTGTGCTTTTGCTTCGTAGGTAGTTTCTTTATTGGCTACATCAATAATTTCTCCTAATTTTCTTCGTGTTTGCATGCTAGAGAAAAATTCTCTTTCTTCTTTTAAAAGATTTACGGCGTTTTGTTTTAATTCTTCGTATTCGTCAAATCTATAAAATCCTTTGAATGGTGTTGATTTTATATTTTCTCCATTATTGTCTAACGGCTTCGGATTTATTGACCAAAAGCCCTGTATAATGCCATTTCTTTTTAAATGATCTACTTTTTCATAATAGCTTTTGGTAATGGGAGTATTGCCGACAATAATGATTGGAATTTTTGAAGCGGCAAAGCTTGAAACACGGATATTGATGCTTTTGCCAATGGCTTTTAACATTGTATCCGACCTCAAAAGTCCGGGGTTGCCCTGATGGGTTTTATAGTCACCAATGCAAACTAAACTTTTAGTTGCTGGATTAAACTCCCAGTTCCAAACCACAGACATTTTAACTTCAATAATCATTAAAATATTTTCTGGTTTTTGTATGAGATTTTTTGTTTTACAAATAGCAATATCAGCCCGCGATTGATTTGATAATCCTATTTCTTCGGCGATTACTCCTTGTACAACATACCCACCAACTATCTTTGCTATTTCACTAAATAAATCGGTAGCCCATTTTTCCGTGTAAGAACCGATTAAGGAATTCCTGCTTTGTAATGTTGTTTTTGCTCCATCATAATTTTTGGGCCAATATGCTAAATACTTTTTATTTTTAGTGATATAAAAAAGTTGTTCTGGAGTTGCAAACTCAAGAGATTTGATGAAAAATTCTTTTTCTTGATCTTTGTTCCAAAGTGTGAACATAAATTTACTTTATTAATTCCTCAATATTAACACCCAACGCTTTCGCGGTTTTTGCCAATACTAAAATTGAAGGTTTTTTAATAACGCCGCCGTCAATTTTTGTCAGGGTGGTGTATTTAACATCTGATTTTTTGGGAAACTCTTTTTGTGATAAACCATTTTTTGGCCGTTGTTTCATTATATTTTCCCAATATTGTTTTTCCTGCCATAATTTAATAATTCTCTGGTATGCTATTTTAGCATTATAAAGTTGCTACTTCAATATAATGAAACCAAATAATTTAAAATCAAGCAATCAAAATAATGAAAAGACAATTTCTGGCCAGAATAAAGTATGATAAGACATCTATCACGGATTCCCTCGATATTTGCTTTTTTGCATAGAGAAGCGGAAAAAAAGGATAGGGGAATTTCAGCCAACCGACCCTGTTGATAAAATCAGTCACCTGCCAGCAGCTTGCAGGAATTTTTCCAATTGGCGGAGGGAGAGGGATTCGAACCCTCGGTGGAGTTGCCCCCACAACGATTTTCGAGACCGCCCCGTTCAACCACTCCGGCACCCCTCCGTTTACCCAAAAAATGCAACCGAAATAATGCAAGTGTTGCGAAAAAAAAGGCTGTAGTATGAGCTTTGCTCATCTTGAAAAAATACCCGTGATTTTGCTTCATAAATTGAGCTATTGCCATTTGATTATGTTATAAGTTGTTTACTATAAGCTATTCGCTCTATGCTCTTTGCCTTCAGCCTCTTTTTACGCTTTGTGCTTTGTAGTTGTTAATTAAACGCTATAACGCAACGAACGCAATAAACGCAATAAATAGTTTGATAAATTCCAGTCGCCAGAGCGACTAACTTCCAGTGCCGTTTTTCGGCACTCAATTCCAGACCCGCAAAGCGGGTCTCACTTCCAATGCGGAGCATTAAATTTGATAAACGCAATGAACGCTATAAACGTTATTCGCTATAATTAATGCATTATTTCAATTGCATTGTGTGGGTTAAAAATGTTTTAAGTCTTTCAAAAGGAAAAAGTCTTAATTACATACAAAAAAGTAAGTTTACAACAAAAAAACAACCCGACTGGTGATTAACATGGTATGGTTTTCAAGAGAATATTCACCAGCGGGTTATTTGAATTGTTCCATCCTTTGTTTAGCTTTAGAGTGAAGGAAGTGGTAAACAAAGGTTTTCTAACTAAACCCGTCCCTTCTCATGAATTTTTAAAGCTACTACTGAATTCTTATCATTTTGTAACGTAATGAAATAGGAACATCCTGCAAAAGAGCTATTTCTAACTTCATAGATTCTGATTGTGATGTTTTTGTTGCGTCTGTTTCCAGTGAAACATCAAGTTCATTGGTATCAAGAGTCCACATAGCTCCGGTGGCTGGGTCCACAATTAGTATCCCAATCAATCCACCAAAAAGCAAATTGCCAAAATACCAACCAGTTAATTTTGTATCAACTTGTATATTTTGTTCGCGACATCCGTCTTTATAAATTTTAACGTTATATTTTTTCCCACTGAAAAATCCTTTCTTTTTCTCAAGAGTCACAGTTGTTGGTGTTTTCCCTTCATATACTTTTGTTCCTCTTTCATCAGTAATAGCAACGGTTGCTTGTTCGGGGTTGCTTCGAATGCTTAATGTCTCTGGTGAACTTTTTCCTATTATTGTTGCACATCCTATAAGCAATATCATTGAAATCATTCCTGCAACTAATTGTCCAAAAAATCCTACTATTCTATTCATTTCTCCTCCTTAAACATCTTCATTATTTTAAAAATTTTTTAGCCAATACCGATTAAGACCCGCAAATATCAATATATTATGTATATCTTACTTGCCAGTCTTTTTAAATAACCCCCTATTAAGTTTATATTATAATTTTTATTTGCTCCTCTTTTTTTCATGAAAATTTTGACATTGAAACACTCTCCAATATAAATAAAAAGTTTTTACAAAATACTAAATGAATAATCCACCACCTCCTTTCTTTAAAAAACTGATTCTATTAGATATAAACCTTTTGTTATCTTGTATAAATTTCCTGTTGCTATTTTTAAACAGCTGAAATTTTATACAATTCGCACATGCTTTGATAAAATAGAAAAAGCTGTAAAAATATAGCAAATGCTTATTTATAAAATCAAGTTGAATTTTTAGATTTTAATAATTTATTAGCAGTTTATAATTAACCTAAAAATGCAGAGGGCAACTCCTTTTTTCAAAGATGGCAGGGTTTGTTTATCATAAATGTTTTTTGTATAACCAATAAATATATTTCTAAATAGAATCATTTTATTTAACCAAAATAATTCATTATTATTAAATTAAAAGTCTAGACGACAAAAATAAATTTTTTCTTAACATCTGTATGAATTATTTATTCGGGTGAACCTAATTTGATTTATAAGTAAAGTTTCCTTCATAATTATAACTCTATGTTATTTTTCTATACGCTGAACTTTGTGACAGTATGAATTCATATAGAAATGTCTGGAATGTGTGAAGTGTTTATATTATTGTAATACTATTATCTGTAATACTTGGTTTAAAAAATTTTTTATCATGTATTTTCCATAAATATAATGAAATATTGCTTCTAAAAAATAATTTTTGAAAAAAAAGTATATACACCTTCTTGACAAAAATATACATCTCTGGTAATATTATCTCTTGCGGTATTATCCTATTTCAATAAATTAATTTTTTTGGAGGTAAAGTGCCTACTATAGCACAATTAGTTAAAAACGGGCGTGAAAAGGTGAAAGTAAAAACAAAAAGCCCTGCACTTAAAGAGTGTCCTCAAAAAAGAGGTGTGTGTGTTAGAGTCTATACTACAACACCCAAGAAACCCAACTCGGCATTGAGGAAAGTAGCAAGGGTTAGACTAATGAATGCTATGGAGGTAACTGCATATATACCAGGTGTTGGACATAATCTTCAAGAACATTCAATTGTGATGATTCGCGGCGGAAGAGTAAAAGATCTCCCGGGTGTCAGATACCATATAATCAGAGGAACGCTTGATTCAATGGGTGTGGCTGACAGAAGAAGGGGAAGATCTAAATACGGCGCCAAGAGACCTAAATAAGAGAGTTAGAAAATGCCAAGAAGAAGAGTAGCAGAAAAAAGAGATATTTTACCGGATCCAAAATATAACAGTAAAATCGTAAGTAAATTTGTTAATGCGATTATGGAAAGTGGAAAGAAATCCACTGCCGAACGTATTTGTTATGGAGCTTTTGAGATACTCAAACAGAAAACCGGCAGTGATCCTTTAAAGGTTTTTAAAACAGCACTTGAAAATGTTAAGCCAGTACTTGAAGTAAAACCGAGAAGAGTTGGCGGAGCAACATATCAGGTTCCGGTGGAAATCAGACCCCATAGGCGCACGGCACTTGCTTTTAGATGGATTATCAATTATGCAAGAGCAAGAGCTGAGAAGACCATGCAGGAAAGGCTTGCAGGGGAACTTATGGATGCTTATAACAATACGGGTTCTTCAATCAAGAAAAAAGAAGACACCCATAAAATGGCCGAGGCGAACAAGGCTTTTGCCCATTATAGATGGTAGGAAGAATAGAGGAGAAAAAAGTTGTCAAGATTTCCGCTTCAAAAAACACGCAATATTGGTATCATGGCTCATATAGACGCTGGGAAGACCACAACCACGGAACGTATCCTCTATTACACAGGAGTTACCTACAAAATTGGCGAGGTTCACGATGGTACCGCGGTTATGGACTGGATGGTTCAGGAACAGGAACGCGGAATTACTATAACCTCCGCTGCAACAACATGCTTCTGGAAAGATTATAGAATAAATATTATTGATACTCCCGGGCATGTTGATTTTACCATCGAAGTAGAAAGGTCATTAAGAGTGCTTGACGGTGCAGTAGCTGTTTTTGATGCTGTTTCCGGTGTAGAACCACAGTCAGAAACCGTCTGGAGACAGGCAAATAAGTATGGTGTGCCAAGAATAGCATTCATGAATAAAATGGACAGGGTTGGAGCAGATTTTTTTATGAGTGTAAATAGCATGATAGAGAGACTTGATGCAAATCCAGTGCCTATACAAATACCGATAGGCTCTGAAGACAACTTCAGAGGGCCGATTGATTTGGTTAATATGAAAGCTATTTACTTTGATGATGAAACACTCGGAGCAAGTTATACAGAAGGTGAAATTCCAGAAAATTTAATGCCAATGGCTTTAGAATACAGGGAAAAAATGATAGAAGCACTGGCTGACATTGATGATACAATAATGGAAAAATATCTTAATAAAGAAACAATAAGCCCTGAAGAAATTAAATCGGTTATAAGGAAAGGTACTCTTGATAAAAAAATTACACCTGTTTTGTGCGGATCGGCATTCAGGAATAAAGGTGTTCAGCTTTTACTGGATGCGATAGTTGATTATCTTCCATCTCCGCTTGATATTCCACCTGTTGCCGGAACAATTCCTGGAACCGATTCTGTAATAGTAAGACAGGCAAGTGATAAAGATCCTTTTTCTGCGCTTGCTTTTAAAGTAATGACTGATTCATTTGTTGGTCAGCTTACATTTATAAGAGTATATTCAGGTGTTCTGAGCGCAGGTTCTTATATATATAATTCTACAAAAGATGTTAAAGAGAGAGTGGGTAGATTATTGAAAATGCACGCTAATAAGCGTGAAGAACTCAAAGAAGTTTCAGCAGGAGATATAGCTGCTGTTGTGGGATTAAGAAATACACTAACAGGAGACACTCTCTGTGATGAGAAGCAGCCAATCCTGCTTGAGACTATTGAATTCCCTGAACCTGTTATGGCTGTAGCTATCGAGCCAAAAACCAAGGCTGACCAGGAAAAATTATCGCAATCTCTTGCAAAACTTGCTCAGGAAGATCCCTCATTCAAAGTGTCATTCAACGAAGAAACAGGTCAGACGATTATTTCCGGAATGGGTGAACTTCATCTTGAGATTATTGTTGACAGATTGTTAAGAGAGTTTAAAGTTGGTGCAAATGTTGGAAAACCGCAGGTTGCATATAAAGAAACTATAAGAAGCGCTGCAAAAGGCGAAGGAAAATTTATTCGTCAAACAGGTGGCCGCGGACAGTATGGTCATGTATGTATTGAAATTGAACCTCTTGAGCCTGGAAAAGGTTTTGAGTTTGAAAATAAAATTGTGGGTGGTACAATTCCAAGAGAATATATCCCTGCGGTAGAAAAAGGAATTAGAGAAGCTTTAGACAGAGGGATACTCGCGGGTTATCCGGTAGTTGATTTAAAGGCAAAATTATATGATGGTTCTTATCATGAAGTGGATTCATCTGAGATGGCTTTCAAGATAGCAGGTTCGATGGCTTTTAAAGAAGCTGCGAAAAATGCGAAACCAGTTATTCTCGAACCGATAATGAATATAGAGATAGTAACGCCAGAGGAATATATGGGAGATGTTATTGGTGATTTGAATTCAAGACGTGGACGTGTTCAAAATATTGAGAAAAGAGGCAATGCCCAGGTAATCAAAGGCCAGGCTCCATTAGCCGAAATGTTTGGTTATGCCACTGATTTAAGGTCAAAAACACAGGGCAGAGCTACATATACAATGCAGTTTTCTCATTATAGTGAGGTACCTAAAGGCGTATCCGAAGGAATTATTGCTGTTGTTAGAGGATCTTGAGAAATATGCAAAATTTGAATACATATGAAACTATAAGTAAAGCTGTCAGTATTAATTTTGCGATAATTTTAAAGTTGGGAAGGATTTAACAAAGGAGGGAATATGGCAAAGGCGAAATTTGAGAGGGTAAAGCCTCATGCTAACATAGGTACGATAGGGCACGTAGATCATGGGAAGACGACATTGACATCAGCGATAACGAAGG
>JACAFE010000039.1 GCA_013388435.1 Nitrospirota bacterium | reverse complement strand
TCAGCCTTGTTGTTTACGCTTTGCGATGTTAGGTTTTAATTGAACTAAATGAACGCAACAAACAGTTTGAAAAGTTCCAGTCGCTATAGCGACTAACTTCCAGTGCCGTTTTTCGGCACTCAATTCCAGACCCGCAAAGCGGGTCTCACTTCCAATGCGAAGCATTAAATTTGATGAACGCTATTAACGCTATAAAAATGCATCTTTGAATATACCTAATGCCTGGGATTTTTTCTGGTGAAAACAAGAAATGGATTCATTAAATAATACGCATATACTTTTTTTGAATTCATTGGCAATCCGTATCTCAATCTTATTTCCGAGGGCTTCGGAAATATTCTCTCAAATATTAACCTCGCATAATCCAAAGGACTATCGAGAAGCAAAGAAAATAAAATCATTTTTAAATGTTCTTTTTTATTTTCCATAAAAATGTTTTTTATCACTTCTCTCTTTAGAAAATCATAACCTGTATTTCTTTTTTTCAGAATTAACTCTGCACATGGAGTGCTGTATAATTCATTTAAAAGCTTAAGAGTAAATACAATGAGTCTTTCCATTTTATAATATCCTGCATAAAACAATAATTTTTCCCAATCGATTTCTTTTTCATATTTCGAGATTAATCCTGATACAAGAACAAAAAACTTGAGGGGGCTGAAACAATGATCAAACAAACGAAAAACAGTATAAATTATATAACGCTCGGGTGATAAAGATTTTAATTCAATTCCTGAATAATTCAGGGTAACAATTTCCTGCCACCAGAAATCTGGTGGAACCACAAAATACCGTTTTACAAGATTCCAGTGAAGTTCAAGGAAAAAATTTTCCTTCTTATATATAAAATGATAATGTGAAGACAATAAATCCTTGGGCTCGGGAAACCGTATTTTTTCGTACCCGCACCTTAAAATAATTCTTTCGGATTTTTCCATATCCTCGGGTCTGATAAGAATGTCAATATCTGTTGCAGGATAAATTCCTGAATCATTGAATATAATTTCAGAAGCAATAGAACCTTTAAGCGGGATTGCCTGAATTTTTTCTTTCTGTAAAAAGTCAAGCAACTTTAAAGTTTCTTCAGCATTAAGAACATTATTTTTCAGCGAATGCATATAAGCATTGTTTAGTCTATCTTTAAAGAATTGTGGCAGATTTTCAAAATTCTGCAAATTGCGGTACAGAAGAGGAGCAACTCCATTTAATGCAGCAATTTCATATATTTTCTGATAATCAAATGAGGCATGATTATCTTTGAATAGATTTAAGGCTATATTTAATGCTTCTGTTGCTGGAAACGGGTATGATGAAAAAAGAAGCACTATTTTTTTTTCATTACTCAATTCATTAATTCGCATCATGGATATACCTATTTATTGCCAATAACTTCCTGAAACAATCTCTCATATTCATCAGCAATTCTGTCCCATGAATATTCATTGATTGCTATTTTTAGCGCATCTTTCCCTTTTCTTTTCACCAGCTCTTCATTCGATATTAACTCTATCATTTGTTGTTTGAGAGCATACTTATTTTTGTAGTATATACCTGATTCTTTTAAAACTTCTCTATGTTCAGGAATATCATTTGCGAGAACACATTTTCCGGCTCCCATTGCCTGAATAAGCGCGGGATGCGCGCCTCCGACTTCTGTTGCCTGAATATAGAAATAAGCATTAGAAAGCAATTCCTTATAAGCGTCACCGAATAAATATCCTGTAAAAATTATGTCAGGATTTTGTGTGTTTTTTAACTTTTTAATGTAAGAATCAGCATATGGAGCATCTCCCACCATTACGAGCTTTATATTTTTTTTACCCATTTCTTCAAAAGCTTCACGAATAAGTAATGCATTGTTTTCAGGTTCAAATCTGCTGACGTAAAGAATATATCCGTCTTTTTCTAATCCATATTTCTCCATCACTTCGCCAGGAGGATAATCAATTATTTCAGCTCCATATGAAATATAAGTAGAATCTATTCCATATTTATTGTAATAATATTTTTTGATTTTTAGAGAATCGGTAATAATCTTATCAGCGGTTATTCCTGCCATTTTCTCCTGAAATTTTAGCAGCCTTGATATAAGCTTATTCCATTTTCTTCTCTGCCATTCAAGCCCGTCTATATTTATTATAATTTTTTGATTGAATAATTTAGGGATAAAACACAAAGAAGATACGCTTATACCGAGCATTAAAATCAAATCGTATCTTTTGAATATTGATGCAATCAGAGACAGAGCAGCAAATATCGGCTTTTCGAGTACTTTTGTTCTAATTGTGGGAAGAAATATTCTTTCTACATTCTTATAATATTCTTCATTATCTTTTGAATAAGGTTTACAGCAATAAACTGTAACTTCATGTCCCTTCCGCGCGAGACGTATTGATAGTTCTTCAGCGAGTGTTTCAAATCCTCCATAATTTACAGGAATGCCTCTCGAACCAAGAATAGCTATCTTCATGCTATATGTTATCAGAGATAAACTATGATTTGCTTAACCCAAAAACATGCGCAAAGGACAAGACTTATTTTTTGCGTGACTTAATCTTCTCAACTCTGACTGCACACATTTTCATTTCTGGTGTTCTGGAGGAATTATCAATAACAGGATTGAAAAGTTGATTTATATTTTTATCAATATTTGTAACAATCACTCCTGCAGGAGTGCATTTGGTAATTTTCAGGATTCCTTCTTTTTTGCCATGTCTTGAAATCACCATAACCCTTTCATCTTCTTCAAAGGCATAATCATCAGCATCCTTTGGATTCATATATATAACATCATTGCTCCTTAATTTCCTGAAGCCATCCATTTTATTGACAATTACTCCACCTGTAAATAAATCTCTTTCTGTAATCATATATAGAGGATAATCAATATCTGTTATCTCTTCCGGTGCATTATATTGAAGAGGGAAAAGACTGAATTTATCAATTTTTACCTGAAAATCCTGAATTACAGTATTGATCTCATCAAGAATATCATCGCTACTATTATATTCAAACCCTTTGCACTTCATCCGTTTGGCAATCTCGCATAATATTTCCCAATCACTCATTGTCCCGTTTTCAGGATTTAAAGCTTTGTTAACTCTTTGAACTTTGCCCTGAAAATTAATAACACTACCTGATTTTTCACCGAATCCAGATGCAGGCAGAATAACATCAGCATAACCTGATGTTTCATTCAAAAACATGTCCTGCACAACAATAAATTTTGACTTCTTCAGCGCAGTTTGAACTCTTGATGGCGGCGCAATTGTTGCAGCTAAATTTGCACCGATTACATAAATGGATTTAATTTTTCCTTGAACTGCTGCGTCAAGAATTTCATTCAATGTGAGTCCGGGGGTTAGATTCATATCTTTATTCCAGTAATAACTGAATTTTTTTGATATTTCTTCGGAATCAACAGGTTGATACCCGGGATAGTAATCAGGAAGACATCCCATATCGCATGCACCGAGAGCATTGCTCTGCCTCCATAATGGAATCAGCGAATGACTGAACTGAATATTTCCGGTAATCAACGCAAGATTAATAAGTGAATAAACATTTTCAGTGCCGTGAGAATATTGAGTAATTCCAGTTCCCCAGAAAATAGTGCCCGGTTTGTTTTCCGAATATATCTTTGCAGCGTCTTCTATCAAATAATGTGATACTCCTGTAATCCTTTCGACTCTTTTAGGAGAAAAATCCTCGAGGCATTCCCTGAATTCATCGAAATTATTACAATATGTTTTTAAGAAATGTTCATTGTAAAGCCCTTCTTCAACTATTACATTACACATTCCCATTGCAATTGCGAGGTCTGTGCCTGGATAAGGTTGGAGCCATTTATCGGCATAACAGGTAAGTTCGGTTTTATTTGGGCTTATTACAATAAGCTTTGCACCCTTTTCAACAACTTTTTTTATTTTTATCCCCAGAACAGGATATGATTTTGTTATGTTTGTCCCTGCCAGAATTATGCAATTAGCATATTCAAGAAAATCTTTTGTTTTTTGAAGAAGGTCTGGTGGTTTATTTGGATCTTCATAAATTTTATCAAAATCCATCCAGTTACCCGTTCTTCTCAAAGCAGCAAGTGTAGGACCCGAACAGAGGCGGACAGGAGTGTCGATATTATTACTTCCCATGACAACACGCGCAAATTTCTGGGCAATATAATTTTCTTCATTTGTACATTTAGGGGATGAGATCATTGCAAAATCATCGCCCTTATATCTTTTTAGTTTTCCTGCTATATAATCAAAAGCCTCATTCCATGTTACTTCTTTTTTCTTTATTATCGGACTCTTAAGACGTTCAGGCGATGATATAAAATCAAGTCCGAACCTTCCCTTTACACAAAGAATTCCGTTATTGTTATGATTCAATTTATCACCTTTGACACTAACTATCTGATTATCTTTCACACCAGCATACACTCCACATCCTACACCACAATGAGGACATACGGTCTTTATTTCTGTGAAAGGTTTCTTTGGTGTTCTGACAACAAGAGCTCCTACTGGGCAACGCACAACACACTCTCCGCATGATACACATTTAGACTGCGCTATTGGTTTATCTCCAAAGGTGGATACTTTTGTATTATTACCTCTTCCTGAAAAATCAATTGCATTAATTTTTGTAATCTCCCGGCATGTCCTTACACATATTCCACATAGCACACATTTATTATGGTTCCTTATAAAAAATGGATTTGATTCATCTACAGGCAGTTCTTTTTCTGACAAACGGTAATTCTGATTTATTTTCTGTTTTTCAATCTTCATAAAAGCCATTATACGTTGCAGGATGCAACTGCCTTTTTTAAGGCAATTTTTACAATCCATATGATGATTGGATACAATCATTTCAACTATTGGACGCCTGATTCTGTCTATTTCAAGGCTATTTGTCTTAATTATCATTCCTTCTTTAACAGGGAGCCTGCAGGATGTTACAATTTTGCCATTGTCAAGTTCCACAAGACATAATCTGCATGAACCTGCCGGACTTAAATCAGGATGATAACAGAGATGCGGAATAAATATTTTATTCTCAAGAGCAGTCTCAAGAACAGTTGCATTCTTCCTCGAGATAATTTCCTGTCCATCAATATTTATGGTTATAGTTTCCATAAAATATCTCCATTCTATTTAATTCATTGCATAGCACAGATTTTTGCAGGACATTTTTTATCATTTATATGCGCTTCGTATTCATCTCTGAAATAGCGTATTGTTGTTAAAACAGGATTTGGAGCAGTCTTACCCAGTCCGCATATAGAACCTTTCATAATAGACTCACTAAGTTCAAGCAGAAAATCAATATCTCCTTTTCTTCCTTTACCTTTTGTTATGTCATCAAGAATTCTGAACATCTGAACTGTACCAAGCCTGCAGGGAATACACTGTCCGCAGGACTCTCTCTGTGTAAAATCAAGAAAATAACGCGCAACATCAACCATGCAGGTGTCCTCATCCATTATTACCATTCCACCAGAGCCCATTATAGTTCCTGCTTCTTTAAGTGAATCAAAATCTACCCGCATATCAAGTAAATCCGGGGGGATACAGCCTCCTGATGGTCCTCCTGTCTGGACAGCTTTTAATTTTTTACTTCCGGCTATTCCACCGCCGATTTCATATATGATTTTTCTTAAAGTAATGCCCAT
>JACAFE010000030.1 GCA_013388435.1 Nitrospirota bacterium | reverse complement strand
ATTGAAAGGAATCTTTTAATCAAAAAGTTCATCAAAAATGTTCTTTATTCAAAAGAGCAGATTCAGATAAATCTTTATTATACAGAAGATTTTGACGCTTTCAAAAATTCAATTTTTCCTTCAGGGGATGGGTCGGGTGGGGATAAAAAAGAAAGGGGGACTTCCGCTTCTTTTTCCGAAAATCCCCAGTTCGTAATGTCAAAAATGGCTCCGCTATCAAAACCTTTGCGAACCGTTCCAATAATTTTGCCAAATACAATTCATCAGTCAAAACAAAGAAACTTAAAGAAATAACATCTCAATAGCAGGCTCGGACAATTTTATCGTCCTCGCACTGCTCCCCTTACTTCCTGCCACACTTCCAGCGTGGCAGTTTCCCTCTGCCAATTTCATCGCCAGAGTTTATTTTATCTATTCCCACCCACCACCCTATAAAGATTTTATTTTTATCAAAATTTCTCTTGACATCCATTGTATTTTTTTGTATATTATAGCCAGATTTTATGAAAAATTATGTTTTAAGAAAAGGATTGCCTTTATGGAAGAAAAAGAAATAATGACTGTTAAGCAAGTGGCAGAATATTTACAGATGGACGAACATACCATTTATAAACTTGCCCGCACAGGACTTATCCCTTCCCTAAAAATCGCTGGTCAATAGCTAATGTTATTCCCCTATTAAAATTACTTCCTCTAACTCATTTGTACTTAACGCGTACTTATAGTCTTTTCTTTTTATCTGGTGAATAGTTTGTTTATATTTTCTAAGTACATCCACAAGTTCATCTATAGAAGGAATACCATCCGAACGATATGAAACAACAAGAATGCTATCTTGAAATTTCTTAAATAATCTATCAAAAGCAGAGTATATTTTATTTCTGTCAATCCATACAGATGGTTTTGATTTCAACTTCCGATTTTTAGTTCTGTAATCGATCATATCAGCCCACTCGTCATAATTAACAAGCCCCTCAAGGAAATGATAAAAGCTAAGATAATCTACTCCCACTCCTTTTTTTGAAATATAAGGCGTGTCAATGTAAACAAGATCAAATTCCCCCTCTATATCAAAAACATCAAGATTTAATGCATTATTCTTTTGACCATTAGAGAAAACTGCATTATTAGCCTCATCAACAAATTTTCTAAAATGTGTCTCAAAAGAAGTATCCCAAGTTGCTTTATTCCCAAAATCTCTTTTTACATCGGCAAATCTTAAATATAGGTTCTTTCTGTGAAATAGGTTAAAGGGTCGTTTGATAATACATGCTTGAAAGAGTGAAAAAAATGCCATTGCTTGTTTATATTTATCACTCATTAATTTGATGTTTGTTACTACCATATCAATCCATCTATTTTCGTCATCCGTGTAATAGATTTCCTTAAAGGTGTCAGCAATAAATGTAGGATAGGCAATACCATTATGTCTCGTAAGAAGAAACTCTACATCTTCATCCGTCAGTGTCATTTCATTGTTCTCTATCAATGCAAGCCCTATATAGTAGTTAAATTTCAATATGTCGTTATATGTTACTTTCTTACCTTTTTCCTTAAGCATATAAGCAACACTTCCAGTCCCTCCGAAAGCGTCAAGAGCAGTATGGAATTTCAAATCTTTTATTTCATCCCATATCCAATCCACTATTTTGAGCTTACTTCCCTGGAATCGTGTTGAAGGGAATACAGGGGGATTTTCAAGTAAAGTTAATTGTTTTTTAAAAATTTGTGACATTTATTTCATCCTCATTTTTTTGTATTGCATATATTCTCTGAGATTTCTATAAGGTGAATCTTTAAGTTCCACTGCTTTTGCCATATCTTTGGTAAGGTAAAACATCCAGTAATCATCAAAAACATCTTCCCCAAGTTTAGCAAATGGCCCTTTGCCATTTATTAGTTCATCTATCTTTACTACAGAACCGATATTTTTTGTATTTCCACTCCCCGGCCTGTCGGTAGCAATTTTATATTTTTCCTGAACAAAAAAGACAAAATCTTTTACTACAGAGGTGATGTTTTTAAGATCTTCAAGGCGGTATACTTTTCTTTCATCAAGGTGTTTGTCAGTTCTCGAATAGATAATACCCAATACGAAGTGACCTATATATTCATCATAGGGGAATGTTATATTTTTCTTGCTTTTTCTATCTCTAAAATATCCTGTGAATGCTCCTAATGTCATTCCATTTACTTCTTTTCCATTCTTTCTATATGTGCTTTTTACATCTACAGCAAATTTGTTATTCATGCTATCAACAAATGTAATATCAGGATAAAAATTTTGTTCTTTACATAAAACCATCTTATACTTATTTTCCTCTGCAAATTGACATATTTTAGGGAACAAAAGTAGTTCCATAATTTTTGATACTACCTTCGTATCAACTGAAATTGTATAGATATTTTTTGCAATATCTATAAACCCTTTTACAATCCAATCGCCATCTTCAGTTGAAACGGCGGCATTAAATTGATCAACATACTTTAGAAGCTGGCTTCTAAATTTCTCTTTAAGTTTTTGTCTTTCTTCTGAATTCACCATATTTCCCTTCTATTCTGTCTTTAATTAGCTGGCAATAATTTGGGTCTATTTCTATCATAATACATTTTCTACCGAGGCCTTGTGCAACAAACCCTGTCGTTCCAGAACCAGCAAAAGGGTCAAGTATTAAATCACCTTCGTTACTCCCGGCTAAGATCACATACTCTAAAATTATTTGTTGCTTTGTCGCTGGGTGTCTAAATGGATTTTTTTCTGCCCAATATTCCCATAAATTCTTCATCTGGGTATTACCATTAAGCCTCTTCATCTGCCAATAATTAAATTTAGTTTTACCATAATTATTCTTCTTTGCCCATAACATTGTTTCTGTTACAGCTCTAAAACATGAACCTTTAAAATTAGGTGGAGCATTCCTTTTATGCAAAATTATATCATTAAGGATTTTAAAACCTAAATCCTGAAGCACGACATTAATAACTCCAATACTGTGATATGTACCAGTAACCCATATAGTTGAACCGTCTTTAAGTATTCTTTGAGCTTCTTTTAGCCAAGCATAATGAAATTCAAATTGATAAGATAGTGATTTTGAGTAAGCCCATTTTGCTTTTTGAGTATCAAAGGTATTGGCATGTCCATCATTCCTTTTTATAATCAAACCAGATTGATTTCCAAAGTAAGGAGGGTCTGCAAATATAAGGTCAATACATTTATCAGGTATTTTTTTTAATAGTTCGAGAGCATCTCCATTATACAGCTTTATTTTCTTGAATGGGTCATAGAAAAAAGGTTCTATTCTTTCTTCACCATAGGTCGTTGATTCTTCTGCACAAATTAATGTTTCAAAATGTTTATAGATATTTCTCATCTTATTTTTTTCTTTCCTTTCTGTTGTATTGAAAAGAATTTTGCGCTCCTTTCTAACGATTCCTCACTTATCCATTTATCAATCACATCTTTTTTAAACCGCCACTGACCAGCGATTTTTAGGGAAGGGATAAGTCCTGAACGAGCAAGTTTATAGATGGTGTGTTCATCCATCTGTAAATATTCTGCAACTTGCTTAACAGTCATTATTTCTTTTTCTTCCATAAAGGCAATCCTTTTATTAAAACATAATCTTTCATAAAATTTGACTATAATATACAAAAAAATACAATGATTGTCAAGAGGAATTTTTATAAAAATAAAATCCTTATAGGGTGGTGGGTGGGAGTAAATAAAATAAACTCTGGCGATGAAATTGGCAGAGGGAAACTGCCACGCTGAAAGTGTGGCAGGAAGTAAAGGGAGCAGTGCGAGGACGATGAAATTGTCCGAGCCTGCAAGTATGCTGTTATTTCTTTAAGTTTCTTTGTTTTGACTGATGAATGAAATTTGGTAAAATTATAGGGATGGTTCGCAGTGTTTCTGATAGCGGAGCCATCATATCATCCACATAAGTCCGAGAAACGAATAGGTTGAAAATATAGCTTTTCGATTATTACCTTATGCTGTTATATGATAAAAATCACCTTTATATTCTATTCGCAAACACCTTGCTATATCTTCATTTTTGTGTCTTTGGGTGAAAGAGATTATACAAGCCCACTTTGTTTTTATCAAAGTGTGACCCCTGACTACAAAAACCACTTGACAAAAGATATAAAATAGGATAATAATTGTCTTAATTAAATAAAGACAAATTAAGTCCTGTTTATGCAGATTACAAGACAGACAGATTACGCAATAAGATGTGTTCTATACCTATCAAGAATGAGGGAGCGTGTTGTCGTGGTCGATGATATTGCAGTTATAATGGACATACCAAAGAGTTTTCTTGCCAAAATCCTTCAGCGTCTTACAAAAGCAGGTATCGTGAAATCTTCCAGAGGGATTAAGGGAGGTTTTCAGCTTGCAAAAAATCCGAGACAGATAAGTCTTCTTGACATTATTGAGGCTATACAGGGGCCTGCAGGTATGAACAGATGTGCAATAAACAAAGACATTTGTAGATTTAGCAAGACCTGTACGGTTCATCCCGTATGGGTAGAATTGAGACAAAAGGTTGAGCAGCATCTCAAAAAAGTGACTTTTCAGAAGCTTATAAAATTGAAATAAAAGGAAACGATTTAATGGTTGTATGTTTAATCCATGAAGTATTTTCAGATTTGCTATAAGAGGAGGTTAACATGGATGTTTTGACATTAAGCAGATTGCAGTTCGCTTCAACAGCTGCCTTTCATTTTATTTTTGTTCCGCTCACACTCGGCCTTTCACTTCTTGTGGCTTATATGGAAACACGGTATGTTCTTACTGATAATGAAATGTACCTGAAGATGACAAAGTTCTGGGGAAAGTTGTTCCTTATAAATTTTGCGCTCGGAGTCGTGACCGGCATCACATTGGAATTTCAGTTTGGCATGAACTGGGCAGAGTATTCTAAATATGTTGGCGATATATTTGGAGCGCCTCTTGCCATAGAAGCCACAGTTGCATTTTTTCTTGAATCATCTTTCATCGGTCTCTGGATATTCGGCTGGAATAAAGTCTCCAAGAAATTGCATGCGCTTTCGATCTGGATTGTAGCTTTTGCAACAAATCTATCGGCATTATGGATACTGCTTGCAAATGGCTGGATGCAGAAACCAGTTGGTTATGTACTGAGGAACAATAGGGCAGAGATGGTTGATTTTATGGCTTTAGTGACTAACCCTTATGGATGGACAAAATTTTTCCATACGATCGTGTCCAGTTATGTCCTTGCAGCCTTTTTTGTTATGGGAGTTTCAGCATATCATCTCCTCAAGAAGAATAACCTTCAATTTTTTAATACGTCATTTAAAATTGCATCACGGTTTGCTCTTGTCAGTGCAATATTTGTGTTGATGACAGGTGATTTTCACGGGGTTGAGGTTGCAAAAGCACAGCCAACGAAATTTGCTGCTATGGAATCGGTATGGGAGACATAACAAGCTGCTTCATATCCATTAATTGTTGTGCCAGACCCGGAAAATGAGCGTAATGCTATGGAAGCATTTAAAGTGCCAAAAATGCTGAGCTATTTGGCATTCCATGACAGTAATGCTGAAGTGAAAGGGCTTAAGGCATATCCCAAAGAAGATCGACCGCCTGTGACGCTAACCTTCTTAAGTTTTCGGCTGATGGTGGGACTCGGCTTTCTCTTTATTTTTCTATCATTTCTATCTGTTGTTTTATCGAGAAAGGGAAACATGGAATCAAAGCCTTTCTTTCTTAATATAATGTTATTCTCTCTCATCCTGCCATATATTGCTGTCCAGATCGGTTGGATAGTTGCAGAAGTCGGAAGACAACCCTGGATCGTCTATAGTCTTCTAAAAACTGCTGATGCAGTTTCAAAATCAATCAATACAACACAGGTGCTGATATCATTTGTGGGATTTACTCTTTTATACGGTTTTCTTGCATTGATTGATGTCTATCTTTTAACAAAATATGCAAAGAAAGGGCCTGAGGAAATAATTTCTGAGATGAAATCATCTTCAGTTGCGCAGGAGGTATAAAATGGAATTCCAGATAATTTGGTTTATATTGTGGGGCGTTCTTTGGGCTGTTTATTTCATGCTTGATGGTTTTGATTTCGGTGTTGGTATGCTTCATGGTTTTATTGGAAAAAATGAAGCAGAAAAAAGCTTAGCTATAAAAACAATAGGGCCTGTCTGGGATGGCAATGAGGTATGGCTCATTACTGCTGGTGGGGCAACCTTTGCTGCTTTCCCTACGACATATGCTTTAATGTTTAGCTATCTATATTCAGCTCTCCTTATTATTCTGTTTGCACTCATTTTGAGAGGGGTTGCCATTGAATTCAGAGGAAAAGGAGAGTCTGCCGTATGGAAAAAAGTATGGGATCTCGCAATATTTGGAGGGAGTTTTATTCCTTCTTTACTATTTGGCGTTGCTTTTGGGAATATCTTCAAGGGACTGCCAATGGATGCGCAAGAGTATCATGGCACCTTATTCACGTTACTCAACCCATACGGCTTGCTGACCGGCATTTTTTTTGTGCTGCTATTTCTTGTGCATGGTTCTTTATGGCTGAGCATTAAAACTAAAGGAGATGTTAAGACTCGTTCCGAACAGTTAGCAGGCAAGATGTGGTATGTTCTTGCAATTGTTGCTGTTTGTTTCCTAATTTATACATCTTTTGCGACTGACCTTTACAATAATTTCATCATTATGCCATTATGGTTCATAATACCAATTCTTGCAGTTACATCTCTATTGAGCATAAAGATATTTGCAGGTAAAAAATGGTTTGTCGCCGCGTTTTATTCATCTTGTATTTTAATTGTTATGGTCACATTCACAGGCATTGTTGGTTTATATCCGAATCTTATTCCTTCGAATATTGATGCTCAATACAGCCTGACTATCTTCAATTCATCGTCCAGCCCATATACGCTTAAAATTATGACTATTGTTGCAATGATTTTCGTTCCAATAGTTATTGCGTATCAAATCTGGATATATAGAATATTCAGACATAAATTATCGACTTCTGATATAGTGAAAGATACGGAAAACTATTAAACATATCAGGAAGATTGATAAAATAACATGAAACAATATAACTCTTCGAAAAAATAACATGAAAGGAGTATTGTATGCCAAAAGAGTTTAAACCCGGCTGTGCACGGCCGACCGGAGGAGTTGTTGAAGAAAAGGGAAAAGAAAAGGCAAAACAGGATGAAGAATTTATAAAGAAGGAGGAAAAGAAGATGATACTTATTGGAAGAAAAGCGCCGGATTTTACAGCACCGGCATATTATCAGGGAAAATTCGTTAATCTGCAATTATCAGAATATTTTGGAAAATGGATTCTTTTATGTTTCTATCCAGGGGATTTTACCTTTGTCTGAGCCACTGAGCTTTCAGCAGTTGCTGAAAAGTATCCGGAGTTCAAGAAACTCGGCGTTGAAATTTTTTCTATGAGCATTGACAGCGTATTCGTTCACAAAATGTGGAATGACCATGAGCTGTCAAAAATGGTAAAAGGTGGAGTGCCTTTCCCTATGCTGTCAGATACTGGCGGAAAGGTGGGAACAGTCTATGGCGTATATGATGATAATTCAGGAGTAGAAACAAGGGGAAGGTTTATTATTGACCCTGATGGAATTATTCAGGGATTTGAGGTATTAACCCCGCCGGTTGGAAGAAATGTCAGTGAATCTCTCAGGCAGATACAGGCATTTCAGCTTGTGAGGAAAAGCAAAGGGACAGAAGCAACTCCTTCAGGGTGGAAGCCTGGTAAGATGACATTAAAGCCTGGTCCGGATCTTGTCGGTAATGTCTGGAAAGTCTGGAAGACAAAGATGGCTTTTGACTAACCCTGATAATTCATAAAATTTGCTAAAAAGATTGCCAGCAATCCTGAGAACTTTGGTATTATTGAGTCCGCAAAAAAATATCAAAAAAAAGGATTGTTGGCTTTATGTCAGCATGTATTACAAAACAGCTCACTTTTTCATTCATATAGAAAAAGAAAGTAACTATAGATTTTGAGGAAAAGAAAATTACCTTGGATTATTGTTTGTAAGGCAAGCAGACAAATGCCTTGCATCAACCAAAAAAGACAAAAAATACTATGAGCATTAAATTTATGAATTAACCCAACTAATGCAGACATTGCTCATAACTCATAAAAAAGGCTGAAGGCTTCAGGCTGAAGGCAAATAGCGTTTATAGCGTTCATTGCGTTCATTGCGTTGTAGCGTTTATTGCGTTCTATTAAAACCGAACGGCGCAAAGCGTAAACAACAAAGGCAAATAACAATCTCCTTAATCCCCCTTGACAAAGGGGGATTAAGGAGATTGTATAAAATTAAATTTTTTCGTAACATCTGCATTATTTCAAATGCATTTTTTGGGTTAAGTAGGTTATATATTAAAGACTTGCTTAGATAGTTCAAATCCCAATCCATGAACTATTTTTTTAAGTTTTCTTATTTTTCAATTTTTTATTCTCAAGAATTTCTCTATATAATTTTTCCAATTCTATAACATCTTCTGCAATGCTTTTTACGGGTTTAATATTTTTTCTGAAATTCATCAGCATCTTTGGATTCATGATTACAAGAGTAAGTTTTGCCGCAAGGTCATGAAAATTACCTGATTCGAATAATAAGCCATTTTCACCGTTTTTAATAATTTCTGGAATACCACCTACATTTGATGCAATTACAGGAACTCCGGCATGGAGGCATTCTCTCACAACAAAAGGGTAGTTTTCGGAACGTGAAGGAATAACAGCTAAATCTGTTTTCGATAGAATTTCAGGTAATTCAGAAGGATTATATTGTCCATAAATCTTTATATGAAAAGGTTTCATATTCAAGGACATTACCTCATGGAAGAATATTTCATCCTGCACCTTCCCATAAACATTCAATTCAGCTTTATCTGAATTAATTAAATTAAATGCTTTGATCAGAACATCAAATCCCTTAGTAAAATTTATATTTCCGAGATAAGTCAATCTTATGGAATTAGATGATGGCTTATGAGTAACAGGAGTAAAAGTATGAAGTCCCAGAGGCATATGCAATATATTTGGATGCAGGAATTCATGTTTTATTAACTCATTTTTCAAGAATAACGAAGGGACAATTAAAGTATTAATCCATTTCATAGCGTCAATAAAATACAAGCGTCTTAAAGCAAAAGCCTCGAATATATTTTCTTTAATATCAGTTAATCTAAATTCAGGATGACGGACAATAAAGCATTCAATACATTTCTGAATTGTTTCCGGACCGCTACAGAAAGTGCCATCAGGTAAAAGATAATGAAGCTGTTCGCATAAAATCCATTCATCATGCAAAGTAACGACTGAAGGGATATTTAGTTCATAACATACTTTAAGCGGGGAAACAGAAATTCCCAGAAAATGATGAAAGTGAACTATATCAGGCGGGTCTGAAGATATATAATTATTGAAAGCATTACTTGCCTTTTCATTTTTGAAATGCTCGATTATATTTGAACAAGGCTTCAAATACATCTGCGCAAGAGTAATATCTTCAAAACTATCTTCTTTTATATTTATGTATTCTGAATTATTTTCATATACAGGATAAAGCACCTTGATTTTATGTCCTTTATTTATCAGTTCCCTTGCCAGATGATAAACGTAGAGTTCAGTGCCAGCCATTCTTTGTGTAGGAAAACTATGAACGCAGAGAAGAATATTCATTGGCTTAATATATTCCCCTATAGTAGTTGAAGTAGCTTTTTCATATTTTAATAGGCTTGAATCTTCCGGGAAGCCTGTTAAGGCTTTTGCCCATGCAATTGTATCTGATTTATATAATGAGGGATGGTTTAAAACAATATGGGCAAATAATTTATCGTGACTTTTAATCGCTTCTGTATCTCTGCTTGTTTCTTTTGTTCTATATATCAATAGATTTTCTGGAATGCGTTTGCCATATATGCCTTTTTCTGCACAACTTATCCAGAAATCCCAGTCTTCATAACCAAAAATAATTCTTTCTTTATATCCACCAGCAGCTTCCCATACTTCTCTACGATACAATGAGCAATATGGCAATATATTCTGAAAGTAAAGTCTGTTTAGATCCCAGTCCCATGACTGCCAGTATTCTTCCAGTTTTCCGAATTTTTGAACATCGGTATATGCTATTCCTATTTCAGGGTGTGTATCCAGGAGGCCGGTTGTTCTTAATAGCATATCAGGATGAAGCATATCATCGGCATCCAGAGGCAGAATATATTTCCCCATCGAAGCTTTAATTCCAGCATTTCTTGCTGAGGAAACACCCATATTTTTTTGGTTTATTATTTTTATGATATTATCAGGATATTTTTTAGCAAGCATTTCAGCAGTTTGTTGGGTATCATCAGTGCTTCCATCGTTTACGATAATTATTTCGAAATCTTGATATATCTGGTTTATAACGCTTTCAACTGCTTCTGGTAAAAAAACAGCCTGATTATAACAGGCTATTACAACAGACACTTCTGGTGGTCTTTGAGAAAGCACGTGTTTTTTGAATACTTTCTTACAATCTGGAAGGAATTTGTTCCAATCCTGACGGATTCCGCCTTTTGAATTCTCATGAAAAAGGTAATTAGCAACAATTTTTTCAATATGATAAAAACGGTTATTCTTAGAGAATCTAATCCAGAGGTCATAATCCATAGCATATTTGAGTGATTTATCAAGATAGCCATATTCGTCAAGTAATTTTCTTCTGAAGAAAATTGCCGGCTGTGTTGGGATAGAGCCTGTTATCCAGAAACGGCTCATCTCTTCAAACCCGCGCTCATAATTTTCAGCAGTATAGAATATTTTCCCATTCTGGTCTATTAGATTGCAGTCACCCATGACAATGTTTTTATCCGGGTTTTTGCTGAACCATTCTGCAACTGAAACGAAGGCTTCGGGCTCATACCAATCATCTGAATTAATCCACGCTATTATGTCGCCGTCAGCCATTCGGAATCCTTTATTTAATGCATCCGATTGTCCTTCATCTTTTTCTGATAACCATTTCAAATGAGGATATTTTTTAAGAATATCCAGTGTATTGTCAGTAGAGCCTCCGTCAATTATTATGTGCTCGAAATCAGGATACTCCTGCTCGAGAACACTAAGAATTGTCTTCTCAATATACTGTCCCTGATTATATGAAGGTGTAACTACAGAAAATCTGGGTAAAGATATTGTGCAACTTGTTTCAAAAGGAAGAAGCGGAGATATGCTCTTTAGCTTTTCGATCTCATTGCTAATATCCTGAACAGATTTTTCAGGCCAGATTGAAACTTTTTCTCTGCCATAATCTCTGGCAAATATGCTGAAAGTTGAGATAGAACATATAATTGCAGGGAGTCTTGAAAGAGTAAAAAGTTCAAGTATATCAAGACGAGGGGTATCTTTGTCGGCAGAAATTGATATTATTGGAAGATTCTTTTTGAATATTTCTTTCTCTTCTTCAGTGGCATCTGTAGCAAGAAAGAACTTTGCATCTGGCATTTGATTTAAAATCTGTTTTGAAATATGGATATACCACCAATCAGGTAGTCGATATAATTTCCCATCGTCTGACAAGAGAAATTTGTCTGAAGGAATATAATCACCTTTACGGACATGAATACCAATAATAATTTGTTCTCCATATTTTTTTAAAAAATCATTAATTTTTTCAGAATATTTTTTACTGATTTGAATTTCATTTATTCGTTTCTTTTCATCTGTAAGACTTCTCTTATAATTCCAATCGCATACAAGAATATAATTTTTGTTTTTTTCAATTTTGAGATCATCAAGTGAGTTTATATAAGGCAGGTCAGTTCTTATAGGAATAAATGTATTTGCAATGTCTGAAGATGCAGTTGACAGATCAAAATATTTTGTATCAGGCAATATTATTGAACCATCCTTTACTTCTTCCCAATCAACAAGAATGGTCATGCAGTATTTTTCGCTTATTTCACGCATAATTGTCCATTCAAATATTCTATTGCATAATCCGGCTTTAAATGTTGTTGCAATAAATCCTCCATTTAGGATTGCATTTTCATTTATTTTTGAACTGATTCCTGTTTCAATTTTTCCAGAAGCAGCAGTTGTTTTTTCCATTGATTCAGAACTTTTTTCAATAGGTATTAAATCTGCTGACATGAATTTAATATACTCTCCAAACCATTTCCAATAATCCTTTCCTTGAAATATATCTTTTATTGCTTCAGTTTCAAAAAATATTCTTGGTCTGTCTGAAATTCCATTTAATGTTTCCCTTATCGCTTCAGATAAACTCATTGAAGAAATATTCTGGATGCAATAAGGTCTTGGAAACTTGCAAGACCAGTTGCATTGGTAGCACTGCATTGGACGACAAATTACAGTAGTTAGAGGAGAATAAGGAAAGAATCTGCCAAAATGTCCTCCTCCAAGAACAACAACATTAGGAGTACCAACAGCACAGGCGATATGATTAATAGCTGAATCCGCACCGACACTTAATCGGCTTCTCTTGACCAGAGCAGCAGTCTGTCCGATAGTAGTCTGGCCGCAGAGATTAATTGTGCGTGCTCCTATCATATTAAGATTGTATTGATTTCTCTCTCTTTCATGATCAGCACCTACTGCGACTACAGTGAAATCGTTTTCTTTGCATATCTTTGATAAAGCAATTCCATAATGTTGATAGTACTTTATGATAAACTGAGCACAACTGGAAAGAATAATTGTTTTTTCAGGAACGATATTGCGTATTTTAAAAAAATTGTCAGCATATTTTTCATCTTCTTCTGTTAACCATATAACCGGTTTTAGATCTGTTGAATTAATATCAATACCTTTAAGAAAATCCCGGTGCCTTTCAAGTTCATTTTTAAATATTCCTTCACTTTTAATAAGTTTTGTGTATTGTTTTATGCTTTTTTCCCTAAAATCAGCCGGAATGTTTGACAAATCACCCTCAAGTCCTATCTTTTCTTTTGCTACACTTCCGATAGTAAGAATATCTGTTACAGGCTCAGGAGAATAAACCGAATTAAAGGCGATATCAGCATTAATATCCTGAATCTCTCTGAGTATAGCTTTAAGATAATTTTTATCATCAAAAAGAAGCTTTTTATCAAAAACTATTGTTCTATCAATAAAAGGAGAAGGCTCGTAAATTTCTGCAAGATGCTTCTGGCAAACAACTGTTATGTTTGCTTCGGGATACTTCTCCCTAATAAAAGGCAACATTGAGGCTGATAAGACAGCATCGCCAATTGCATCTGTACGTATCCAGAGGATGTTTTGTCCGGATTTAAATCGTTTTTTTTCTGTTTTCTGGATTTGCAACCTTGTTTTGTCAGAAGCAGTTTTTTGTTCAGTCAGTTCATGCTGTCTGAAATGCCATTTTCCGTCAACTTCTTTTAATGCCAGTGGTTTTATATTTAATGCTTCAACTGTATCTACAAGAGCGTTGTCTTCAACCCAGTTAAAAAAATGTCTTAATAATGTTGGAAAGTGAGTCTGCAACTGAAGAAGTTTCCATTTATTTACTGCTCCTGAATAACCGAAATATCTCTCTTTGAAAAATAACTGCTCTTCTATAGCATATGAATAATGCTGGAAAACCAGTCCATGTTCCTCTGTTTCATTATGTTTAAATATATTGATTGAGGCTATATCAATCCATTGTTCATTATGAATTTTTCTATATAATTTTGGAGGTTCATGCGCCATCCAGCAATCGCCTGGAATATAACGCCATGTTCGTAACCATTCATAATCAGTATGATTGCCATAAGTATTTCGTGAAGCAATCACAAGTTTTTCACCAACAAAATAATGACAGTAGTAATAAGCAGCTGTTTTTTCCGGATTATTTATAAATAATGTGCGGGCAGTGCATATCTGTTCTACAGTCCATAATTCATCAGCATCAATTTGCCAGAGTAAACATTCTTCGTTAATGTTTTTCAGTGGAGCATTCACCATCTCGAGTTTCCCATCCCAGAAATTACCGCCTTCTTTACGGTAAATAGTTATATTTTCAGAATATTCTCTTATAAGAGTATCAAGATATTCTGTTGTTCCATCATTGCTTAAACCATTTTTATGAATTTCATCAGTAATTCTTGCACCGTATTTCAAACTCCATGCTGTGTCATATTTTAAATCCGCTACCCCTTCAATAATATGCCAGTGCCATTTAAAAGGCAGTTGTTTGAATACTTCTATATGATGCCTGATGAATGGTTCTCCATTAAGTACTATTGTAAAAAAATGTATCGGTAAATCATTATATTTTTGGGTAAATATTTTTTCTGAAGATTGTTGTGAGGGGATTTGTTTCTTCTCGCTTACAATATCATAAACCTGTTTTATAAATGAAACAGGCACCCAGCTCATATTAAGGCTATTAGCTTTAATTAATTTCTGTGTTGGAATGTGTTTGAGGTAAATTCCATTATTTATGAAATAAAGTTTCTTAACCCCTCCTTCTATTTCCATTTCATGCTGTTGACAGATACAATCATCAAAGGTTTCATCATTGATTATTGAGTTAAGCCTGATTGTTTGAATACCCTCTTTTTGTCTAAATATTTCATATGCTCTCATCTCAGTAAAAGCATATTTTGTCTTTATCTCAAATTCTTTTTGTTGCTTTAATAGAAATTCTTCATCCTGAAATAAATTAATTATTTGATCAATATACCCTTTAACTATAACTGAATTTCCTATTAAGCCATTCATGCATGAACCATTACATTGCTCGGTACAATCGAATTTAATGAATTTAAAAGCCTGCTTGCTTAAATCTGTTAGAATCATTGTGTCTGAATCAAAAGTCCAGAATCTGCTGATATTGTGCTTTTTAGTGAAATAATAAATGTGAAACCAGCGTTTAAAAACAAAATGCACCCACCATGGTTTGCCAGGATGATCTTTGCCTGCAATATATTTAAATATAGAATCAAATAAATGTGATTCTTCACCTTCATATTCAGAATAATAATAGTGTTTAATGCCATGAGATTTGAAATGTTCGTTTGTTTCATCACCGAGCAAAATTATTTCTGCCTGTGGATTAAACAATTTTGCACAGCGAAGGGTGTATGTAAGATAATCACTATCACCTTTGTGTATAAAAATAATCGGAAATAAATAAGCTTCAGACAATTTCTCAGAAAATAACCCCCATTTCTCAGAATTACTAAAAAATGATGAAGGATAAATCATTGGATTTGCTTTTCTCGGATTCTCTTTTTCAAGTGAACGGTTTTTTGAATCACTATAATGTTCAAGATGAAAAAATGGAATTTTAAAATCTTCAAAATCAAAAACAGGATATTTAGTAATTATGCGGTAAAAAATATCTATATCAAACCAACCCCAATAAATGAGATTTTCATCAAAGCCTCTGCATTCAAACCACAAATTCCTTGACATTAAGTAAGCTGTGGCAGTACCCATGAAATTATCTAAATTAATTTTGTCATGAGCAAGAATATTTTTATTTTTTTCGATATAATCATCTATCTCTTCGATTTCAGGTTCTTTTTGTTGAAAAGTTTTAGGTATGTGATAACGTGATGCAAGTAGTAGAAGTTTATCAAGAGGAGTTCCATTTAAATTTCCTTTATTCAAAAGATTAAAAATCTTTTCCATTGAATCAGTAGGAATATAAGTGTCTCCATCGCAGAAAAGAATATATTCCCCCAGAGATCTTCTTATTCCTGTGTTAATTGCATGTACACAGGAATAAGGAGAATCAAGATTGTATTTATTCGCTATTTCAGGTAAAACCTCTATTATCCGAAGAAGAGACTTTGCTTCATTATTAAGCATTAATACATTTTTAAGAGGCACTTTACTCCCCCAATCGGTCAATATAATTTCAGCTTGATTCTCATAGCCAAGACTAAAAATATCTTTAGCCTGTTTATTTATATTTGTGGAAAGACGCCATACAAAATTCCCCATGTAATCATCATTTCGTCCCTGGAGAACTATAGAAAGCATTATTTGATTTTGGAGGATGGGTATTTTTTTATTTGTTCTATAAGTCATAGATATATATTACCTAAAATGACGCGGACATTTCTATTTTAGCGTAATATGTATAAATAATACCTAATATTCTACCTGTTAACAAAATCAGGAAGATTGCTCTATAATAATTGGAGCAGAAACTGAAAAATAAATATTTAAAATCAGCATGGATGAAGAATATTCAAAAGAATTGTTATTTAAATTAATATCTGCAAAGTCAGAATATGAAGTAAAAGATATTATTGATTCTGAGCCATTCCTTATAGATTTATCTAACTGGAGACCTTACGGCGGATATGAAGGCAATTTTAATACAATAAATAACCAGGCAAAAAATTCTATCGCTGCATTGGCTGAAAAACCAATCAATTCTATAGATGCTCTTCTTTTGAAAGAATGTAAAATAAGAAATCTTGATTCAAAAAATGCACCAAGAACAATGAAAGAAGCTGTTGAAGTATTTTTTGGGATAAAGAGTGGAGATTTTTCCTATAATAGCCGAGTTAGGCAAATTTGGCAAAAGAACTATCGAGGTCTCTGTTTTCAAAGAGGACACTGGCAGAGAAGAGTTTTCCACTCCTAATGATGCTATTTTCTTTACTATTAATGGTCAGACACATGCGACTATAGGCAGGTCATTTTTAAAGACAAAGGCTAATCTTCATTATCTTGCGGATTCCCTTTTGGTGCATATTGATTGCACTGATGTTGAAACAAATTTAAGAGAAAAGACTTTTATGCCTTCCAGAGACAGAATGCGTGAAAATGAGGTATCAAAAGAAATTGAAGCTGTGCTTGCCGAAGAATTAGGAAGACATGAAGGCTTGAGACAACTCAATAAAAAAAGAAGGGAAGAACAAATATCCAGGAATCCTGAAGACACCAGATTTTTAGAGGGAATTATTTCAAAGTTAATTAAAAAGAATCGTTCTATTCTTGGTTATCTCGGAACTGATGGAAATATAAAGGATGATTCTGATATTGGGGATTTAGTTGCTAAGGAATATGCAGGCAAATGGATGCCAACCTATTTGAAAGTCAGAGGACAACAAATTAAACAAATTGCTATAAATTCATATGCAAGAATTACATTTGAGACCGATGCCCCTAATGATTATTTCAGCAGGGAGAGCGAAAAGGGCTCATTCATTATATATCCGGATCTGATGAAATCCTATCATATATGGAATGGCAGAATAACCGCAAAACTTTTTCCTTCCAGAAAAGCAAAGGTTGGCGATATTAAAGATGTTATTGCTATGCTGACGAGACACAACTTTGAGCCACTGGTGGTTGAATTTAGAATTAAGTATGTTGAGCCCAAAGATTCAGGCAGTAAAATAAAGCTTCCTTATTTGCCTTCTTTGGCAAAAATCAAAAAGTATCAACTTCCGCAACCGGTTCTTGTTTACAAAGAAAAAAAAGAAGGTTGCAGAACATGGGCTGAGATTAAAAAAGATGATGGTTCTTCCTGGTGTGGTGAAGATATCGCAAAAGTTGTCCCGAGCGGCGACAGTAAAGGTGTTGATATATTCATAAATATGGATGCCGATGTTTTTCACGATTTTTTAAACAGGCAACATCTGACAAAGAAAAAACAGGAGTTTATTAAAAAATCTTGGCAGTCAGCAATTTTTCTAAATTCTCTCGTGATTTACAATGATCTTGCAAAGATGGAAAAAGGAGAACTTCTGCCTGATGTTATTAAAAGTGTGTCAAAGGTTGTGCTTGATTTAATGTGTAACGATGCTTTTCTTAAAGAACTTGAAAAAGCAGAAGACTAAATTTTACACAATTCTTCGATAAGACAATCGAGGAGTTCTTCTTCTTTTACGCTTTTAATTATTTCACCTTTTCTGAATATAATGCCTCTGCCTTTTCCACCGGCGATCCCTATATCTGCTTCCCTTGCTTCTCCGGGACCATTAACTACACAACCCATTACAGCAACTGTGATTGGCTTGTTAATATTTTTTATATGTTGTTCAACTTTTTTTACAAGTTCTTTAAGATTTATTTTTGTTCTTCCGCATGTTGGGCAGGAAATGATATTAATTCCTCTCTGTCTTAATCCCAATGAGCCAAGTATTGTATAGGCTACCCTGACTTCTTCCTCGGGTTCTGAGGTCAAAGAAACTCTTATTGTATCTCCAATACCTTCATCGAGCAATATGCCAAGACCCACAGAACTTTTTATTATTCCCTGTGAAGGCGGTCCTGCTTCTGATATCCCAATATGTAAAGGATACCTGTATTTCTTTGAAAATAATCTGTATGCATCGACTGTTGTTGAAACATCTGATGCTTTTAAGGATACTTTGATAGATTTGAATCCTATGTTTTCAAGTATATCTATATTTCTGCCTGCGCTTTCCACAAGAGCTTCAGGCACAGGGTGTTTATATTTATTTAATATATCTTTTTCGAGAGAACCTGCATTTACTCCAACCCGGATAGGAAGTCCGTTGTCCTTTGCAGCAGATACCACTTCTTTAATCTTCCATTTTGCTCCAATGTTCCCTGGATTAATTCTGAGGCCATCAACTCCCTGTTTAACAGCCTCGAGTGCAAGTCTCCAGTCAAAATGAATATCTGCAATTAATGGAATATTAATTCTCTTCTTGATACTTCCCAGAGCTTCGGCAGCTTTCATGTCAGGCACTGCAACTCTGATAATTTCACATCCAGATTTTTCAAGTGAATGTATTTGTCTTATAGTTGATTTAACATCAGCAGTATCTGTCTTTGTCATGGACTGAACAGCTATTGGATTGTTCCCACCAATTTTTACACCACCGACATTGATTATTTTAGTTTTCTTTCTTTTTTTCATGTTAACCAGCGCTCTCAATATATTCATTATCTTCTTTTTCCAATTTTTTCTTATTACGATATTCTTTAACTGCCTTTAGATGATCATCAATATTTTTTGAAAAAATATGAGTTCTATCGTTATTCGAGACAAAATATAAATAATCAACTTTTGCTGGATATAAGGCAGCCTTTATTGATTTCAGTCCCGGAGATGCAATCGGGCCTGGTGGCAGTCCTCTAATAATATATGTATTATATGGGGTTCGTCTTTTGAGATCATCATAGGTTATTTTCTCTTTCATGCTTTTTATCCCGTAAATTGATGTAGGGTCTGCCTGTAAAGGCATTTTCTTTTTTAAACGATTGTGATATACGGCTGAAATTAAAGGCCTTTCTTCATCAACAGCAGCTTCTTTCTCAATTATTGAAGCGAGTGTCAGAATTTCTCTTTCAGAAAGACCTATTTCATCCGCCCTTTGTTTGAATGATTCAGAAAATTTTTCTCGCATTTTACTAACCATCATGCCAATCACTTCAGTTGGCTCCATTCCTTTCGGGATTTTATAAGTCTCGGGGAAAAGATAACCTTCAAATGAGGGAGCATCAATTTTAAAGTAAGCAAGTAAATTTTTATCAGTCGATAATTTTTTAAAATCTTCTTTGCTTATAATATTTTTTTCTTCGAGCTTACTGGCAATCTCGGATAAGGAATCACCTTCAACTACTGTTATCTCATACTCAATAATCTGACCGCGTCTTAACACTTTCAATAAATCAAAAAGATCCATTGAGCTATAAATGGAATAATATCCAGCTCTTATTTTTCTATCAATTCCTGTTATCCTGCCAAGAAATAGGAAAAGATTTTTGTCACGCAGTATTTTCTCTTTAGCAAAAATATCAGCAGCCTGCCTGAAAGTAGAGCCTTTTGGTATTTGTATTTCAATATTCTTACTTCCAATAGGCAATGGAGCGAAAAGCTGAAAAATAATATAAGAACAGCTTAACAGTATTAATCCTGTGATTATATAAATTATTTTTTTTATCATAAGCTTAGAATGACAGAATTATAAATATATAGTCAAATTTGTTCAGTGCCTGCATCATGCTAAAATATGTCCTGAAATTATTTCTTATATTTCCCGGATGCCGGTACAGCGCGTTTATAAGCCCACGCTTCTATCTTTTTAATCTGCTCTGCCATTGTTGTTGAAAGAGGGACTGTGCGGCTGAAAGCGATCATCAAATCATGTTGTACGATTTTACGGTTCTCTGCAAGAGCCTCGAATGCAGCGGTCTTAACCGCCTGTTCAATCTCTGCGCCTGAATAACCTTCTGTAACTTCTGCAAATAATGATATATCGTTATCGTTAAATTCAACGTTTAGTTTTGATAAGTGAATTCGGAAAATCTCTTCACGGGCTTTCCTGTCAGGAAGAGATACAAAAAAGATTTCGTCAAAACGTCCTTTGCGGATGACTTCAGCGGGTAACATCTCTATCGCATTTGCAGTTGCAGCAACAAATACCGGAGATTTTTTTTCCTGCATCCAGATAAGAAATGAACCAAGAATTCTTGATGCAACACCTCCTTCTTCTTTGAAACCCTGAGAACTGATTCCAGCTTCAATCTCATCGATCCATAAGATACACGGTGCCACTACCTCAACTGTATTGAATGCTTTGTTCAGAGTTGATTCAGGAGAACCGTAAATTCCGGAATAGACCGAAGACATATCAAGGCGGATGAGAGGTAATTGCCATCTTGCAGCCAGAACTTTTACAAAGAGTGACTTGCCACATCCTGAAATCCCCATAATCAAAATACCCTTTGGCAAATTTTTACCTGAAGAAATATTTTTGATGCCAAAAGCTTTTTCTCTTCGTTCCATCCAGTATTTAAGATTTTCCATGCCTCCGAGTTGATCAGGCTTAACATCATTTTCAACAAATTCCATGATTCCGCTTGCATTTATTATTTTCTGTTTTGTTCTGAAAAGAGTCTGCAAAATTGAATCGCCTTTCTTATCACCCGCGACTCGCATGGTGCGTATCCCGTAATCAATATCTGTTAAATCAAGTCCCCTTGCAACTACTGCAAGTTTGCCAATTAATTCAGGATCTTGCTCTGTTGCAGCAGAGAGAAAAGGATCGTTTTTTTGTAAATGGAATAAATAATTGGTGATTTCTTCCATTGTCGGAAGACTTTGATAAAACATAAAGATATCTTCCTGCAAGGGGTCTGGAACTTTTTCATCCTGGCCTGTAATAATAATAGCCTTACGGCTGGCATGAACAGCGAAATCTTTCAGCCTGCGGATTATGAATGGATTATCTTTCCAGAACCATGAAAGGTCTTTGAATAAAAAAACAGCAGGTTCAGGTTCATTTATGGCTATTTCGAGCGCTTTTGAAGGGTCGGCTGTATCAGGTATCAAATTTCCTTCGCGGCTGAAGCCTTTTGTACATGTCCAGATATAAAGACTATCGGCACCTTTAATTAGTTTGATTGCTTGATTTACAGTTCTTTCAATGCGCTTTTCGCTTAGTATCTTTATATAAATCAATTTTGTGCCTGTAGCTATTATTCTTGATAAGCTTTTAACATCCAGACGTTCCATACTATCTCCGTATCCTATTGTACAAAAATATACAGGGGCAATCAAACAGATTGCCCCTGTATGCTTGTTTAATCTATCGGTTCTCTTTTAGTACATTCCGCCCATTCCGCCGCCCGGAGGCATTGGCGCTTCGGGTTTTTCCTCAGGAATATCAGTAATCATTACAGAAGTTGTAAGCATTAATGCAGCAACTGAAGCTGCATTTTGAAGAGCATAGCGAGTAACCTTTGTTGGGTCAATAATTCCAGCTTTGAGCATATCCACATATTCCTCGCTGTCTGCATCAAATCCAAAATTCGGCTCTTTTGCGTGCTTAACTTTTTCAACTACTACAGAACCTTCAAGGCCGGCATTATTTACAATCTGTCTTATCGGTTCTTCAAGTGCTCTTCTTATGATTTCAACACCAATCTGTTTGTCTCCTTCAAGTTTGAGCCCTTTAAGTGCCGGGAGACACCTTAGCAATGCAACACCACCACCAGGTATTATACCTTCTTCTACAGCCGCTCTTGTTGCATTGAGAGCATCTTCAACTCTTGCTTTCTTTTCTTTCATCTCGGTTTCAGTCGCAGCTCCAACATTGATTACAGCTACTCCACCAACGAGTTTTGCAAGTCTTTCCTGAAGCTTTTCTCTGTCATAGTCAGAAGTTGTCTCTTCAATCTGGGTTTTTATCTGTTTTACTCTTCCCTGAATCTTTGCGGGATCGCCGGCTCCTTCAACAATAGTTGTGTTTTCTTTGTCAACATTAATTTTCTTTGCTCTTCCAAGATCAGTTAGTTTGACATTTTCAAGTTTAATTCCAAGATCCTCGGAAATTACTGTGCCTCCGGTTAAAACAGCTATATCTTCAAGCATTGCTTTCCTTCTGTCACCAAATCCAGGAGCTTTTACCGCACAAACTTGAATTGTTCCGCGTAATTTATTTACTACTAATGTTGCAAGTGCTTCGCCTTCAACTTCTTCAGAGATTATCATGAGAGGTTTTCCCATTTTTGCGGTCTGTTCAAGTATCGGGAGAAGATCTTTCATGCTTGATATTTTCTTCTCATGAAGAAGAATATATGCGTCTTCAAGAACACATTCCATTCTTTCAGGGTCGGTTATAAAGTAAGGAGAAATGTAACCTCTGTCAAATTGCATACCTTCAACAACATCGAGAGTGGTTGCCATGCTTTTTGCTTCTTCTACTGTGATTACGCCGTCTTTGCCAACTTTGTCCATAGCTTCTGCTATTAGTTCGCCAATTGATGAATCATTATTGGCTGATATTGTACCTACCTGAGCAATTTCTTTTTTATCCTGAACAGGTTTGCTCATTTTCTTAAGTTCTTCGATTACAACCTCAACAGCTTTTTCGATTCCTCTTTTAATATCCATGGGATTTGCGCCTGCTACAACATTTTTGATGCCTTCTCTGTATATCGCATGTGCAAGTACTGTTGCAGTGGTAGTGCCATCTCCTGCTGTATCGGATGTTTTCGATGCAACTTCTCTAACAAGCTGAGCACCCATATTTTCCCATGGGTCCTTTAATTCTATTTCTTTTGCAACAGTAACACCATCTTTAGTAATTGTAGGTGCTCCATATTTTTTATCAAGTATTGCATTCCTTCCCTTTGGACCTAATGTAGCCTTTACTGCGTCAGTAAGCATTGCAACGCCTCTTAGTATAGCGCTTCTTGCTGCTTCATCAAAAATTAACTGCTTAGCCATTAATGTATCCTCCTTTAATTTTTTTAAATTTCTTATTCAACAATGCCGAGTATGTCTTCTTCTCTTATGATTAGATATTCTTCGTCATCCATTTTGATTTTTGAGCCAGAATATTTATCAAACAGAACTGTGTCACCTACTTTTACTTCCATTGCCTGGCGTTTTCCATCATCTGTTACTCTGCCAGGTCCAACTGCGATTACAACGCCTTTTTGAGGTTTCTCTTTTGCAGAATCAGGTATGTAAATACCTCCTGCGGTTCTTTCCTCCTCATTTGAGAATTTTACAAAAACTCTGTCTCTTAATGGTTTGAACTTCATATGACTCTTCTCCTTTCATTTTATTTAAGAATTTGGTTTGTTTTATTAGCACTCACTCTTGATGAGTGCTAATATAATAAGAAAAGGGTTATTAAGGCAAGGCGTTATAAAAGGTAATAACGAATAATATTAAAGAATATTTCTATTTTTCTAATAATTTCTTTTATTTTCTGAATATTTTAAGAAATTATAAGTTTTTCTTTTTATTTTCGATAAATTCCTCGATTGTTTCTTTAAAAAAGTCTTTTTGAATCCTTACTTCCTGCGGGATACGATTATCATAGAGCTTTTGTCCTTCGCGTAACTCAGCTGCAAAAACAGAGAAAAATGTATTATTTTTTATAGCCTCTTCAGCTTTTGGAGTATTATAAAGATAAATGTCCGAAACAATTGCTCTTGCAAGTCTTTTTGCTCTCTCAGCCATTTCTGATAGCTGAGGCTGAACTTGTTTCTGCTCTAAAATTGTTTCAGGTTTATGCTCTACTTTAATTTTTTCTTCTGCAGGTATGTTAGCGGGTTTTTCAGTTATAGTTTCCTTTTTCCCGGGTTCTTTTACGTAGCCTCTTAGTTTTTTTACTGAATCAAGAAGGAGTTCCTGTAAGTTATGTTCTTCTATATAATCATCAGCTTCATAGAGAGATTCAGGTTGTCTCCTATATCTTTTATCATCATGAACTGAACTTACAAGGATATATTTCATATTTTTAGTTTCAGGTCTTAATCTTAATCTTTTACAAACTTCAAATCCAAATATTTTTGGCAGACTGACTTCAAGTATAAGAAGAAAAGGCATTTCTTTAACTGCTTTTACCATAGCTTCTATTCCGTCATTAGCAGTTATTATCCTGTATCCTTCGGCTTTTAGAATTGATTCAATAATGCTAATTATTGATTGATTCGAATGAGCAACCAGAATTTTTAGATTATCAACAGGCTTAGCCGCTTGTGTAATTGGTTTTTTTACCAGAAGAGTTGTACTGCATTTAGGACATTTAAATCTTGTTCCTTTTTCTGTTAGTTTAGAATCTTCAATCTTTAATTTTATTTTACATTTTGGACATATTACAACCACAGCCTTTTCCTCCTTGGAATCCAGAATTTTATAGTTAAAAGTCCAATAAGAAACCCTCCAATATGCGCAAACCAGGCAACCCCGCCAGATGCTCCTTCAATGTTAGAACTTATCATACCATTAATGAATTGTATAATAGCCCAAAATCCAATAACTATCAAGGCTGGAATTTTTACAGTGGTGACAAAAAATCCAAAAAAAATGAATGTATGAATGTTTGCTCTTGGGAAAAGTAGCATGTACGCTCCGAGAACGCCTGATATAGCACCGCTTGCTCCAACCATAGGAATAACAGAATTAGAATTTGTAAATGCATATGAATATGCAGCTACAATGCCGCAAAAAAGATAAAAAACAATAAAACGATAGTGACCAAGTTGATCTTCTATATTATTACCAAATATCCATAGATAAAGCATATTACCAGCAAGATGAAACAAGCCTCCATGCATAAACATTGATGTGAAAACTGTCATAACAGGATGAATGGGCTGAATTTTTTCGAATGTTAAAAGTGAATGCGGGATAGCGCCATATGAAAATGTTATATCTCTCATTCCTGATTGAGAAAAAACCTGCAATATAAAAACACAGATATTAATGATAATAATTCCTATCGTTACGTATGGCGTAATTGAAGTAGGGTTATCATCTTTATATGGAATCATTGTTTACCTTTGTAAATTATAAAACATTTGTTTATATAACTTAAATAGTATATATACAAAAGTTTTTTTTAAGATTTAACCAAAGATAATGCAGACATATCTCATAAAAAGGCTGAAGATTGAAGTATAAGAAAAACAACAACATGACAAAGGAATATACATACAACCCCTTAAGCCCCCTTGTAAAGTTTATAGCGTTATTGCGTTTATCAAAAAAGGAGAAAAAGATAACGGCAAACGGCAACGGCGCAAATGACAGGGCTTACACATCCTGCAGCATTCTCAAGAGGGGGCACACCCCGTCACTTCGTGCCACCCCTTTCAATAGTGGAATTAGAGAGCGTATGGCGCAAAAAGCATGGCGCAACAACAAAGGCAAATAACAACCTCCTAACCCCGTTTGTATGGAAGAAATATTCCTAAAAACCATTATTTAGGAAGAAAGACAACAAAAATTTATTCAGGAGGAGAAAAATGAAAGCTAAATTAACTAAATAAGAACAAGAAATATTGAACAGTTTTGAAAAAGGTGAATGGGTTTCTGTTAAAAACCTTTCAAAAAGAAAAGTCTGAACTTATGAGGTATGCAAGAAATGCGTTAAAGAAAGACAGAAGACTAAACTTAAGAATTTCCGAAAGAGACCTGACTGAATTGCAGAAAAAGGCAATAAGCAAGGGATTGCCTTATCAGACTTATGTTTCCAGCATAATTCATAAATTTGTAAGTGGGAAACTGGTAGAGGTAAAAAATTAACGGATTATGATTTTTACCAGTAGTACATAAATGATTTTTTACTTAATTTTCAATGCTTGATAAAGCACCCTTAATAAATGAAATTACTAATTTCAAGGTAAAAAGGCTATTTTAAATGGGTTGACAGTTATTAAATTTTAATATATTATTAACTACTCTGGTAGTTATATATGAAAAATACAGTTTCTCAATTTGTTTCACTGGGACTTTCAGAATATGAGGCAAGGGCATATCTTGCGCTTCTTAAGGATTATCCCTGTACTGCCTATGAGCTTGCAAAAGCTTCAGGAATTCCAACATCAAAAATATATGAAGTTGTAAAAAAATTAATTTTAAACGGGCTTGTTAATGTTATAGCAGATAAAAATAAACAAAGATATATTCCAATAGGATTAAATGACTTTATAAACAAACAGAAAGACAGGCTTGAGACATCTTTAAAGAATATTGAAAAAAGTCTATCTGATTTTCTTCATGGGTCTGAAGATATTACAACGTGGAGTATTATTGACTATGATCTTTTAATAGAAAAAGCAAAAACTTTGATTGACAAGGCGACTCATACCCTGCTTATATCGATCTGGAAAGAGGAATTTCTCAGTCTTGAAGATTCAATTAGAGGAGCTGAAAAAAGAGGTGTAAGAATTGCTATATTGCATTTTGGCAACACAGGTCCGAAAATAGGTAAAATTTACCCGCATCCTGTTGATGATTCATTACATAAAGAAAAAAAGAATAGATTTTTGACTGTTGTTTCTGATTCCAGAGAAGCTATTACAGGTACTATTTTAAAATTCGGGAATGTTGAGGGAACATGGAGTAAAAATAGAGGATTTATTTTGATAGCAGAAGAATTTATCAAACATGATATTTATATGATGAAGATCATCAGGAGATTTGATAATCAATTGCAGAACAAATTTGGAAATAGATATGAAAAATTAAGAGATATTTTTTCTGACGAGGAGGTGTAAATATTTTCAGACTTGCAACTTATTTCAAACCAAAAGGTGACCAGCCAAAAGCTATCAACGAGCTTTCAAAAGGCATTGAAAAAGGAATCAAACACCAGACATTACTTGGTGTAACTGGTTCAGGCAAAACATTTACAATCGCAAATGTGATTGCAAATGTAAATAAGCCTGCTTTAATTATAGCTCACAACAAAACTCTTGCTGCACAGCTCTATGGAGAATTCAAAGAGCTTTTCCCTGATAATGCTGTAGAATTTTTCGTGAGTTATTATGATTATTACCAGCCTGAAGCCTATATACCTTCAACAGATACATATATAGAAAAGGATGCTCTGATAAATGATGATATTGACAGGATGAGACATTCTGCAACAACCTCGGTTTTGGAAAGAAGAGATACAGTTGTTATTGCTTCAGTGTCCTGCATATATGGCATAGGTTCTCCGCAGGATTATATGAATATGCACCTTGTTCTTGAAGAAGGAATGAAAGTCAAAAGAGATGACATACTTCACAGACTCGTTGAAATACAATATATGCGTTCTGAAAGCGAATTTAAAAGGGGTATCTTCAGGGTTCGCGGGGATATTGTTGAAATAGTTCCATCTTTATCGAATGAAAAAGCCGTAAGAGTCGATTTTTTTGGAGACTATATTGATTCAATAGTTGAGTTCGATCCTCTTACCGGAAAGAAAATTCAAAGAAAAAATAAAGTAGCGATATTTCCCAACAGCCACTGGATTACACCAAAAGAACGTCTTGAAGTTGCCTTGAAAAAAATTGAGGAAGAGTTGAAAGAACGTATTGAATATTTTTTGAAGGAAGGTAAAAAAATAGAGGCTCAAAGGATTGAACAGAGAACCCTTTATGATCTTGAAATGCTAAAAGAATTTAATTTCTGTCATGGGATAGAGAATTATTCAAGGCATTTAAGCGGAAGGATGCCCGGACAACCTCCTTATACTTTGATAGATTACTTTCCCGAAGATTTTTTAATAATAATAGATGAATCACATGCAACAATTCCTCAATTAGGAGGAATGTATGAAGGTGATAAGTCAAGAAAACAAAATCTTATTGATTTTGGTTTTAGACTTCCTTCTGCTCTTGATAATAGGCCTCTTAAATTTGAAGAGTTTGAAGATAGGGTGAAACAGGTAATATATGTATCTGCAACACCTGGAGACTATGAAATTAAAAAATCACAAGGACGAGTTATTGAACAAATTATCAGACCCACAGGTCTTCTTGATCCCAAACTTTTTGTAAGACCTGTAGCCGGACAGGTTGATGATCTGCTCGCTGAAATAAAAAAGCGGGCACTTAGAAATGAAAGAACACTGGTTACAACATTAACTAAGAAAATGGCTGAAGACCTTACAGATTATTATTCTAATCTAAATATTAAAGCGCGTTATCTTCATTCTGATATAGACACGCTTGAACGGGTAGAAATAATAAGAGATTTGAGGCTCGGAGTTTTTGATGTTCTTATTGGTGTTAATCTTTTACGTGAAGGACTTGATCTACCGGAAGTCTCACTCGTTGCTATACTCGATGCTGATAAGGAAGGTTTTCTCAGATCTGAACGCTCTTTAATCCAGACAGCCGGACGTGCAGCCCGAAATATTAATGGAGAGGTAATTTTATATGCGGATACAATAACAGGTTCAATGCAACGCGCTCTTGATGAAACAAAAAGGAGAAGAAAAATTCAGGAAGAATACAACAAAAAAATGGGAATTACACCAGAGACTGTTAAATCAAATATTAAAGATATTCTCAGTTCAATATATGAATCTGATTATTGGACGGTTCCAAAAATTGCAGAGGAAATTGAAGGTTACAGCTATGATGAAAAGGATATAAAAAAGCTTGAATCAGAGATGAAAAAAGCTGCCAAAAATCTTGATTTTGAGCGTGCCGCTGAAATAAGAGACAGGATAAAGACAATTAAAAACAGGATAATTGAAACGGGAATAAGAAACAAATTCTGATTGTTGTAAAATTTATTTGCCCCGTCGTTAACAGGCTGAAGAAAGCAGGTATTTTAGCATGATATTTTATTAATTATATTAAAGTCTTTATAATATAAACATTTAGTTTTTGAATATAAAAAATAATGATACAAAAATTTAAGTTATTTTTTAACAATTTAATGCAGGTACTTACTTTCACCAATCTTCCAATCAGGAAAAAGTTTATACTTTTTTCTGCGGGCACGCTTTTCTGGATTGTTGCTGCATCTGTAATTGGACTTATTTCTTTATTATATTTGAATTTACAATCAGGTGAATTGGTAAATTATATCGAACCTTATCAAAAACTATTAAATAGTTCTATAAGGAAAATTTCCCGCGCCAATATATCTGCGCATAAATTACTTCTCTCAAATAAACACGAAGATATTCACATAAATTTTGACACAGGGAAAAATCTGCTTGAAGAATGTTATACAAATTTGAGCATATTAAAAAAAGGCGGATTTATCAAAGAATACTCAGAAGAAGAAAATAATTTAATTTACGAATTTTATGTAAAACCAGTAACTGACTCTGAAAAGAAAAAACTAATAGACGATATTATTAATAATTTAAAAAAACTTAAAATAATTTTTTTAGATATTGCAAACGCTAAAAATAGTGATTTAAAAAATTCGTCATTATTAAAATCGAAAATTTCTGAATATGATGCATTAACTCAGAAATCCCTGCAAATGCTTGATGCCTATATCATTGATTTATCCCGTGAAGGAAACTTAAATTCAAATGCAATTAATAAAGGAGTTAGAATTTCTTATTTTCTTATAATCCTGACTATGTTTATTGGAACAATCCTTTCAATAGTTTTTGGGATACTTATTTCAATAAACTTAGTCAGGCCTATAAACTCAATAGCAGCAAATTTTAGAGCATTTACCACAAAAATGGATTTTGCAAAAGAAATTACGATAAAATCAGGTGATGAGCTTGGAATTCTTGCTCAAGAATATAATAAATTTATTGAAGAACTTGAAGGTTTGACTAATTTTAAAAAACTCATTGAAGAAGATGAAACTGTTGAAGACGTCTATAAAAGACTGGGCGAAATAATAACCCTTAATTTTGGATTTTCAAAATGTATAATACATGAAATTTCAACATACAAAAATAAACTCAAAACTGTCTTCCCTGAAAATATAGATATTTCAGAATTAAATTGTAAAGTTGATATTGTGCTTAACTGTGATTTGTGCAGAGCAAAGAGGACAGGTCATATAATATCATCTGAAGAAAAATCTGATATTTGTAAATATGCAAATGTAAAGCCAGATGAGATATATTTATGTCATCCTATATTTATTTCAGGCAAGGTTGGAGGTGTTGTACAAATAGTTATAGACAAATCCGAAGCTGTTACAAGCGAAGTTAAACAGAGAATTTTAAAAGCAAGGCAATATATAAGTGAAGCTCAGCCCGTTTTAGAAGCAAAAAGGGTAATGAGAGCATTTAGAGAAACTTCAATCAAGGATGGTTTAACAGATATATACAACAGAAGATTCCTTGAAGAAACCTCTGAAAATTTAGTTGCAGGGATTCAAAGAAGAAACACAACACTTGGCTTCTTAATGTGCGATCTTGATTTCTTTAAAGAAGTAAATGACAAATACGGGCATGATAATGGAGATAAGGTTCTCAAAATTACAGCTGATATTATAAAAAAGAGCGTAAGAAGTTCTGACCTGGTAATAAGATTTGGAGGTGAAGAATTTCTGGTTCTTCTTATAGATATTCAACCTGAAAAATCTATTGAAATTGCAAAAAAAATAAAATCAAATATGGAAAATACCAAAATTTCTATAGCTGGAGCAACAATTACAAAAACAATAAGTATTGGTGTAAGCGAAATTCCAAAAGATACTCAAAGTTTCTGGGAAGCTATAAAATTTGCTGATGTAGCACTATATAAAGCAAAAGAAACTGGAAGAAACAAAGTTGTAAGATTTACCCCTGAAATGTGGACTGAAGACAGATATTAAAAAGTGAAAGTTCTGCTTATCAATCCAAATAGATACATGTTTCCACCTGTTCCTCCTATAGGACTTGAATATATTGCAGGCGCTTTAATTTCAGCAGGGAATAAAGCAGAGATACTTGATTTATGTTTTTCAGAAAATATTTTCAAGGAAATAGATAATGCAATAGACTTATTCAAGCCTGATATCACTGGTATAACTGTAAGAAATATTGATTCAGCTCTTTTTCTAAATAATGAATTTTTTCTTAATGAAATAAGGGATATTGTTAAACATATCAAAGAAAATTGTGGTTTGAAAGTAATAATCGGAGGAGCAGGTACAATTTCCTGCCCAAAGGATATACTTGAATACCTTGATTCAGATTTTATTATTTCTGGACCTGCAGAGGGATCAATTAATTATGTTCTTGAACAAATAAATTCCAATACAAACAATAAAATTTTTTATGGGACATGCACCAGTGGCCTGAAAATTAATCGCATTATTTCAGGAATAAACTATAATAAATACCTTGAAAAAGGTGGGATTGCTGGTTTTGAGACACATAAAGGGTGTAGTTCTTCATGTTGTTACTGTATTGAAGCAAATACAAAGGTTTTTTTTAAAGAAATTTCTGATGTAATCAATGAGATTAAAGAACTCATAAATATTGGCTGCTCTCATTTTCATTTATGCGATTCTGAGTTTAATGAAAGTCTTGAATACTGTCTTGATTTTTGTAATGCATTGAAACAGGAAAATTTAAATATAAAGTGGACAGCCTATATGAAACCTGATAATTTTAATAAAAAGCTTTTTCAACTTATGAAAGAAACAGGTGCGTATCTTATTACTTTGACTGTTGATACTTATAAAAAATGCGATATGTACTGGTCTGATATTGAGCGTTTTCTTTTTAGCGCAAAGTCAACAGGAATTAAAGTAGCAGTAGATTTATTGACCGGATTTCCTTATGAAAAAGAACAGGAAATAAAACAGCATCTTGAGAATATAAGAAGACCGTTGCCAGAGAGTATAAATATAAATACTTACATTAGATTGTATAAAAACACCCGTATTTCAAAACAGATTATATCAGATAAGAACCTTCATAAATATCTTATTTATTATTCAAATGATGAGAACCTGATTAAGCCTGTCTTCTATAATCATATTAATTTAGAGCAACTTTCACAGATTGTTGAATTTGACCCCATATTCAGAATTGATGGCGCTGATAAAGGCGTCAATTACAACCGTTTAGAGAACATAGCAACTTAAGGTTACCTGATAATTTTTTAAAATGATAATTTTAGTTTACCAAAATAATGCAATTAAACCCCAAAAAGCAAATAAAAACAAATTTATTTTATGAAGATAGAAGATCAGGCATCAGTATTATTTCATCTGCTTTATTACATGCGTTTTTCGGCTGTTTTCAATAGATGTTACTATTATTTTCCCTGCTCTATTTTTGCCGCCTGAATTTGGTGCTACAGTATAAGTAATTGTTCCAGCTCCAATGCCTGAAGTTCCAGTGTTTACTGTTACCCATGTTGTTTTAGAATCAGTTCCTGCAATCCATTTGCAGTTATCCGGAGCTGTAACAGATATACTGCCTTCACCTCCAGTGTTAAAGAAAAATGCGCTTGTTGGTACTATCTTTGCGATTCTGCAAGGTGCACCTGATTGGGTAACTGTAAATGTTTGTCCGCCTATGTTTACAGTCCCTGTCCTTGAAGTACTACTCCCATTTGCCATTACTGTTATAATAACTATTCCTCTATTTTTCGCAAATGATTTAACCTGTCCTGTTAACCATGACTCAGCAGAACTTATAGAAGGCGCAGAGCAATTTTCTCCTGTAGCTGTTACTTTTACACTTATTTTTTTACCTTTATATCCGGCAGATGAACTGACGGGATTAATTGTATATGTACAGATTGGAGCTATTCTGTTAAATATTGCAGTTACAGAAGAATCAGAATTTAAATTAAAAGTGCAAGTCCCTGTGCCTGTGCAACTTCCTGCTGAACCTGTGCCACCAGACCAGCCATCAAATGTTGAACCTGTATCTGCTGTAGAAGAAAGAGTTATTAATTTATTATTATCAGCTGAACACGTACCAGTATTTCCGGACCATGAAAGTGAACATCCTGAAGCTTCTACTGAGCCTGTGCCAGTACCATCTTTAGTAACTGAAAGATTATGTTTACAAGGATCGCCGTATAATAACCAGTTATATTTTTCATTTTCTATCTCATAAAATCCTACAAGAAAATTTGGACAATAAGGATTTGATATAACATGTGGCGGAGACAATACCTCAACATTGACTATAAATAGATTACTTCCTGATAAACTTCCATCTGGATTAATAAATTGACCATAAATAAAATATTTTTCACTTCTACAATCCACCCATGCAACAAAATATTTATCCAAATTTTCACTATAAGTTACTGAGGTATCAAATTGATTACCTGTCGCATTACTAATAATAAACTCAGTTCCACTAAGGCTTCCATTTGGATTAATTAGTTGTCCATAAATGTCAACGTCAACGGTATTTCTATCATCATGCCATGCAACAAGATATTGGTTGGTATTACTGTTATACGCTATTCCCGGAGCATACTGACTCTCTGGGTTATTAGAAATAACAAAATTAGAGCCATAAAGACTACTGTTTGCATTTACTATCTGACCATAGATATCGGTTTTACTTCCATTTCTGTAGTCAGTCCATGCCACTAAATATTGATTTGTGTTGCTGTTGTATGCCACTGAAGGATGTTTCTGCGATTTTGCATTATTACAGATAGCGAAATTTGAACCATAAAGACTGCCGTCTGCGTTTACTATCTGTCCATATATATTTGGATTAACAAGCGTAATCTGTTCAGATACCTCCAATGAAAAACCACTTGTGTAATCTGTCCACACGACAAGATATTGGTTAGTAGTACTGTTATATGTTATATTTGGTTCAGATTGATTATCTATGTTATTAGAAATAGTAAAATTAGAGCCAGATAACGTGCCGTTTGCATTTACTATCTGACCATAAATATCGTAGTTACTTCCATTTCTGTAATCAGTCCATACCACTAAATATTGATTTGTGTTGCTGTTGTATGCAACAGACGCGCTTTGTTGGTGTCCGGTAGCATCACATATAACAAATTCAGAGCCAATAGCAGCACCATTTTCAGAAACAAATTGCCCATATATGTCATAATTTTTACTGTATGCTATTAGATATTTCCTGAGATTTGTGTCAAAGTCTCCGCCTGGAGGCGCTGCTGTTCCATAAGCTGAAAAAGCGAGCTCTAAAGTAGTCGCCTCTTTAGTATCATTTATGTTCAGTTCTTTTAATGGTATTTTAAACTCATAAACCTTATGCTGATAGGCAACCTTATCCGTGTATGTAAATCCAGATTTGCCCCAATCTGTGTTTCTCTCTGATACCTTGAATTCCTTTATCCCTTCACCTGTTTTTATATATACCTTTGCATAATCTTTTTCACCATCCATTGTATTGTCAGGTGTAAAGTCTATCTTTACATAAAGGTTCTTATCATCGTTGCTTAACCAACCATATGTATAGCCTGATGGATGCCCTGAGCCTGTTACTGAGTATTCCTTAAAAAAGAACCTGTCACTATTTGCATTGGAATTTAGATTATATTTGTAAAAGGCCGCTCCGTTGTCAATCTTCTTATAAAGGTTTGAAACAGGATATTGGAAGGGTATCTCGCTTATTATCTTCCCCTCAATCCTTGCAGTTAATCCAAGCCTTACCTTTTCTTTTTGTTGAACATTAAATTCAACTTCTATCTCTTTGTCAGATGCATCTATTACGTCAAAGTCATCTTTTATCAACTTTTTTAAAATATCCGCATTAATAACTTTAGAGGGTTGTTTATTATTTAAAAGAATTGAATCTATATGTGCCATCCCTCCACCCTGTTTCCGGAGTTTTACCCTTATCTTGCTTTCGTTAGCGTAATCTGTTATATCCAGCTCTTTGTGCCTGTAATATTTATCAAAACTCATCTTCCCTATATTTTCCCAGATGCCGTTTCTCTCTATAAAAACATTAAAACTTCCATTTGCGTTGTTCTCATCAAACAAAGGTATAGATGGATATTCAAAAACAGTATATGAGCCAGAGGCTGTCACAGGAATGAGAAATAAAAATGTTACCAAAGCTATGATTATTTTTCTCCAAAACATTTTGCCTCCTTATTTAAGGGTTAACACTTTCTATACTTTTTAAGAAAAAATACTTAACCAAAAACCTGATAAAAAATAAATTTATTTTGCCATACGTTTAGGTTATATTAAATTATATAATATGATGAAACTTTTGCAAAATATTTAGAGATGGAAAAATGGATGGCTCTGAAAGGATAGATATGTCAGTCAAAAAAACGAAAGATTTTAAAGGAATTAAACTTGGACAGTTTCTTTTGTCCGGGAATATCATTTCAAAAGAATCCTTAGAAAAAGCACTCCAAACCCATATAAAAACAAACCAAATGCTTGGTGAAATCCTCATCAGTATGGGTGTGATTGACCCTTTAGAACTTAAGGCTGTTTTAGAAATTAACAAAAATATTAAAAGTATTCAAGATGCATTAACTCTTGCTGCGGGGATCAAAAAACAACTTGGAAGCCTGTTAATTCAAGCAGGTAACATAACCCAACAACAGCTTGAAACTGCGTTAAATATACAAAAAAACACTGGCGAAAAACTTGGCAGTATTCTGGTGAAACTGGGATATATTACTGAAAATCAGCTCGAGGCTTTATTATTATTCCAGAAAAACCAGTCTGAGAAGCCTTATAAAATCAATAACTTAAGACTCGGGAAACTTTTAGTTACAACAGAACTTATATCTGAACAACAACTTGAAGACGCTCTTGAGGAACAGAAATATTCGTCCGCAAAAATTGGAGATATTCTTGTTCAAAAAGGTTATCTTTCTAATACAGCTCTTTCGAAGGCGCTTAATTTACAGAATAAACTCATTAGTGCTTTGCTTACAATAATTTTAATTTTTGCGCCTTTCATAACAGCACAGGCAGCAGATAAAACTGATATTGCAGTTTCAGGTTCAACTGAATCACATACCGCTTTAAAGATAATTTACCATACAACTGAAATTGAAATAAGCTCTGAAGATATAAATCGCGGCTATATAGAGCTTCCTTCAGCAGCGCAATTAGAAATACAAAATTACAATCTTTCGGGATATATAGTTGTTTTTAAAGGTCTCTCCGAACCTTTCAGAGAAATACTAATTGAAGGATTAGATCAAGAAGTTAAAGTTACCGCAGAAGGAGCCATGACTTCTCAGCCATATCATGGAAGAGACCCTTTAATGGTGAAATTAAAATATAAAATTATTCTGTCTGATAACATAAAACCTGGCAAATATAAATTACCGCTTGAGATTTCTGTAAGTCCTTTGATTTTCGTTTAACTAAAAGTTTGAATACCTGAATTTGTTAAGTAAATTTTATGCCTGCTCTGCAGGTTGTCTCGTCTATCATTTTAGCCCATTTTACAACAGCGGTATGAGATGGTATTTTATTATTCTTTTTAAAATTTAGCACATTACCAACATTAAGCGGCTGGTTTGTTAAAATACCCATACCTTTTTTACTCATATCAATTACAACTGCAACATCTTCAACAGCTTTTAACCTGTTAAAATCCATTATAGCAACAGAATATTCTAAGGAATCTACAAAAGGCGTTCTTTCATGACTGCGCAGGTTTTTATTGAACATAATAATAAAAATCCTCCTTACAGAATTTCTTCTGATATTTTAAAATTAGAGGTATTAAAAAAAAGTTTTTATCTGCCTACTATAATAGCTGAAGTTGGAGCAGTAACCACGATTTCTGCAACAACATCCTTATTTGTTTTGGTTGATTTTGTAATTTTCTTAACTGATTTGCTGCTGCCGCAAAGTTTATTGCCAATATCTTCCACACTTGCGTTAGAAAACTCTTGAACAGAGCTTGACCATGTGGTTGGACCTATTATAACAGGTTCGCCTTCACAATAGCCTACAAACATAGCTGTTACTGTATTATTCTGTTCATCCATTGTTGCTGATAAAGTTCCAACCATTGTTTTATCTTCTGCATGAGCTATTGATAAAGAAATTAGAAGAACCATCGTAAGCATTATGATGTATTTTATTTTGGTTTTTTTAAACATTCTGCCTCCTTTTTAAAATGTTTAGATTTTAACTGACACCCTTTCGTCTATGCTAACAATGCTTTGCTTCCACCTCCTTCTTGCTGATGAGTGATAACAGCAGAATAAAATAATTAACCCAAAAATGCAATTAAAATCCAAAATAATATAATCTTTTGATTAAATAATTAACTGCCATAAAATTATATAACTATTTGATACTAATATTTTTAAGATAATAAATTAAAGACTGAAAGTCAAGAATTATTTAGCATATGATTAATATTTTATCTCGTCAAAATTTACTATACTCTATATTCTGCTACCTATAACTATTCCATATATATTCCCTACCACTTAGTTAACTCAAAAAATGCAATTGAAGCAATGCAGAAGTTGTAAAATTAAAAAAGCCTTCAGCATCTGATTAGTTTTTCTGTCATGTTATGCGCTAATTATGGTAAAATTTATAATATATGAAAATTGTTATTATTGGAGCTGGCATATCAGGACTCTCACTTGCGTACTTTCTTCTTGAGAAAAATCCTTCACTTGACCTTACAGTAATAGAGTCAGAGAAAAAAGCTGGTGGGAAAATATGGACAGATAAAACTAATGGATTCCTCTGCGAAGGCGGGGTGAATGGTTTTCTTGACAACAGGCCTAAAACTCTTGAGCTTTCTAAAAAGCTCGGGCTCGCTCCTTTAAGAAGCAATGATAATTCAAGAAAGCGTTTTATTTTTTCAGATGGCAAACTTAAAATGTTGCCTGAATCACCTTTATCTTTTTTTAAATCAGACCTTTTAAGTGTATATGGCAGATTAAGAATTGTCGGGGAATTATTCGTACCTAAAGGCACTGGTAAAGATGAGACACTCGCGGATTTCGCAAAAAGAAGGCTTGGCAAAGAAGCTTATGAAAAATTGATTGATCCAATGGCTTCAGGCATTTTTGCCGGAGATCCTGAAAAGATGAGTCTAAAAAGTTGTTTTCCTAAAGTTTATAATCTGGAACAAAATTATGGCAGTCTTATTCGGGGTATGATAAAACTTCAGAAAGAAGCAAAAAAAACAGGTAAAAAAGTAGGTGCAGGTCCAGGAGGTGTTTTGACTTCTTTTCAGGATGGAATGGAAACAATTATAAATTCACTTACAAATTTTTTAGGCTCAAGATTATGCACAGGTTCACAGGCTGTCTCAATTGATAAAAATAAAGACATTTATACGATATTATTATCAGATGGCTCCAAAATTGAGTCAAAAATTGTTATCAGCGCAATTCCTGCTTTTGCATTGGCTGAGCTTACAAATAATCTTGATAAAAGTTTGTCTCTTCTGTTGCGTGATATTTATTATCCTTCAATTTCTGTTGTTTGTCTTGGATATAGAAGAGAAAAAATAATTCACCCTCTTGATGGTTTCGGTTTTCTTATTCCATACAGAGAAGGCAGAAAAATTCTTGGCACATTATGGGATTCAAGTGTTTTTCCAAACAGAGCGCCTGAAGGCAAAGTTTTGCTTAGAACCATGCTCGGAGGTGCGCGCATGTCCGAACTCGCAGAGCAGGATGAAGAAAAGCAAATTAATATAGTAGTGGATGAATTAAGAAAAATAATGGGTATTAATTCAGAGCCTGATTTTGCAAAAGTTTATATTCATAGAAAAGGAATACCACAATATTTTATTAATCATGACCTTAAATTGAAAAAAATAGATGACATTTTAAATAATTACAAAGGTTTCTATATAACAGGTAATGCCTTCAGGGGAATTGGAGTAAATGATTGCATCGAGAATTCTTCAAACCTTGCAGAAAGGATTATTAAGGATATATAATTTTAAAAAACGAGCAGAATTAAATTTATATATATTTTAAATTTATATTAAAAGGAGGCCAGATTGAAAGAACAAGAAATTGCCGAAACCTTAAAAAAAGAAAATGAGGAATTCAGAAGACTTAGTGAAGAACACAGAAATCTTGACAGCCTGCTTGCAGAAATTGACAGTAAACGTTATCTTACACCTGAAGAAGAACTGGAAAGAAAGCGGATACAAAAATTAAAACTTTTAAGAAAAGACCGTATGGCAGAGATGATAAGGGAATACAAAAAAACAGTTTCAATAAATTAAAAACATATGCATTGAATCAAATCCCCTCTTGCTCTTTTTTAGAAAGTTCAAGAGGGGATTTTAATTATTATTTAATTTGAAGGAGGAATTATTATGAGAAGCAAAGCTATAAAAGAAGGTTTAGAGAGAGTTCCCCATAGAGCACTACTTTATGCGACAGGGATATGCAAAACAGAGATGAAAAAACCATTTATTGGTGTTGCTTCAAGTTTTACGGACATTATACCGGGGCATATAGGTATGCGTGATCTTGAAAGATTTATTGAGAAAGGAATTCATACAGGAGGCGGTTATCCTTTTATTTTTGGTATTCCAGGAATTTGTGACGGTATTGCAATGGGGCATAAAGGAATGCATTATTCGCTTCCTTCAAGGGAACTGATAGCAGATATGGTGGAATCAATCACTCAGGCACACCAGTTTGACGGACTTGTGTTACTCACAAATTGCGACAAGATAACACCCGGAATGTTAATGGCAGCAGGGAGACTGGATATACCCGCAATTGTTGTAACAGCAGGTCCTATGTTGTCAGGTCATCTTAGGGGGAAAAGACTATCTTTGGTAAATGATACTTTTGAGGCTGTCGGTAAATATAAAAAAGGTTTAATTAAAGATAAAGAGCTTGAATCTCTTGAAATGTGTGCCTGCCCGGGTGCAGGTTCATGTCAGGGAATGTACACAGCCAATACAATGGCATGTGTAACAGAATCATTGGGTATGAGTCTTCCGCATTGTGCAACAGCGCTTGCTATATCTGCAGATAAAAGGAGAATTGCTTTTGAAAGCGGAATTAAAATTGTTGAACTTATAAAGAAAAAAATAACAGCAAGAAAAATTATGACCCGTGAATCTTTTGAAAATGCTATTATGGCTGACCTTGCTCTCGGCGGTTCAACAAATACAGCTCTTCACATACCTGCTATTGCGCATGACGCAGGAGTTGAACTTCCGCTGGAAACATTTGATATTCTAAGCAAGAAAACACCGCATTTAGCCAATATGCTTCCGGGAGGAACTCATTATCTTGAGGACCTAGAATGGGCTGGCGGAATCCCTGCCTTACTTAAAAGACTAAAAAAGAATTTACATAATAATATAACCGTAAGCGGTAAAAAAATTTATGAAATAGCAGACTCGGCAGAAGTTGTTGATGAAAACGTTATCAGGCCATTAGAAAATCCTTATCACAAAGAAGGGGGCATTGCTATACTTAGAGGGAATATTGCTCCTGATGGTTCTGTGGTTAAACAAACTGCGGTAAGTCAGCATGCCATGAAATTTGAAGGCACTGCAAAAGTTTTTAATTCAGAAGAAGAGGGCATGAAAGCTATAATGAATGGAGAAATCAAGCCTGGTAATGTTGTTGTAATAAGATACGAAGGACCAAAGGGAGGACCTGGCATGAGAGAAATGCTCTCACCAACAGCAGCTATTGCAGGCATGGGGTTGAGTGATTCAGTTGCTTTAATCACAGATGGAAGATTTTCTGGTGGCACAAGAGGCCCATGCATCGGGCATATTTCACCCGAGGCAATGGAAGGCGGCACAATTGCTGTTTTAAGAGATGGTGACAGGATAAGAATAGACATACCAAACAGAAAAATAGATGTATTGTTAACAGAAGAAGAAATAAACGAAAGAAAGAAGAACTGGAAACCAATTAAACCAAAAATAACAAAAGGCTATCTTGCCCGTTATGCAAAATTGGTTAGCTCTGCAGGAAGCGGCGCAGTTATGCTGTAATTTTACACTCTTCATTCACCTTCTTAATGTGCAATTCTTATTAAAAAAGAGGAGATACCAAAATTTCCTCTTATCAAAGGGGAATGAAGAGGTTTATAAGCTATAGGCAAAGAGTGAGGGTTTTAACGCCCCTTTTATTAAAGGGACAGCTGTTGTATGTCTGCAATAACTAAATTTATGAAATAAAATCACGGGTATTTTTTTAATGAGGCTGAAGTCGAAGCATAAGCCTCAGAGATAAAACAGTAAACTAAATTACAATACAGAATATGGAAAAGGATTTTTTTGTTCCTGCATATTTACAATTGCCACCTGGTATTTTCTTAGATAAAATTGAAGAGGCTTTTTCAATTTTAAAAGAGTGCAGCCTATGTCCAAGAGAGTGCAGGGTTGACAGAACATCAGGAGAAAAAGGTTTTTGCAAAACAGGAGTTAAACCTTTTATCTCAAGCTATGGAGCCCATTTTGGTGAAGAAAAACCTCTTGTTGGCAATTTTGGCTCAGGAACAATTTTTATGGGCAACTGTAATCTTGGCTGCATTTTCTGTCAGAATTATTCAATCAGTCATCTTGGTGAGGGCGTTGAGACAACTTTTGAAAGAGTTGCTGAAATTATGATAGAGCTGCAGAATCAGGGCTGTCATAATATCAATCTTGTAACACCTACACATCAGATGCCAATGCTGCTTAAATCAATTAAGATAGCTTCTGAAAATGGACTTAGAGTTCCAGTTGTTTATAATTGCGGAGGATACGAGTCTCTTCAGGCAATTCAAATTCTTGAAGGTATTATTGATATTTATATGCCTGATTTTAAATTCTGGGATTCTGAAATGGCAAAAAAATATTCTAAGGCAGGAAATTACCCTGAAAATGCAAAAATAATATTAAAAGAAATGCATAGACAAGTAGGCGATTTAATCACAAATAAGTATGGTATAGCTCTCAGAGGTTTACTTGTAAGGCATTTAGTATTGCCCGAAAGAATTGCCGGAACTGAAAATATTGTTAATTTTATTGCTAATGAGATTTCACGCAATACTTATATAAATATTATGGATCAATACCATCCCTGTTTTAAAGCCTTTGAACATCCTCCTTTAAACAGAAGAATTACAAAAAATGAATATGCAGAAGCAATAGATTTTGCAATAAAAGCAGGGCTTAAAAGAATAGACGGAGTAACAACTATTTAAGATAGTAATGTGGATATTTCTGAAAAAAAGTTCTTATCCTGTTTATGTTTTCCGTGGCCATAGAAATTCTTATACGGATTAAAGATAATGAATAATTAATATTATGGATAAAAATAATTTTTCTCATGATATCTGCATAATTTTATTATTCAAAAGAATTTTTTCGGATAATTATATTTAATTCATTCAGAACTTTGGAAAAAACAGAATTCCAGTTACCAATAGATTTTTGACGGAAAAGACGCATTGTCGGGTACCATGGACTGTCTTTTCTGTTTAATAACCAGCGCCAGTCCGGAACGTAAGTAAGTAATGTCCAGACATTTTTACCAAGTGCACCGGCTAAATGAGCAACAGAAGTATCAATTGAGATAACAAGATCGAGATTCATTATTATTCCGGCAGTATCTAAAAAATCGGTTATCTGGTCAGAATAATCAATTATTTTCATGCCGTTTGGTGGGTTTAAAGCCTGTGAAGCTGCCTCACCTTTCTGCAGACTGAAAAATGTTACTTCATTTATATCAGATAAAGGTGCAAATAAATTTATATTATGTACATGATTTCTGCCAGACCATGCTATACCTATTTTCAGTTTATTGTTATTATCACTATGAATCTTTTCTGCCCATTTATTAATTATTGTTTTATCCGGGAATAAATAAGGAATATTGGATGGGATATTTTCAATAGTAGTTTTAAAAATATAAGGCAGGGAGAGGATGGGACAGTGCAAATCAAAATCAGGAATTTTTTCGCCAAATGTTAAAATATTATATATACCTTGAATATTTTGAAATAAAGATTTTAATTCCTTTGGACAAATTAAAATAATTTTTGCACCAAGCTCATATACAAAAGGTATATAACGTATAAATTGTATAGCATCACCAAAACCCTGTTCAGTGTAAATAAGAATTTTTTTGCCAGAAACATCATCATCATAAGATTCCCAGAATGGTTTAGAAAATATTTTGGGGAGTTGTTTTTTTCTCCATTCATATTCTTCCCAGCCCGTAAGGTAATCTCCATTTAAAAGAAGTGAAAGAGCTAAATTAACGTGCACATCTATTAATTCAGGATTAATCTCAAGACTTTTTCGATAGTATTCTATGGAATTATCAATTAAACCATATTCTCTATATGCAAGGCCCATATTGCTGTAAACTTCAGCATATTTAGGGTTTATTTCGAGGGCTTTTTTAAAGCTGGAAATTGCTTCAGGATATTTACCCATTTTTTGGAGTATAATACCAATATTATTGTGGGCATCCGCTATATTTGAATCAATTTTAATTGCTTTTTCATACCACTTTAGAGCTTCACTATACTCTCCTTTTATGTCATAGGATAAGCCGAGAGCGTGACAGCTATAAGCAAGATTCTGGTTAAGTTGCAAAGCTTTTTGAAAAGAGATAATTGCATTATCAATATCGCCTTTTTTTAGAAAAGTCATTCCCAAATTGTGTAGCAGGAAGGCATTATCAGGTTTAATTATTAATGATTTTGATAAAAAATATTGTGCAAGGTTATCATTCCCAAGCTGAAAATAAACTAAACCAAGTATGCCCATAATTTCAGGATTATCCGGGTATTCTTCTAACATTGATAGACAAGCTTTTTCAGCCTTTATTAATTCACCAGTATTTATAAAATTGTATATTTGATTAATGATATCTAAGATGTTCATGATTATAAAGATTTTCTACCAATATGTTTGGCAGATTCAATAAAAAACTCTTCAAGAGCTTTTATACAAGATTTATCATTACAAATAATGTTAAATTTATTAGCAATTTCATCTGATATTTTTCCCCTCAGGTCAGAGTCATTCCCTAATTTAATAGCGAGATTAATATATTCTTCAATAGAATTTGCTATAGTTGTTTTTAAGTCAATTAATTTTAAAATTGCTGTTCCTTCACGGCTTCGCATTAGATTCCCGGGCATTGTAATAACTGGAAGATTACACGATAAAGCTTCAAGAACAGAATTGCAACCTGACCATCCAATGCAATCGAGAAATATATCCGCAAGGTGATTAAGAGCATGATACTGAGATGGATTAAGTTGAGGTAAAAATACCACAAATTTCTCGGCATTAAGTTTGTATTTTTGAAAAGCTTTATAAATACGTAAACGGAATTTTTCTAATGCATCTGGAATAAAAGGAAAAGAGGAAAAAACAAATTGACAATCTCTTACTTCTCGGGCTATCTGAGGGAAAATATTATCATATTGTGGAAGAAATTTATAAAGAGCCTGGCAGCAGTGATAAATAATGGAATTTTTTCGTAATCCAAATGATTCACGAGTCATATTAATTTTTTGAAATTCTGGAGGATTATAGAATACAGAAAGATTTGGCAAGCGGATAAGTGTTTCAGAATAATGATTATCAGCATCAGGAGGTTCTATCAATTCACCTGATAGATAATAATCTATGGTTGGAAGTCCAGATGTTTCAGGATGTCCCCATGATGCACATTGCACAGGAGCAAGTCTAACAGCAGCAAGTTTTAATGATAACGAATCCATTCCAATTTCAGGATAAATTAGTATATCAATACAGTCATCAATAATTTTTTTAAACAATAATTCAAAATCAAGTATATCTTCTACAAATTGATTAAAACATTTTCTTGCATAATTAGTTTCATTATCTTTTTTTAAATTAGTATGATATCCATATAAAGTGAATTTGGTTTTATCAAGATTTTCTATCCAGCCTTTAATAGGTATTTTCCAGACAGAATGATAATAAAAAAAGCCGCTCACAATTCCTATACGAATTTTATCTTTTTTAATATTAAAACCATAGAAACTGTTATTTTCCAGAAATGGATATCTTGATAAAACAATTTTATGTACGGCATTTCCGTATATTTTCTGTAATTCCTTATCATTCAATCCCTGATATGGAAGATAAAAAGGTTTGTATTTCCCTATATAATCATAAAGTATCTTTATCTCATCTGTACTGGAGTTGAGAATTGTATTGGATAAATCCTGTAGTAAATTTATGTAATTTTCCCTAACTTTTAATATTTCGTCTTCATCTGAATAAATTATCGGAAATGAAGACATGCATTTTATCCATTTATCACTTAAATCTCTATAAACATCGCATTTTGAATTGTATAATGTATTAAGTGTATTAAGTGAATCTTTTATTTTAGTAGCCAGATTATGATAGTATTCTGCTTCACCGGGCAATCCTTTTTCTCTCAGAATAGATTCGATATTAATATATGCATCTAAAAAATCTGGTTTTAATTTGATAACTTTTCTGAAACTCGCAAGAGAATTATCAATGTCATTATTTTTATAATAAGATATTCCGAGATTAAAGAAATTTTCGTATGTTGGATGAATTTCTGAGAGTTTTTCAAAAACAGAAACAGCTTCGGAGAATTGACCGGTTTTGAGAAAAATCAACCCCGATTTATTTTTTGCAATAATCGATTCAGGGTTTATTTGTAAGACTTTATTGTAACATTCCAGGGCTTCATGATATTTTCCATGTTGCTCGAGTAAAGTTCCTAAATTAATCAAAGTTTCAATGCTATCAGGCTTGATTTCGGCAGCTTTTTTAATATATTTGATTGCAGACTGCAAATCACCTTTTTTATGGTAAATTATCCCAAGAAACTCGAGGATGTATGGATTTAAAGGTTCGTTTGCAATAATACTTTCGCATATTTTTATTGATTGTTCAATATTTCCAGCCTGAAGATGATCGTATGCAAGCCTTATTTTTAAGTTAATATCCATACGTTATTTGAGCAATTTCTTTATTATTTAGGTTAAGATTTAATCTGTATAAAATCTAAAATTGCATCGCGTACATTTTTTATAACGGTATCCCAATCTCCGTGTTTTGTTTGCCTGAAAAGTCTCATTGAAGGATACCATGGGCTATCTTCCCTGTTAAGCATCCAGCGCCAGTCAGGTACCGAGGGTAACAGCACCCAGACAGGTTTGCCAAGTGCTCCTGCAAGATGTGCAACAGAAGTGTCAACAGAAATAATTAAATCGAGATTCATTATCAAAGCAGCCGTATCATTAAAATTGAATATATTATTTGTAAAATCATGAATTTTCATTTTTTGGTAAAAATTTATTACCTCTTCGTTTGAAATGCCTTTCTGGAGGCTATAGAATTCGACGCCCTTTATTGATGAAAGCATCGAGAAAGATTCGAGACTGCTGGACCTGAATTGAAGTGTAGAATTCCTGTGTCCACTCGACCATACTAAACCAATCTTAAATGTTGAATTATTATTGTTAAGTCTTTTACGCCATTCATTAATAAGGGATTGTTCGGTAAAAATATATGGTACATTTGCAGGTATATTTTCAATAGTTGTCTGAAATATTGCAGGCAGCATTAAAATAGAACAATAAAAGTCAAAATGAGGTAAGTTTTCGCCGAATGTTATAACCTGTTTTAGATTTCTTAAATTAGAAAATAATTCTTTTAGTTCCTCCTGACAAAGAAGAATGACTTCTGCGCCGGCCTCTGTAATGAAAGGTATATATCTTATAAATTGTATTGTATCTCCATAACCCTGTTCGGCATATACGAGTAAAGTTTTACCGTCAATATTGAAACCATCCCATAGAGGTTTTGAAAAATTAAAATTATTTGTGTCTTTAAGTTTCCAGAACCATTTATATTCTTTCCAGCCTTCAGAATAGTTTCCTGTTAAAAGAAAAATAAGTGCAAGATTCCAATGCGCAGATGCAAAATCAGGATTAATATCCAAAGCTTTTCTTAAAAAATATATTGCCTCTTCGATATGACCTTTTTCTCTTAGCGATACAGCGATATTATTGTAAGCTTCCAGAAATCTGTTGTTAAGCATGAGAGCTTGTGTGAAACATCCTATGGCTTCATCAAATAGCCCTTTCCCCCGGAGTATGACTCCGAGGTTATTATAAAATTCTGGATTTCCCGGGTTAATTTTTATGGCATTTCTTAAATATCCTATCGCTTCATCGATTTCTCCAATATCATTCAGTGCCAACCCAAGATTATTATGAATATCGGCAATTCCGGGATAATATTCGAGAGCTTTTTTAAAAAAGATTATTGCTTCATTGAGCATTCCTTTATCTCGGAAAAGATAGGCAACATTTTTATATATATCCGATAATTCAGGATTTATTTCCAATGCCTTTTTATAATTTATTATTGCTTCGTCGTAATTACCTTGCACCTGAAGAATTGCCCCTATGTTCTTTAAAGTTTCAGCACATTCTGGGTTAAACTGAAATGATTTTCTTAAATAGTAAAGAGCTTCATCAAAATGTCCTTTAGCCATTAAAACTAAGCCCATGTTCAACAAAGCCTCGGGATAAGCCGGCTCTATATTTAAGGATTTACTGATATATTCTATAGCTGAGTCAAAATCTTTGTTTACAAAATAAATCAAACCTAAAAAATGCAAAGCATTAACATTGTCAGGTTGAATTTCAAGGATTTTTCTGTATATGCTTTCCGCCATTATCAGGTTTCCTGATTTTTGTTCTTTTAGTGCCAATGCAATAGCTTCGTTTATATCCATTTTTATTTTCTGAATAAAACTTATTTAAAACGGGTTTTGTAATAATAATTCAAAAGACAATTATAAGAAGTTAGAAAAAATGTATATGCTGCAACATGTTTCGATTATTTAAATTTTGATTTATAAAATTGATCAATTTTTGAAAATCGTTATTCAGATTTTCATTATTGCAACTATTATTTTCTTTATCCGAATAAGGATAATAATATGCTACAGCATCTCCTATGAAACAATTTATTTTTCCGTATGCAATTGCTCTCAAGTTAAATTCAATATCATAAAACGCTTCCTGATAGTATTCAGCAAATCCTCCGAGCAGAAAAAATACTTCTTTACTTACTAACATAAATGAACCTGTTATTGCAGTTGCGTAATATTGTATGCCGGGATTATATGAATAATAACTACCATTTCCTGAAAAATATATTCTTAATCTATTCTGGTTATCGACATATAATGAAATACCAGCATGGTAAATTTTATTATCTGTTGTATGGAGTCTGATTCCCATGGTTCCTATTAAGTGTTTTCTGTCATTATATATTTCTACGAATCTGCTCAAAGAGTCATTTAATAATTCAATTTTATCTTCACAGAATAAAATCAATTCAGTATCTTTGTCGATATGGTTACGCACTATATAATTGAGAGTTTTAGCTATATTTTTATCTCGATAATCAATAAATATGATATTGATGTTTTCTTTTAAAATATCTTCATCGGCTTCGGATATTTCATGATTATAATTATTACCAACTATATATATTTTATAATTTTTATATGATGTTTTTTTTGAAATACTTTTGATACATCTAAGTAAAGACCGGGAATTATGTTCCCTGATTATAATAGCGATCTTTGGCTGGTTGGATAGTTCTATCCTAAAGTTATCGTAGATAATTTCCGGAGTTATACTGTAAGGCAGAAAATTATTCCATTTAGAAACAAATTTTGCTCTATTTATTTCCCATTGTTGATTTGTTATGCCAATTGATTTATGGGTAATTCCAAAATTGAAAACAACACCTATTTTGACTCCGGCGAGATGATTTGCGAAGCTAAAATCTATATCATAAAAATGGAAACCTTTAAAGTCTTCGTCGAAATGTTTTTTTAATCTTCTTTTATGAACCGCAAAAAACAGGCCGTCTATAATTATTGTTTCTATGATTCTGTTGCCAAAATTACCGCTATATTTATTCTCCCATCTCTTTATTTTTCCTGTATCATGGTCTGTTTGTTGATGCCATACCTCCCCGACCATAAAATGCGGCTCGTCCCACCAGCGCCCGGACTTTGTAAGACTTGTTGTGCCTGCTTTCCCAATAATTCCGAAATCACTATTATTAAAATGTTGTAAAATTTTTTTGCCCCATATATCTTTATCATCAAGAATAATATCATCATGAGAAAATACAACTATGTCATTTTTAGCTTCTTTCAGTCCTTTGTTATAAATTTCGGTAAGAGAATATTCGCCTTTATTAACAAATTGCAATATTTCAATAGAATTAATTCCTGATGTATCTTTAAGGTGTTTTATAAAAGATAGATTTTCATCTCTTGTAGAAAAAACTATAGTAAGTGAATCGGTTTCCATTATGGAGCGATATTCAGCCTTGTTGTTATCTCTTTGAAAGCTTCAAATACATCATCTGGTTTAATTACTTCCATACAGGCAAAATTTCTCGGACATGCGATAATTGTTCCTGCCGCATATCTATGTCTGCAACCTTTGCATGCAACTGGTGATATTATTGGAAAAAGGGAAGGCAAAGAAGTGTCTGATACAAATTCAGGGAGTGTGCAACCATAAAGAATAATGCTTGGAGTACGAGTTGACTGAGCAAAATGTGCAAGAAGACCATCGGTGCCAATGAAAATTTTACTTTTTGCTATTGTAAGTGCAGTCTGCTGATAAGATAAAACATTTATTAAGCTTAAATCTGCATCAAGATAATCTGAACTTTGTTCTGAAGATTTTCCAACAGTTACAATACTGAATCCTGCTTGTTTTATCTTTTTCCCTAATTCAACATAATTTTGTCTTTTCCATCTTTTTCCATCAGGATAATCACTAAAGTCAAGTGTAACAGGGAAAGGGATGTCTTTCAAGAGATTATCAACATATTCTACATCGTTTTTTTCTATATAAAGAGTTCCCGATTTTTTCTTTGTTCTCACGTTTGCAATTTCAGAGAAGACATCTACAATGTGTTTGCGAAAATCTTTTTCATATGAAAAATCAAGATCAAAAAGAATATCACAAGGTATAGGATTGTTATAGCCAACATAACCGTCTATATCATGACAGCCTTTGACTGATTCAGGTGTTTTAGTCATCAGCAAAATCACGCTATCAGAATATTTTTCTTTAAGAGCTTCAATTACCGGAGTTATAAGAAAAACATCCTCAAGATCACCTGCTCTTTTTATTACAATTGTCTTGCCAAATCTTGCTTTCATTACATAAGCATTCCAGCGTTTTTTGAAATTGTATTCGTTTAAAATGTAATAACCCGGAAGGTCAAAGTTTTCAGCAATCATTTTTATAGTTGTTGTTCCGCGGTGATGTTGCCAGTTAATATCAGTATTTCTAAGAATGTAGCCATCTTTTCTAAGGCGTAATGATAAGTCCATATCTTCAAAATAAGCATACTGATAAATTTCATCAAAGAGTCCATATTTTTTTGCAATCGATGTCGGCATAATAAAGCATGCGGCTTCGCAGTACTCCGGTTCATCAGTGTCCTCCCACTGACCGATTTTATCCCCGTGTAATGTATTAAAGACATTTTTTTTTGGACAAACCTGGGCTATTTTTGGATTTTCTTCAAGAATTTTAATCATGGGAGTTGACCAGTTTTCAAAAAATTCTATATCATCATTCAGCACTGCGAAGAATCTATTATTTGCAAAAGAAAGATTTTGATTATGAGCTTTGCCAAATCCGATATTTTTAGTGCTGTGAGTTATTTTTAGTTTGATTTTATTATCTGAGTCATTAAAATATTTTTTAACGATATCTACAAAATCTTTTGAATTAGAACCATTGTCAAAAATTAAAAGCTGGGTCATTTCAGGTGTGTAAGATTTTAGAGAACGAAGAAAGTTATCAAATATTTCAAGGTTAGGATTAAAGACCGCAACAGAAACTGTAAGCATTAGAAGTCTCCTTTCTAAAGGAAAAATATTTATTAAAAGTTAAGCATTTTCTGTATTAAGGTGGAAAATAGATTTATTTATTTTTTTTTATTATATAACAACAAGTTTCCAAAATAAAAGTCAAAAAGATTTGAATAAAATTGCTTCAAGCTCTTTTTTAATTCTTATGATAACCGAATTCCAATTATCAATAGACTGCTGTCTGAACAAACGCATAGTTGGATACCATGGACTATCTTCCCTGTCAAGCATCCATCTCCAGTCAGGCACAAATGGCAACATAGTCCATACAGGTTTTCCCATTGCACCTGCAAGATGAGCTACGGCAGTATCGACAGAAATTATAAGGTCAAGATTCTGAATTATTGCTGCTGTATCTGAAAAATCTTTTATTTCCTCTGTGAAATCAATGAGATTTATTTCTTCAGGAAGTTCTTTTACTTGTTCTGAGCCTGAGCCTTTTTGAAGGCTATAGAAACTAATAGGTTTAATTTTTAATATTTCTAAAAAATTTTTCAGTGAGCAAGAACGTTGTTTATCTCTCTTATATTTTGGATTACCCGACCAAGCAATACCTATTTTAAGATTAGAATTATCTTTAATTTTTTCTGTCCAAAAATTAATTAATGAGCTATCAACTGAAATATAAGGTATTTGAGCTGGTATGCTATCAATTGTTGTTTTCAATATTAAAGGTAAACTCATCAAAGGACAATGAACTTCAAAATCAGGTAATGATTCTTCAAATGGAATTATTTTTACTTCAGGGAAGGAATATTTTGCAAGAGAAATTAATTCTTTTGGACATCTAAATATTACTTCCATGTTTTTTTCTATTACAAGTTTTATATATCGCATAAAATGAATTGTGTCACCTAATCCCTGTTCTGCGTGCAAAAGTATTATTCTTCCATTTTTATCAGAGCCATCCCATAGTGGTTGGGAATAATTAAATTTTATAGATTTGAAATCAGATGTCTTCCATCTCCATTCATATTCTTCCCAGCCTTTCGAAAAATTATTTTTAAGTAGTAATAGCATTGCCAAATTAAAATGTGCACTGGCTAAAGATGGTTTTAATTGAAGTGATTTTTCTAAATTTGACAATGCTTCCTCATAAAGTCCTTTCTCAATAAAAGCTAAAGCAAGATTATTATAACCTTCGGCAACATTTGGATTAATTTCAAGAGCTTTGTTATAGTATTTAAAAGCTTCATCAAGCAAGCCTTTTTCCTGAAATATAACCGCCATATTAATATAAACAACAGGATTTTGAGGATTTTTATCAATTAGATTCTGAAAAAAACAAATCGCTTCGTCAAGTTTACCCTTCTTGCGAATTAAATTTCCTAAGTCAATTGCTGTATTTACTGCATTTTGATTAAAATTCAAAGCTTTTTCATAAAATTTTATTGCTTCTTCAAGCAACCCTTTTTCTTTAAATGCATTACCAAGATTGTTATATGTGGCAAAATTCTGTTCTAATTTTAATGCTTTCAAATAATAGTTGATTGCCTGGTCAATCTCATTTTTATTAAAAAAATAGTTTCCTATATTATTATAGGCATCAGCAAGTTGTGGATTTAACTCCAGAGCTTTTTTAAAATAACCGAGTGCTTCATCATAAAGACCTTTTTTAAAGAGAGCAAGACCGAGATTATTATAAATATTTCCAAAATTTGAATTAATATTCAAGGCATTTTTGTAACTCTGTATGGCTTCGTCAAAAAGTTCTTTTTCCTGATATACATCTCCAAGATTATTATGTGCTTCAATGAACTGAGGATTAATACTTAATGATTTTTTATAGCATTCAATTGCATCGTCGAATTTGTTTAAACTTTTGAATGAATTTCCAAGATTATAATAAGCATGAAAATGAGAAGGGTCTAATTTTATTGCTTTATTGAAAAGTTCAATAGCCTTATCATATTGTTTTAAGCCAAAAAAAGATAAACCAAGATTATTATAACTGTCAGCATTCTTAGGATTAAGCTTAATATCTTTTTGAATAACATCAATTGCAGATTCATATTTTTTTGTTTGCAATAATATGATTCCAAGAAAACGGAGTGATTCAGCATGATTTGGTTTCTTTTCAAGTAATTTACGAAACCCATATTCTGCTTTTTGTATTTCACCATTTTTGTAAAAATTGTAAGCAATCTGAAATGCTTTATCAAGATTCATAATACCTGCAAGTATTGTTAGTCCTTTTTTGATTTGTCAAAAAAATTAAAAATAGCCTGTTCTTCAGCATTTCTTGGTGGGTTTATAAATGCTTTACTTGAAGGCTCGTTGTGTGAAGTATTTACATTAGAAGATGCAGGAGGTGTTTGCGGCACCAATCTTCTCGGAGGAGTTGAAGTTGTCTGCTGTTTGGCAGAAGTTGTAGAAACAGATGCTTGGGATGTTTTTGATCTTTGAGTATTTCTTACCTCAACTATTATTTTTTCATCCCCTCTTAACATAGTGATTTTATCAGCCTCAATTTCTTTAAGAACAAAACCACCAAGACTGTCTCCTTTTTTCAAAGTTATCTGCCGCCTGCCTCTGCCGGGTGTATTTTTAATGGCTTTTAGATCTTCAATATAAGCGTAACTGACATCATCAGAAATAAGTGTTCCATAGAGTACTAATTCTGGTTTAGGCGGAGGTGCGGGTTGTTCTTCAGCTTTTTTCTCAACCGGTATCTTGCGTTCAGGATGAAAAGCATTATTTTCAGAAATCAAAATATAATCTGACATTGAAGGGATTTTAAAGTTTTCAGTAGGCTTGTTAGAATCATTTTTTTCAATATATTTTGTTGACGGCAATGTATAAGAGGTTTTTAATGAAAGCATCGGCAATACTATATAATTTGCAAAATAAAAGCAGGCGATTATTAAAATAATATTCAATAAATTAAAGTTTTTTAATAAATTTCTTAAATTAAACATTGATAACCTCTTTTTGTTATTATTTTAACATAAATTCCTGTTTGTTCCCTTCTGTCACCCAATAAATAAAAGCAAGAATTTCTGCGACAGCCCTGTATAGTTCTGACGGAATTTCCTGGTATAACTCGAGCGTTGAAAGCACTTCAACAAGTTTTACATCTTCCTTGATAGGGATATTGTTTTCCCTTGCTATCTGGATTATTTTTTCAGCTAAAGAATCTGTTCCTTTTGCGATAATCTTCGGAGCAGAATCTTTATAGTATTCATAACTTAATGCAGCAGCTTTTTTTCGACGGTTTTTCATATCTTTATATTTATTTTTCCCTCAAAATTACCAATTTTATCTAATTCCGAAACAGAGGATTTATTATCAATTAGAACGGTGCTCTTAAGAGTTAAGCCCGCTTCTTTAAATCGTTTGTCGAGTTCATTAATATAGGAGCGCAGCTGTTTTAAAAATAAATTATTTTCCGCTCTAAAATAAATAATGAAGGATTTATTATTCATTAAAACCAAAATGTTCAAAATGCCTTTTTCTTCAAGGTCAAGATCTATCCGGCAGGAAAAAGAATTTTTCGAGTCATCTTTTTCGTTCTTTTTGAATTTAATATCGCTCTTTATTAGCTTATCCCAAAAAACTGGTATAAAAGTGTAGAAAGAGTCCGTTGTTTTGGACAGAACCTGGTAAGTCTCAATATCTTTAATAAGACTATTTACAAGCTCTATGGATTCTTCCTTATTCTCAGATATTAGTAAATTTTTCAATTGAAGTAATTGTGTCTTTAGATCAAGTTTTATTTCTGACAGGTCAATATTTTGTTTTGAAATCTCGGATTGTACGATTTTATTCAAAATAGAAATCATTGATTTTAATTTTGCTTCAAGAATTACGCCTGTATTTTGTATAGAATTCTTAAGATTTTGGTAATCGAATTTTTCAATATTAATAGCCATATTTTTTCTGTAAAGTTCGAAAATTTTTAAAAATGATTCTTTAAAGGTAAGATTATCAGGCAATTGCTGTAGCAACTCTGAAAGTCTTGTGATAATGTTCTTGCCAGTTGAAATAAGACTTTGTTTGAGTATTTCCTGAACATGCGATTTTGTGTCCGAAGGCAGATTCTCCATGTTATCGGGCAATTCCTTTATAAAATGTTCGAGTAATTCAAGATATTTTTGGGAAGAAATATTATTCCTGTAAGATAATTTTCCAATATCCTGAATAATTCTATTTAACGCCCGATTGTCCAAAGGGATTATTTTTTGTGAAGGTATTTCCTCTTTTTCATACCCGATAAATTGCAATTTCAATTCAGTGCCTTCTTTGTTGGCACCAAGAACTCTAAAAATAGCTTCAGTATTATTTTTAATCGGTATATCGGTCTTAGCGGTAAGTGTGCTGCCCTCTATTTTTAATGTTATCGCACCTGAAGCAAGAATATCTAATATCTCAGCTTTAATTAATTCTCCGGCTTTTAAAGATATTGGCTTGCCGAGAGGTTTTATAACGGTCAAAATATTGGGATTCTGAGTGTTTATCCTGAAATCATCCATATACTTATTATACTGATTCAGGATATCTGTAGAATCAAAGATATATTTTCTGAAGCAATTTATATAGACCTAACAATTATATATCTTTAATAATTTAGCATTAGCATAAAATTTGTTGACAAAAAAAAATTATTTGATATATTTGTTTAAAGGAATATTTAAATTTCCATTGTTTAACGTAAAAGGGGTTTTTATGGAAAATGCAAAAATTCTTGTTGTTGAAGATGACAGGGAAGTAGCAAATATTATAAAAAATATCCTTCAAAATACAGGTTTTAATGTACCAATAGTTGTATCAGGTGGTGAAGCTGCTATTTCTGCAACAAAGATTTTAAAGCCTGATCTTATACTAATGGATATAAAACTCGAAGGCGATATAGACGGGATAAAAGCTGCGGAAAAAATTAAACAATCCTACGAAGTTCCGATAATTTTCCTTACTGCTAATACTGAAGATGATCTATTGGAGATAGCTTCAGAAACAGGCCCGCTTGCTTTTATTATTAAACCATTTAAAGCAAAGGATCTTGTAGTAAATGTAAAAAATGCTCTTTCACAGAGAAAAACTATTCCAAACAAGATAGAAAATGGTTCGTTTGCATTTGATAAAGAATTTAACAATTCGCTAAAAAATACAGCGAATTATATTTATACATTAGAAATAAGAAATAATTATCCTTTTATTATTCAACATTCATACGGATGCATATATGTCACCGGGTATTCATTAGAAGAATATTATTCTAATCCTTTACTTTACTACGAAATAATTTATAAAGATGATAAACAGATATTTATAGAAAACTTAAACAGAATGTTATGTAGAGATTTAGTTGAACCATTTGAATACAGAATTGTGCGTAAGGATGGTTCCGTGAGATGGGTTCGGAATATACCAATCCCAAGACATGACGCAAACGGAGAACTTTTTGCTTATGACGGATTGATAGAGGATATAACAGAAAAAAAAGTTTCAGAAGAATTTATAAAAAATATACTTGAAGCTGTTGATGAAGGATTTGTTGTTATTGACAGAGATTATAAAATAATTTCTGCAAACAGAGCTTTTTATAAACAGTTTGGAATGAATTCTGAAACAGTGATTGGGAAAAAATGTTATGAAGTCTTTCACAAACTTTCTCTGCCTTGTTATGAGACAGGGATTTTATGCGGGGTTAATCATATATTCAATATGGGAACTTCCCATGCTGCTGATTGTCATTATCATGGAGATAATAAGAATCAATTATATGTTGAGACAAAATACTATCCTTTAAAAGATATATCAGGAAACATTGTTTCTGCGATAGTAACTATGCTGGATAGAACTGAGAAAAAGAAGCTCGAAGAGCAGCTTTTTCATGCTCAAAAAATGGAAGCCCTTGGACAATTTGCAAGTACAGTCGCACATGAAATAAATAATTATCTTGCTGCAATGACAACATATGCTCAAATATTGAAAATGAAAATAAACAAAAATAACCCGCTATTTAAGTATGTAAATCAAATTATATTGTCTTCGGAAAAAATAGCAGGATTGACCCGCAACTTAATTGCATTTGGAAAAAAACAGGAATTAAATATAAGACCCATCAATATTTATAACTTAATAAAAAAATCTGAAAATATATTGTCAACACTTATTGGTGTTAAAATTAGTCTTGAAATTATATTCAGGCCATCTTTGAGCCAATATAAAGAATTAATAGTAAATGGTGATCCTGATTTATTAGAACAGGTTCTGATGAATCTTGCAGTAAATGCTCGTGATGCAATGCCTGATGGAGGAAGATTAATAATAGAATTAAATATTGAGGAAAAAGACAATAGTTTTATAAATAGTTTTGAATGTTCGGAAACCAGTAAATTTGTAGTAATCTCTGTTTCAGATACAGGTATTGGTATGAACGAAGAAATAAAATCAAGAATATTTGAGCCTTTTTTCACAACAAAAGAAGTTAACAAAGGCACTGGTCTCGGTCTCGCAATAGTTTACAGGATAATAAAAGAACATAAAGGATATATAGATGTAGATAGTATTTTAGGTAAAGGAACAACTTTTAGAGTATATCTTCCTTTGTTTGAAAAATAATTCCGGGTTATTAACCCTGAAAATACATTATCAGATTCGATGTCAGATATTTCAAAAAAAATTGTCCTTTAGAAGTTTTTTCCCTATTTCCTGTTGAGACCCAGAAAATAGCAGAGGGCTATATTATATTTTTTACATAATTATTCAATATGTTTCACAAAGCTAATTAAATCAGATATTATGATTTACTCACTAATCCGGGGTAATTCTGCTAAATTTAGCTCCTTTTATTGAAACGCCTCCCATCAAACCCTTCTGATCAAAAATAAATCCGGCAATAGGATGTTGGCTTCGAAGTGTTTCGACAGAAACTTCAGTTCCAACATCAATAAGTGTGACTTCAGCGTCAACACCTGCTTCCCACCCTTCGCTTTTTCTGAATTTATTTAAGACATCTTCTGTCATAAAAAGGATAATCATATCATATTTAACTGCTCCAATTTGCCAGCCAATAGAGCCTTCTGCAATGCTGTAATATTCAACAGGTGAGTTCCCAATTAATAATGCTCCCTGACCATACTTGCCTCCAATGATAAACCCTGCTTTTGTAATATTTGGTATTACCAGCACTCCTTTAGCGCCTTTCAAATAATTGGTTCCGCCTTTTATTTGTTGTTTGAAACGATCCATTGCTGCATTTACACTTGCATTTATCTCTTCTCTGGTTATTGCATGACATTTTGTAGAGAAGTGAAAAAATAAAAGTGTTGAGCAAAAAAACATAAAAAAGATTATTAATAAATTACGTTTAAACATTTTCTCAGCCCTCCTTATTGATTATATAAATCAATAATATCACATTATGATATTGTTTGTTGCATTATTTTTGTTTATATTGCTTGAAATATTTATTTTATAAATGACAGACTATTTTATGAATATTATAACTGCAAAAGAACTTACAAAAAATTATGGTAGCATCAAAGCTGTTAATTCAATAAATTTTGAAATTTATAGAGGTGAATGTTTTGGTTTTTTAGGTCCAAATGGGGCAGGGAAGACCACGGTAATGAAAATCATTTACTGTTTTTTGCCACCGGATTCTGGCGAGGTTAGGGTTTTTGGTCTTGATGTTAAAGAATCTTCAAGCTTGATAAAAGCCAGAACCGGAGTGATGCCACAGGAAGATAATCTTGATCCTGATCTTTCTGTTCTGGAAAATCTTATTGTTTATGCAAGATATTTTGATATGCCAAAGAAGAAATCTTTCCCTGTTGCAATGGAACTCCTTGATTTTGTTGATTTGAAAGACAGAGCAAGTACGAAAATTACAGATCTTTCCGGCGGGATGAAAAGAAGATTAGTATTAGCCCGGTCTCTTATAAATAATCCAGAGCTATTAATTCTCGATGAACCAACAACAGGTCTTGATCCGCACAGTCGTAGAGCTGTATGGGAAAAGCTAAATTATCTGAAATCAAAAAATACAACACTAATTCTTACAACACATTATATGGAAGAGGCAGAGAGATTATGCGATAGAGTTGCAATTATGGATTCAGGGAGAATAATAACAATTGATACGCCGGTAAAACTTATGGAAATACACGGAGGACATCTCGAGGATGTTTATTTAAAACTTACGGGGAAACCACTTATTGAGAGAACAATATGAAATTAAGACGTGCTTTAAGAGTCTGGCAGAGAAATTTTACTGTTTATACAAAACTTTATAAATCAAGTTTTGCGTTAAATTTTATAGAACCAGTTCTGTATTTGACAGCAATGGGTTTGGGACTCGGTGCTTTTGTTCGTGAAATAAACGGTTTGCCGTACATACAATTTATAGCCCCGGGAATAATTGCATCGTCTTCTATGTTTGCTGCAATTTATGAATGCACTTATGGAACATATGTCAGAATGACTTATCAAAAAACATTCGATGCTATTCTTGCAACACCTGTAACTATTTATGACCTTATAGCCGGTGAACTTATGTGGGGAGCAACCAAAAGCATTATTTATGGGACAACCATCATAATCGTAATTTCATTGTTCGGACTCGTAAAATCTCCACTTATAATTTTAGTTATACCTTTTCTTTTTGTTACAGGAGTGATCTTTGCTGAGATATCTGTAATTTTTGTTGCTATTGTTCCGGGTATAGACTCTTTCAATTATTTCTACACTCTTTTTATGACCCCGATGTTTCTCTTTTCTGGAATATTTTTCCCTCTCGAAAATCTTCCCTCAATTGTTCAGAAGATTGCCTTTTTTACACCACTATATCATCTCGTAAATATATGTCGTGGATTTGCTGCAGGAAATATTGATTGCTGTTTATGGGATATTCTCTGGATTATAGCAGCAGTAATAATTCTTGCTCCATATCCTTTCAGGCTGATGAAAAAGAGGGTTTTAAAATAGACAATAGATAAATCCTGAAAAGCATTTTTTTGGTTTATCTGGCATAATTAAAAAATGCGTTTTGAAGTAATAACAACGGATAAATATGCACGTGCTGGGGTTATTGAAACCCATAGGGGTATCGTGAATACCCCGGCTTTTATGCCTGTGGGCACTATCGGCACTGTAAAAGCAATGTCACCCGATGAATTAAAAGAAATAGGGACTGAAATTATACTCGGAAATACTTATCACCTTTATTTAAGACCGGGACATAAGATTATTGAAACTCTCGGCGGATTGCACAAATTCATGAACTGGGACAGACCGATACTAACTGATAGCGGAGGATTTCAGGTTTATAGCTTATCAGCACTTAGAAAGATAGAAGATAACGGGGTGTATTTCAGATCCCATCTTGACGGTTCACTGCATTTTCTTGGTCCTGAAAAAGCAATGGAAATCCAGTCTTCACTTGGCTCAGATATAGCAATGGTTCTTGATGACTGCACTCCATATCCTTCAACTTATGAATATGCAATGGATTCCATGTTAAGAACAATAAAATGGGCTGAACATTGCAGAAAATTAAAGACTGATAAACAAGCAATATTTGGAATAGTTCAGGGAAGTTTTTATGAGATTTTAAGGGAAAAATGTCTTGAAGCACTTGTAAATATTGGATTTGATGGATATGCCGTAGGTGGTTTGAGTGTTGGCGAGCCAAAAGAGGATATGTATAGAATAATAAATTTTACAGCGCCATTACTTCCTGAAAATAAGCCAAGATATTTAATGGGCATAGGGGATCTTTTTGATGTGCTTATTGCTGTAAAAGCAGGTTTTGATATGTTTGATTGTGTAATGCCTACAAGAAATGCTCGTAATGGCACATTATTTACAAGTCAGGGGAGAATAAGCATAAAGAGGGAAGAATTCAAAGCAGATTCCAATCCTCTTGATCCCGAATGCGAATGCTATACTTGCAGAAATTATTCAAGAGGCTATCTAAGGCATTTATTTCTATCAAGAGAAATACTTTCAATGAGGCTAAATACAATACACAACCTTTACTTTTATTTAAAATTTTTTAGAAATATGAGAGAATCAATATTAGAAAAAAGATTCAGTGAATTTTTTGCAAAATGGATAAATCTCGTATCATAACAAATTATCATCAGAAAGTAAGGAATGTCCTTTTATATACTCTCATTTTCAATACCGCTGTTGCATCAGCTAAAATTATTTATGGATATATTACCTGTTCTATTGCGATGCTTTCAGACGGGTATCATTCTCTATTTGATGGAGTGTCAAATATTATAGGCATTATAGGTATCTGGATAGCATCAAACCCTCCTGATAAGGAACATCCTTATGGACATAATAAATATGAAACATTGTTTACGATTGCAATTGGTATAATGATTTTTTTTACCTGCTTTCAAATAGTAAAAAAAGTATATGATTCATTTTTTGATACACATAAAGTGATTGTAACAAATATCAGTTTTACAATTATGTTGCTTACTCTCGTAGTAAATATAATAGTTATGTCATATGAGTCAAGAAAAGGTAAACAGCTTGGGAGTGAATTTTTGATTGCAGACGCAAATCATACAAAAAGCGATATTCTTGTTTCCTTATCTGTTATCATAAGTCTTTTTCTTACAAGAGCAGGTTATAGTTATGCAGATGCTGTTGCAGGAATAATTCTGGTTTTTTTAATAGCAAGAATAGGGTTTAAAATAATTAAAGAAGCTTCTGACGTTCTTGTAGATAAGATTTGCATGGATACTTCAGCAGTTGAATCAGTGGTGAATAATATAGAAGGAGTGAAGGGATGCCACGATATAAGAACGAGGGGTTCATCAAGTTATACTTATCTTGATCTTCACGTGCTTGTGGATGGCGAAATGAGCACAGAAAAATCTCATAATATTGCGGATAAGGTTGAGAAGAAGATAAAAGACGAATTTTCAAATGTGGTTGATATTGTTGTTCACATAGAACCTGTATTGCATGATAAAACAAAACAAAACAAATAATGTTTTTATAGCTCCTGATACTTGTAATCAGAATAATGGCAAATAAATGCTGCTCTATTTATTGACTGAAACTAAAATAAAATATTAAGATATACTCTATGCTCGAACCCAAAAAACAGGTTGAAATAATAAAAAGAGGCGCTGTAGAAGTTATTGTTGAAGATGAACTTCTGAAAAAGCTTCAGAAGTCTTATGATGAAAAAAGACCTTTGCGCATAAAAACAGGTTTTGATCCAACAGCTCCTGATATTCATCTCGGTCATACTGTTTTGCTCGAGAAAATGCGGCAATTTCAGGATATGGGACATGAAGTTATCTTTCTTATTGGCGATTTTACAGGTATGATAGGAGATCCGACCGGCAGATCCGAGACAAGAAAGCCCCTGACAAGAGAAGATGTCTTAAGGAATGCCGAAACTTATAAAAGACAGGTTTTTAAAATCCTTGATCCCGAAAAAACCAGAGTAATGTTTAACAGCGAGTGGTTTTCTAAAATGGATATCATGGATTTTGTCAGACTTGGTTCGATGCAAACAGTGGCAAGAATGCTTGAACGCGAAGACTTTAAGAAAAGATTTGAAAACCATCAGGATATTAGTATTCTCGAATTTTACTATCCATTGTTTCAGGCATATGACTCCGTATATTTGAAAGCTGATTTTGAGCTTGGTGGAACTGACCAGAAATTCAATATTCTTATGGGAAGAACCATGCAAAGAAAGATGGGATTAGAAGAACAAACCGTTGTGCTTATGCCTTTGCTTGAAGGCCTTGATGGAATAAATAAGATGTCAAAGAGTCTCGGAAATTATATAGGCATTGATGAACCACCAAAAGATATGTATGGAAAGCTCATGTCAATTACTGATGAACTGATGGTCAGATATTATGAATTGCTTAGCAGAATATCTATTGATGAATTCAGGGCTTTAAAAGAAGGTATTAAGAATGGAACTATTCATCCGAAAAAAGCAAAGGAAGCTCTTGCACTGGAAATAGTCGAAAGATATTGGGGCAGGGAAGAAGCTTTAAAGGCAAAAGAGGAATTTGAACAGATATTCAGAAAAAAAGGGTTGCCAGATGACATACCCGAAATTTATATTTCGTGGGATGAAGAGAATATGTGGGTTCCAAAGATTATGAAATTGGCTGGACTTACATCAAGCACAAGTGAATCTCTCAGATTAATAAAACAGGGCGGGGTAACGGTAAATGAAGTTAAGTATAACGACCCTGAGGGTAAGCTTAGAAAAGGAGAATATCTTTTCAAAGTCGGAAAAAGAAAATTTATGAAAGTTAAGCCAAAATAGGTTCTTTTATAATTCCTCCAGTAATATTCGTTGATCTCACCTCCTTAAAAATCTACTGTTACTTTCTATCATCTTTACTACACTTCTTGGTCAAAAGATTTTTCTTCTCAATAGGTAAGTGCTCCTAAATCTATCAATTTCAGCTTTCCTTTTTTAAATAATCACTATAGGTTGCATGACTAACTGCATCAAATTAGTTATAGTGCTTTTTTAAAAACAGCTTGAAATGTTTTCAAGAAATCTTTATCGCTAATTGAAGAATCGAACTCTTTTAACCAGTTCTCTATATATCTGATATCGATATTCGGGTTTTTAAGAATAATAGTTCTTGCATCTTCTAAGTCTCGTGGCCTACCCGCAAATATCTTGTGTATTATGACATCTTCAGGAGAAGCAAAAGCTACTTCTTTCCCCATTAAAGATATAGTTCTTGCTCGCTTTATCGCTTCTGTCTCATAAGGAGTAAATGAGAAGATAAAGTCAATGCGTATGCCAGAAGGTTCGTCTAATACTGGTAATACCATTGTCTGACTAACAAAGGACTTTACATCCTGTGGAACAGGTTTTAGTGAAAGTTCGTTCACAATAGAAAGGATTTCCTCAAGAGAATCAATATTGACGCCAAGGGTTATATCAATGTCCCTCGTAAGTCTTGGCTCGCCATAAAGTAGAACAGCCTGACCATCTATTATCATATAAGGTATGTTATGGTCTTTGAGTTTCGAAGCTATTTTTGAGATGATTTCTTCAAACATGAGTTTAGAATTTTAGCAATCTTTATATCAACTTCTATTCCTTCCAAAGGGTCTTTGGATAGCCATGCTTTTAGATCAATCGCTTCTTTCAACATGTACTCTAAAATCTTTAATGACTTGTTGTAGGGCAGAGGACCTTCGTTTTTACTGAAATCATCTTCAAGTTTTTTGAGGATAGATGGATTCTTTATCATATTTCTTTGTATGCTTTGACTTTTATATATCTTACTTTATCATGTTTATATTTTAAACGGTTGTCTAACCCTAAATTCTTTAAGGAGCCGTCTTCTGGGATTATTCCATTTTTAATCTCATATTTTATTGCTATTTCCATACCTGTTTTCTCAACTTCTGCATCACTGCTTATAACTTCGTTCCCTAAAGTGATTTTAATTTGTTTATTCAGATAAATCGTGGTGTTGTCATAGTGAGGCTCTTTTCTTTATAAGTTCATTAAGATTGAGTAGTGCCTTTTCATACTCAGACTTACTTTCTTCTTTTTTATTATCGCATTTTACAAACTAAGGTATCGGGAATGAATTTATTTTTATAATCAGTCCTTTTAGTGTTGATTTGATAAGATTATTTTATCATAAAAGGTTAAGTTGTTATATAATTATAATTCCTGCAGTAATCTTCTTATTTCTATATCCCTCTGCATTATATAAATTCTGATTTTGTTTTCATCCTCTGTATGTGGAAACAATTCAAGTCCATAAGCAATCATATCCTTAAATTTTTCTGAAAAAGAAATATGTTGTCCCGAAGGTGTCTTAAAAGAGGATTCAGGTTTTGTTAAGGAATCAAGCTTATAAACGATAGAAGCATTAGATAACACAAAAGTTTCTCCCTGCAAAGGAAGCCTTATTCCGCAGACAATTTGCTGGTTTGTATTAACAACAATTTGTGAAAGGAAACCAACACCTCTTTCAGATATATCTTTTACATTGAGTGATATGGTTCCATGTTCTGGAGAAAATAAATAAAGAGTAACAGGCAATTTAATAGAAGGTTCAACTCTAAGAAATCTACGGAGATAAGGATTCATGTTTTTAGGAATAGTAGCTGTGACTTTATTATTTTCAACACTTAAATTGTCAAAAATACAACTATAAGATTTCCCAAGCACTTCAAAATTAGCGAAAAAATATTGTTCTTTTTCAATACATATAATTGAGCGATAAGGTGAAAATCTGCTTAAAAGAATTTTTTCATTATTGTAAATTTTCTCAATATAACATAAGCCTCTGCCAGTTATAAAATAGCCTTTTTCTTCTTCAAAAGGAAATGAAAGAATTAAAGGCAGTTTTTTTTCGTATAAATAAATAAAAGCGTCGCCTGGTTTCATATTTTTATATTTTAAAAGAAAAACCTATAATGATTCCATAAATCTCATTGCAAGTTCAAAAAAACCATAAATTTTAAGGTCAATAAGATTGCCCTGGGTTTTTAGTTCTTCAAGAGTTTCAAACAGTTTTTCAGAAGGAATAATAAGCACCTCAATATCTTCGGTTTCATCTCTTCCGCTGATGCCTTTGAAAATGAGTTTTCTTGCTAAATAAACAGTTATTATTTCACCTGAAGAACCAGAAGACATGGGACCTTCTGAAATGTGGATAATTTCTTTTGCTGTATAACCTGTTTCCTCTTCAAGTTCTCGTAAAGCAGCCTGTTCTAATGTGCCGCCTTTGTCGTTTAACCCTGCGGGGAATTCAATAACATATCTATTAAGAGGTGGCCTGAATTGCTTTATAAGAATCAATTCATTATTATCTGTTACAGGAACAATTACAACAATGCCTTTACAATTGACTCGCTCAAAATATTCCCATTGTCTTATTATTCCTGAAGAATCTGAATATTCTGAGACAACAAAATTTAAATATTTGCCTTTGAAAACAATTTTTTTACTGATAATATGCGGTATATTATGTTCTATGTTTTTCAAGTGTTTACTACAGAGTTTCTTTCGCCTATCCTTTATATAAAGGTATCTTTATTCTGAATGTTGTTGAATTATCATCAGTGAATACTTCAATGCTGCCATGCATTCCCTGTATAAAACGATATATAATATTTAGTCCTCTGCCTTTGACATCTCCTTTTTTTATTTGCGCCATGGTTTCTTCATCAATTTTGCCAGTATTTTTTATCTCAAAACAGGCATTATCTTCACATCTGTAACTTTTTATTGATAACTCTCCACCGTTTTCGGGTATGGCTTTTGTAGCATTATCAAAAAGATTGTCCATTACCCTTTCGAGTCCAAAAGGAGAACAATATATATAAAGTCCTGATTGAAGTTCATTTTTGATAAGTATTATGTTTGTTCTTTTTTGTTCTCTGATAGCTTCTTCATTTATTCTGAAACGGCTATTCAGAACTTCTGTGAGATCAATTATTCTTTCTCTTCCTTCAATGCCCGGATAAACAACCAATTCCTGCATTCTTAAAGCTTCCTGTGATATTATTTCAAGATATTCATTTATTTTATTTTTGGTTGAATTTAGATCACTGTTTTGAAGTAATCTAATCGCTCTTTTGGCAAAACCTCCTATTGCGATCGCAGGATTTTTAAAATCATGAAGCACGTCATCAAGTTTTTCCATCCTTAAAGCTTTCATAATTTCTTTGCCGAAAAAAGTTAAAAGCTCTATTTCATTTTCAGTAAACTCCTGCCTTCTGTCTATAGCGTAGAAAATTAGGAAATAATTTATGTCTTCATTGGCTTTAAGAGGGATAAGAAGGACAGAGTTTACATTATTTTTTAATGCGTATTTTTTTAATTCGTCGTTTGATAAAGAACTGTTCAAGGGGTCTTTAATGAGAATGTATGAAGATTCTATGCGTTCATATTCATTATCAACACGGGCTCCTTGAAAATTAATCAGAGCGTCAAAATAAGGATGCTCTTCTATTTTAAAAAGACAGGTTATATCATGACTTTGCTGACCAATCGGATATTCAAGCTCAATTTTAACATGCTTTCTGTCAGGCATTATAGAAAAAAGCGAACAGCTCTGGATAAGCAATATGTCAACCAATTCAGGAATCATTGTCATGAAAACATCTTTGAGTTTAATGCCTTCCCTGTGGCTGAGTTTTACAAATATTTTTTCTGTTATTTTTTCTTTTTGCTGATTTAATTTTTGAAGGTCAATAATTCTCTTTTTTGCAAGAACATAACTTACTCTCCGTGCCATTAATTCAGCATTTGAAACCTCGAGCGGGTCGAATTCACGATTTTTTTCTTTATAATAAATCTGGATTGCGCCGGGTATATCAGGTTCATTTTTTAAGAATCCAGGAATATTTAAAGGCACTGCCATTAAGGAGTTAAAACCATAAATTTTAACTATATCTTTGTTTGCATATGCTGGCTCATTCATAATATCTGGGACAAGATAACTGCGGCCGCTTTTTATAACTGTCCCTGCAACGGTTTTATTTACAGGGATGCTTTTCAATCTGCTTATTTCTTTAAAATTATACGAGCCAAAAGCAACGAGATTTTCAGTTTTTGGGTCGAATATTCTTATCGAAGCAGCTTCAGCATGAAGAAATTCAGTAATCCTTTTCGCTGCTTCACCTAATATGTCTTTCCAGTTAAGTTCAGGGTCAATGCTAATTACATCTTCAACCATTTTAACAACATCTTTTATATATTCAGAAATACAGTATTTTCTAAGAAAAAATGCAAGCTCAGAAATTTCATCATTAGTTAAATGATATTTTTCAATAATTGGATTGGATTTGAGAAATTTTATAAGAATTTCATTCATGTTCTTTAAATAATATCAGAGTATGTAAAACTTATTCAATATTACTTCAAAAAATGAATATTACTTTATCAGAATAAAAAAGAGGGTTCAATATATATTGAACCCTCTTTTTAAATTTATTTAGAAATTATTGGTGAATTAGTGGGCTTTTTCAGTCTTTTTTTCTGCTTTATGCTCTGATTTTTTCATTTCATGTTTTACTTTTGGAAGTTCGAGCATTTCCACTTTGCCATTTGAAAGATTGTATTCAGCAACTACTATCTTAAGTTTTCCTTCATGTACAAGTTCTTTAACAACAGGGCTTTTCATTACATCAGCATATACATTCATTACATTTTCTTTAATAGCTGTCTCAAGAATTTCGTCTTTTGAACCGCCTTTTTTCTTTGCTTTCTTTACAGCAGGCTGGATTTTTTTAACAATCGCACCTATATTCCCTTCAGGTTCACCTTTTGTTTCCATTGTAGCTTTTACAGCACCACAATCTGAATGTCCAAGAATCATGAGCAAAGGCGTATGAACATGTTCTACGCCATATTCAATACTTCCGAGTGCAATTGGATCAACAACATTGCCTGCAACTCTTACTATAAAAATATCACCTAATCCCTGGTCAAAAATATGTTCAGGGGGAACTCTTGAATCAGAACAACTAATAATTGTTGCAAAAGGATGCTGTCCGCCTTTTAAGATTTCGGTTCTTCTTGAATCACCAAGGTCTTTGCTGGCAAACTTGCCTTCGACATACCTTTTGTTTCCATCGAGTAATTTCTGCAGGGCTTCGTCTCCTGCACTTCCTGCAAATACAAGACCGGAAAAAGCTAAAATAACAAACAAAGATAAAATAATACCTGAAAACCTTGATAACTTCATAAACCAATACCTCCTCAATTATTAATTTAAACCCCTCGATGAGTGGGTATATATTAACCCATAATTTTATTCCATAAATCTATGGTTCAGACACGGAGATCAAAAATAAATATTCTCGAAATATCTATATTGTTAAGCTGCCTGATTCTTTTTCTTCTTTGCTGCTTCAGCAAGCACTTTAGCAGTGTTGAAAGTTCCTTCAATAGCCTGCACAGGACATTTTTCTGTGCATATTCCGCAACCTATACATTTGTTGCCATCTATCTTGTGTAATTTCTTGGATTCACCAAATGGTGCATTGACGGGACATACTTTAGCACAAATGCCGCAACCAATGCAACGGTCATTTATAAAAGCTTTCGGTCTTTGAGGTATATAATCAGTTATTGCGCCGGTAGGACATTTATTAAAGCATAAACCACAGACTCTACACTTTTCAATATCTATTCTTGAAAGATTATTTTCAATTAAAGCAGCATCAAAAGGACATGTTTTTACACAAATACCGCAGGCAATACAACCTGTCTTACAATTCTTTTTTGTCCCGGCACCCTTGTCCTTCGAATTGCAGGTTACAAGAACCTGTTTTGAAGAAGGTAGAACTTTGATAACTTTTCGTGGGCAGGCTGCTTCACATTTTCTGCAACCAGTGCATTTTGTTATATCTATAAAAGGCAGATGATCATCGGTCATTGTTATTGCGCCAAATGGACATACCCTTGAACATGTTCCATATCCGAGACATCCATAGACACAGGATTTATCTCCTCCTGCTGTTAACATCGCTGCTCTACAATCTTTAACACCTTCGTATTTAAATTTTTTGGATGATTTACTCCATCCACCCTTGCATATAATGCGTGCAAATTCAGGTTCTTTTAAAGTTACTTTTTTCCCAGTTATACCTGCAACAGCTTCTGCAGTGGCAGCTCCGCCGGGAGTGCAAAGGTTAGGGGGGACTTCAGCTTTTTTTACAACAGCTTCAGCATATTGTTCGCAACCTGCGAACCCGCATGCGCCTCAATGAGCGTGAGCAAGAACATCAAGAACCGCCTGAACACGTGGATCAACCTCAACTGAAAATTTTTTGGCAGCAAAAGCAAGACCGAGCCCAAAAATTATGCTTATTCCCGCAAGAAATATAAGTGTGTATTTAATTAATGGGATGATTTCTACATATTCTTTTGCTTCTACTCCGCCCCCAACTCCTGTATGGGGAATAATATAGTTAAGCCCTGATAAAATTAGATTTAAAAGATCAATTAACTCTATCATTCAAACCCCTTAAATTTTTATTAGTCCAGAAAAACCTGCAAAGGCTAAGGCTATGAGTCCTGTGACTATGAAAGCTATTGGTGTTCCTCTGAAAGGTTTTGGCACATCAGCAAGTTCGAGCCTTTCCCTGATACTCGCCATAATTATCAGTGCAAGAGCAAACCCTATTCCTGAACCGAATGCAAAAGAAATACTTTCAATAAAGCTGTAGCGTTCTCCAGCATTAATCAGAGGGACTGCAAGAATTATACAGTTGGTTGAAATCAGCGCCAAATAAATACCGAGTTTATGATAAAGAACAGGAGAAATTTTTCTCATAATAGTGTCTGAAGCCTGAACAAAACCTGCAACAATTCCTATAAAGATAATTATCTTTAAAAAAGTAATATCCCATGGTACAAGTACATAATTAAATACGAGCCAGCTAAGTCCCGAACTGATCATCATAACAGAAGTAAATGTAATGCTCATGCCAATAGCAGTTTCCATTCTTCTTGAAACACCAAAAAATATGCATAATCCAAGAAATCTTGTGAACACAAAATTATTTATAAGAGAAGCAGAAATAATTAGCTCGAAAACCTTTACGAACTCTGAACTCATTTTTTCTCCTATGTATGATTAATAACTTTTATTTTCATATTTGCCATAAATCCAGTTGAATATTCCCATTAAAATTCCTACAGCAATAAACCCTCCTGCAGGCAGAATGAAAATTAGCAAGGGTTTTGCATTTATAATCTGATATCCCCAGAGGGAACCTTTACCGAGCAATTCCCTGAAAAAGCTTATAAGACTAAGCGCGAATAAAAAACCGAGTCCCATTCCTATTCCATCAAACATCGAGGGTATAAAACGGTTTTTACTTGCAAACATTTCAGCGCGCGCAAGAATAGAAGCGAATGCGACTATTAACTGTATATAAAGCCCCATCTGTTTATATGCTTCAGGAGCAAAAGCTGCCATTGACATGTCTGTTATTGTAACCCAGCCAGATATTACAAGCATGAATATCGGCAGCCTGATTCTTGGATGAATAAAATGTCTCATCAGGGAAATAGTAATATTAACCATTACCTGCACAAAAAGAACTGCTGTGCCCATTAAAACACCATTTCTTAGATTGTTCGTAACAGCTATAGAAGGGCATAAACTCAATGCGAGTTTGAAAATAGTATTTTCCTTGAAAATTCCGTTTTTAATGACTTCGTAATAATTAATTTTTTTCTGTATCATCTGATTTCTCTTTTTGCTTTATATTATTAATCAAAAAAGAAACAGCATTTCTGACAGCATCTTCGGTGACTGCCCTGCTTGAGATTGTTGCTCCTGAGATAGCTTGAACATATTCTTTTGTATCAGTTTTCAAGACCTTAAGATGATCTAAATCTTTTTCTTTAAACTGGTTTATGAAATTATCTTTTTCAATTTCATCTCCAAGCCCGGGTGTTTCAGCATGACTGAGAATACCAATCTTTTTAACTTTAAAGTCAGTGTCAACTGCCGTCAGAATGTTAATGTAACTTGAATAACCTTTTCCAAAAGACTGAATTAAATAACCAATAACTTTATTCTCTTTCATCGCTATATAATATTCAGCATGTTTGTCATGTATTACCCAATCCCCGAGTTTATCAATCTTATCAGCCTCGGGCATAAGTTTTTTAAGAGCCCGCTCTTTTTCTATTACAGAGTTTCTATACATTATAGGAGATGTTTTAGCATAAACAAATGCAAGAATAGCACCTCCGATAAGATAAATGACAACGAGATTTAGAGTAATTTTAATAATATCTTTAGTATTCATTTTTTCTTTACTGCTCCAAAAATCTTACTTTTAAAACCCCTGTCAATCAGCGGTGAAAAACAGTTCATTATAAGTATTGCAAACATTACACCTTCAGGATATCCACCTTTTAATCTTATAAGCATTGTTAAGAATCCGCAACCTATGCCGAATAAAACCTGCCCGCTTTTCATTGATGGGCTTGTTACATAATCAGTTGCCATGAAGAAAGCTCCAAGCATCATTCCTCCGCTAAGAATATGAAGCAATGGGTCACCTGAAAACAATCCACTGTTTCCTCCGAATATCCATGCAATTAAAGCTGCTGTGCCAATAAAAGTCAAAGGAATGTGCCAGGTAATATATCTGCGATAAAAAAGAAAAGCTGCTCCTAATAAAAGTGCGATGGCTGATGTTTCACCTATGCATCCAGCGCGGTTTCCATACAATAGGTGTGAATAAAGATTAGCTTTGTCTCCAAAAATTTCTATGAGTTTTGTATATCCTTCTTCTTTTAATATTCCCAGAGGAGTAGCGGTTGTAATTGCATCAATTTTAATAAAAGCCGGGGAAGGTTCTGTCCATGCTGTCATTAGTTTAGGAAAAGATACAAGAAGAAAAGCCCTGCCGATTAATGCAGGATTAAAAATATTATATCCAAGCCCGCCGAATAGTTGCTTTGTAATTATAATAGCGAAAAATGAACCTGCAACAGGTATATAGAAAGGAACAGAAGCTGGAAGATTCATTCCTAATAGAAGACCTGTTAGGAATGCACTGCCGTCATTTATGGTTATATCTTTTTTCAGTATTTTCAGATATAGAAATTCGAAAAAAACGGATGACACAATACATAATGCCAGCGCAAATATAGCACGCGGACCAAAGTAATAAGCTCCCATAATCACAGCAGGCAGTAATGACGCAGATACGCTCCACATAATACGGCCAGTGGATTCATCACTTCTTATATGGGGACTAACTGATACGATAAATGATTTACTATGATTGTTCTCTTTGTCCATAATTTAGAATGCTCATGGTTTAACCTGTGTTTTTGCAAGTCTTATTAAATGTACAATTGGTCTTTTTGAAGGACAGACATATGTACAGCATCCACATTCAAAACAATCAAAAAGATTGTATTCTTTTGCTCCTTCAAAAAAGCCTCTTTCGCTATAAACGCTTAACATTGATGGCATCAGTCCCATGGGACATGCGTCAATACACCTTCCACATTTTATACAAGGTCTAAATTTTTCTGTATGCACAATCTCTTTTTCAGTAAGTACAGTGATGCCTGAAGTACCTTTTGTTACAGGCATATCGAGTGAAGCTATCGCAAATCCCATCATCGGGCCACCGGAAATAACTTTGACAGCATTTTCTTTAAGCCCTCCGCATTCTTCAATTAGATGAGAAATAGGTGTGCCGATTTTAACAAGAAGATTTTTAGGCTCTCTAATCCCTTCACCTGATACAGTTACAACTCTGTCAATTAATGGTTTGCCAAAACGAACAGCTTCATATATTGCATTAGCCGTTCCTGCATTATGCACCACAACTTTAACATCCATGGGTAGTGCTCTCGGAGGCACTTCTCTTCCGGTAATCGCTTTTATTAGCATTTTTTCTGCGCCCTGCGGATATCTTGTACGTAAAGAGCATACTTTAATATTAATACCTTCTGAATTGATAACCGCTTTTTTAAGAGATTCGATAGCTAACGGTTTATTGTCTTCTATTCCGATAAATCCATTTGATACTCCCAAAACTTTCATTATTATTTTCAATCCCTCTATTATTTCAGAAGGTTTTTCTATCATTAATCTATAGTCGCCTGTGAGATACGGCTCGCATTCAGAACCGTTTATAATAACTGTATCAATTGGTTTTTCTTTAGGAGGAGAAAGTTTGACTATAGCAGGAAATGTAGCTCCGCCCATACCAACTATTCCTGCATTTTTAATCTTTTCCTTTATTTCATCGGGGCTAAGTTTCATATAATCGGGATTGTCTTTTAATAATGTCCATTCATCTTTAAAATCGTTTTCAACAACCACAGAAGTAACCATTCTTCCCATTATATTTGGAATTTCGATAATTGATATGACTTTCCCGGATACAGAAGAATGAACTGGAGCAGAAACAAAACCTGTTGCTTCTCCAATCAATTCACCTTTTTTTATTTCCTGATTTATTGTGACAACTGGTTTGCATGGCGCTCCAATATGCTGGCTCAATGGAATTATAACTTTCGGAGGTTTAATTGTTTCGGTTATCTTTTTGTCTGCTGAAAGTTCTTTTTTGTCAGCAGGATGAATGCCGCCTTTAAAGACTAAAAAACCCACCTATCTAAAATCTCCAAATTTATTAAATTAAGATATACTAAATCTCTTTCAGTATGATTGCAATTAAAAATACATCAACTGAAGAAAAAAAACCTGTAATTAATAACACATAACAGCATTAAAAATCAAGTGCGAGAAAATATGATGATATTACTATTTTAAAATATCATATTTGAAGCTTGCCTCCTCAGAGTTTTTTCGGACTTTCAACCATGCTTACCGACTTGTTAAGATTTAGTGTTTTTTAAGACGATATCTTTTAATGCTTCTATGAATAATGGATGGGTATTTAAAGAATCTGCTCTTTTCATATTTATACCGAGTTCTTTTGCAAGAGATTTGTAAAAGATATCAATCTCATAAAGTGTTTCTATATGATCCGAAACAAAACTTATTGGAACAATAAGTACATTTTTTACTCCCTTCTCGGAAAGTTCTTTAAGCTTTTCTTCTGTTGAAGGTTCAAGCCATTTTACAGGGCCGCTCCTGGATTGATAGCTAAGGTGCCATTGTATATTAATTTTTTTTGTAATTTCATTTATTGTTTCTAATGTCTGTTTTTCGTATGGATCACCTGCATCAATTATTTTTTTAGGAAGACTGTGGGCGCTGAAAAGGACATGAATTTCAGAAAAAGAATATGAGCTAACATTTTCAAAAAAAGAATCGAGCCCCTTCCTTATAACATCAACCAGTGCGTCAATATATAAAGGATGGTTATTCCATGATTCTATTTTTGTAATCCGAAGGTCAAATTTCTTTGAAACTTCATCAAGCCTTGTGAATGAAGAGCCAGAAGTTGTAATTGAATACTGAGGATATAGACTGAGAGCAATTATTTTTTTTATTCCATTTTGATTTATTTCAGAAACCACATTTTCAATAAATGGATGCCAGTAACGCATACCAATAAAAACCTTGAATTCATTATTATCTTCTGATTTATCTAAAGCCTTTTCAAGAGCTTTTGCCTGAGCTTGTGTAATTTCTAAGATAGGGGATTTGCCACCGATGAGTTTGTAGTACTTTTCTGTTTTTTTTGATCTGAAGAATGAAATAAAGCCTGCAATTGGTTTTTGTAAAAAAGAAGGGCCGAGTCGAATAATCTGTCTATCGGAGAAAAGGTTATAGAGAAACGGACGTACTGCCTGAATTGAATCAGGTCCGCCAAGATTTAGAAGCAATATTGCTGTAAGGTTTTTATTCATCTGCTGAAAGTATGAACTGCTTCAACCAGAGTAATAACATTCTCAACAGGAGTTTGTGGAAGTATTCCATGTCCTAAATTGAAAATGTGTCCTCTTGCAGATTCTCCTTTCCATAATATATCTTTAATCCTGTCCTCGAGCTTTTCTTTTGGTAGAAAAAGAGCACATGGGTCAAGATTGCCCTGAATAATTATTTTCTTTCCGAGTTTTTTAATGGCATCGGATAAATCTATTCTCCAGTCAACTCCAATAATATCAGCGCCGCATTTTTTTATTTCAGATAGGATGCCAGCACATTCATTTACAAAATAAATTACAGGAGCATCTGTTTTTTTCAATTCCTTTATTAATTTTTTTATATAAGGCAGAACATAAATGCGAAAATCCTGAGGTGTTAGTATTCCTGCCCATGTATCGAATATCTGAACAGCCTGCGCACCTGACTTGATTTGAGCTAATAAATATGCACTCACAGTATCAGTCAGTTTATCCATAAGATAGTGAAAAGCAGAGGAATTCTGGAACATTAATTTTTTTGTATTCACAAAATTTTTTGATGTTCCACCTTCTATCATATATGTTGCAAGTGTAAAAGGAGAACCTGAAAAACCTATTAAAGGCACTTTATCTTTAAGTTCTTCCCTGAGAATTTTTATTGTTTCAAGAACAAAAGGCAGGTCCTGTTCTATCTCGGGTACTATCAATTTATCTACCGCGGATTTATTTCTTACAGGTTCGCTAAGAACAGGACCTTCTTTTTCTGAAAACTCAAGGCGCATACCCATAGGTTCGACAACAATAAGTATGTCCGAAAAAAGAATTGCTGCATCGACACCGAGTACATCAACTGGCTGAAGAGTGACTTCTGCAGCAAATTTTGGATTTTTACAGAGTGTTAAAAAATCTATATTAGACCTTATAGCCTGATACTGAGGCATATACCTTCCTGCCTGACGCATCAACCATACAGGTGTGTAATCAGCTTTTTCTCCACGACAAACCTTTAAAAAAGTATCGTTCATTCCAACTCCCTCCTCTTTGTATTTTTTAATTTTCTTGGTATATATTGGCAGAAAGGTTCTTCATCAAGATAATCCCCTGATACAGCATATGCCCTTGCTCTGCATCCACCGCATACATGTATATATTCGCACGAACCACATTTGCCTTTATATTTTTTAAAGTCTCTCAATTCTTTGAAAAGCTCTGAATTTTCCCATATGTCTTTAAATGTTTGTTTTCTTATGTTGCCGGCAGGCTTTGGAAAATAACTGCAAGGCAGAACATTTCCATCAACATCTATTAAAGCAATGAGCTGTCCGGCAATACAGCCTTTGGAACCACCAGTAGAAAATTTCAGAGATCTTCTCTCAAATTTATCCCCTTCTTCTTTTGATTTCTGGAGTACTGTTCTGTAATAATGAGGCGCACAGGTAGGCCTTACAAGCAGATCTTTTTCTTGCTTTTCCATATGATAGTGCCATTCGAGGAGTTCTTCATAATCTTCTTTTGAGATTAGTTCATTCATGATTTCTTCTCCCCTGCCGGTAGGAACTATCATAAACATATACCACGCGGTTGCGCCGAGTTCTTTTGCAAGACGATAAACTTTTGGTATTTCTTCCTGATTTCTTTTTGTAAATGAAGAATTTATAAGGAAATTAATCCCGTATTTTTTGAAAAGTTTTGCCGCATTTATTGTTCCTGCGAATGCACCTTTTTGGTTTCTAAAGTTATCATGCACAATTTCATTCGAACCATCAAGACTCAGGGATACCATTTTTATGCTTGATTCTTTCATTTTTTTGCAGACATCATCATTTACAAGAGTTCCATTTGTTGCAATACACATTCTCAAATCTTTTTCGTTCCCGTATTTTGCTATATCGAAGACATCTTTTCTAAGCAAAGGTTCACCGCCTGATAATACAATAACCGGTTTTGCGTATGAAGAAATATCATCAATAATTCTGAAAGCTTCTTCTGTTGGAAAATCAGGGTGTGATTGAACTTCCAGTGTTGAAGAAGACCTGCAGTGTATGCAATTTAAATTACATCTTCTCGTAATTTCCCACGCGATCCATTTAGGTGTAAATTCCATTTTAACTTCTCCTGAAGGTTCAGACTTTAATTGATTTTAAAACGTCCTGGTAATTTTGTTGTTTTAGACCCCAGATATTTATTTCTATTGCATCCAGCAGTTCCATGAATGTCGAAGGATTCAGTGCTGAAATTGCAATGGCATTATAACGCATCTTAAGATTGCTGACTTCTTCCTGGCTGACTTTATCAATCTTGTTGAATACAAGAAGTCTTGGTTTTTCGATAAGCCCGAGTTGTCTGAGTATATTTTCAACTGATTCAATATGCTGCTCAAATCTTGGATTAGAAATATCAACGATATGAAGAAGCATATCTGCATCCTCAAGTTCCTCGAGAGTTGATTTAAAGGCAGCCATAAGGTCTTCTGGAAGATCCCTGATAAATCCGACAGTATCGGTAATTATAATATCTCTATCTTTTGGAAATCTGAGTCTTCTGCTCGAAGTATCGAGAGTCGCGAAAAGTTTGTTTTCCGTGAAAACATAGCTTCTGGTTAATGAATTAAGCAGAGTTGATTTGCCTGCGTTAGTGTATCCAATAATGGATACGATCGGAATACCGGTTTCTATGCGCCTGTGTTTCCTTTGTTTTCTTGCTTCGGCAAGTTCTTTAAGTTTTTTCTCGAGTAAAGCTATTCTGTCTCTTACCCGTCTTCTGTCAACTTCGAGTTTCATTTCACCCGGTCCTCTCCCGCCTATTCCACCCATAAGACGTGACATAGCAGTTCCTTTGCCTGTAAGTCTTGGAAGTCTATATTTTAATTGCGCGAGTTCAACCTGAACTTTACCGTCTCTACTATGAGCCCTTCTTGCGAAAATATCAAGAATTAATTGTGAACGGTCTATGACTTTAATCTCTGTAAGGTCGCTTATTGCTTTGATCTGTGAAGGACTAAGTTCCTGATCAAAAACAAGTAAAGTTGCTCCTTTATTTAAAGCATTAATAATCAATTCCTTCAGCTTTCCTTCACCCATCAGAAATTTTGGGTTTATATTCTTGGGCTTCTGCAAAATTGTATCGAGAACCAAAATATCACTTGATTCTGCGAGTTCTTTGAGTTCTTCTACAGAATCCTCATGTTCGTATTTTGATTTTGTAGATACGCTTACAAGAATGGCGCGTTCTCTTTTTTCATCATGACTGAACCCTCTGCTTCTTTCCATTTCTTCTTCAAGAGAACTAATAAATTCGTTAAAGTTTAAATCAAGCATATAAAAATCTTTGTATGAAGTAATATCCATTGTTTTTTCAGTGCCGGGTAGAAGGTGAGCAATAAATAAATTTCCTGGCAAACCGTCTTTTACTCCAATTGCAGCTATCATGTCAAGTCTGAGGAGTGCAAGGTCAGTAAGATCATCCTGAGTAAGGTTTTCTTGTTTAAGATGTGTGTGAATAAGTCTTAAGCCTCTTAATGCTTTCTTGCCGAGCGGGTAATTTTCAAGAGAAGGAATAAAAATGCCTTTTGCGTCACCAATAATTACGTGGGTTATTATTCCTGCTCTGTTTATAAGAATTCCTACCTGACGATTAATTTGAAAAGAAATCTCTGTAAGGGTGCGTGCAAGTTCATGTGTAATTATCTCACTGCTTACTTTTCTTCTATATAATCTCTCGAGATAGTTTACCTGACTTGATTTAAGTCCTGTAATATTGCCGTATAAAATTGTTTTGTAGAACCTCCGGTAATTGTCTTTTATTTTATTTTAACTGATTAGCCGAAAAAATGCAGATATTGCCCAAAAATAAATCTGTTTTATGTGTCCGTGTCTGAAGTAAAATAAACTTTTAGAGTATAGTGTAAAAGTTTATTAAAGGTAATGTTAAAGAAGTTAAAATATAAACACTATGTTTGAATAATCTCAAGTTGCTGTTTAGCTTTTTCATTATAGGGTTCAATTTCAAGAACTCTTTTATATATTAAAGATGCTGTAACCGGGTCATCTATCTTAAGATAGTTTTCGGCAACAAGCAAAAGCGCATCAGGATTTAAATGATTAAGTGCAAAATTTTTATCAAAAACAGCAATTTTAACAAATTCAAAAGCAGCATATTCGGGTTCTCCGATATGAAGAAGTAAATTTCCATAAGCATTTAGCAAATGGAGATTATCAGGAATAAAATCAAGTGCATTTGAGAGTTTTTCCTGTGCCGATATCAATTTATTATCACGAAATAACTCATCGGCTTCTTTTATTAGAGTTTTTATGGAATCAGAAATATCAACTTGATTTAATAGTTTTTTTAATTCTTCCTCTGGAATAAGCTGTTTTTTATTCATAAATGCTTGATATAAACTTTTTCTTTAAAGCTCGTTTTTCCTGGAAAATATTCCTATAGTCCTGTGATGTCTCTGTGCCTATACCTTTAATAGTAACTTTGGAAATCACTGTTTCATTGCCGTTTTTGGATTTTACAGTTTTTGTTGAGACAGTAGCGGTATAGTTTATATTGAAACCAGCATATAATTCATCTCCGAGTGTGAAATAACCGATTGTACTATCATTAAATTTTCCTGAAACACCACCAATATAAGCGTCAGCAGCAATTGGAGAGATAAAATCAGGAGTTATTCCTGTAATTTTTACTGTCAAGAGCTTACTATTCCATTTAAGATTAATAGTTATATATTTGACAGGTTTATAAGATTCTTCAAGCCTGTCAACATAAGATATGTTAAATGCAGTTTTACCGGGAGAATATTTCCAATCACTACCTAATTTTGTTTCAAAAGATAGTCCACCTATTTCAAATATGAATTTTGTTTCGCGGTCAAATTTGTTGATATCAATTCCGCTCAGAGAAATTTTACTATTTATAGTAAATTTACCATTTATAGCACCACCGTCACAAAATGGAATGCCCCATAAAATAAAACAATCACCTCTTTGTTGAAAGGTTTCATTAAAATTCAATGAATTTGCAGCAAAGCATGTATTGGAATATGTAAAGATAAAGATAAGGAATAGGGTGGTTATAATAAATATGCCAAGTTTACTTTTCATTTTTGCCTCCATTTAAATAAATTGATACTTTGACACTGTTTTCTTTTTTAAAGAAACAAACAAAAATATTATCAGAAAAATCAAATGATTTATTTTTTATTAATCTAAAGTAACCTGGCATCAATAAATGTCAGAGCTTTTTTATAATTTATATTTTAAACTAACATAAATGTTTTATTTTTTCAACTTATGGGTAAATACCTTTAAAAAATTCATATTCTGAATGAACAACTTTTTTCAAACTATTGCGAAAAATAATCAAAATTTATTATTATATTGATTATAAATTTTTCAGGGAGGTCAAAATTGAAAGAAGGAATTCATCCTCAATATAATGAGGTTACTGTTCAGTGTGCATGTGGTGAAACATTTGTAACTAAATCAACAAAACAGAAAATACATGTTGATATATGTTCAAAATGCCACCCGTTTTACACCGGAAAACAAAAAATAGTTGATGCAGAAGGAAGGGTGGAGAAGTTTAAGAAGAAATACGCAAAAGCAGAAGCAAACCGTACAAAGAATTAACTATCTTTATTTATATAAGTCGTTAGTCACTTCTTTGGCTAACGGCTTTTTTTTGACTATATGCAAAACATAGGTGGACAAGCAGTTATAGAGGGTGTAATGATGAAAGGGAAAAAGGGCTGGACAGTTGCTGTCAGAAGCCCTAATGGAGAAATCCATGTAAAAAAGGAAAACCTTTCTGAGACACCATTTTTATTCAGATTGCCTATTATAAGAGGTTTTATCGCTCTATTTCAGGCTTTATTGATAGGAATAAAAGCTATAGAATATTCAGCAAATAAAGCATTCGATGAAAAAGAAGACGAAAAACTGAGCCCAGCCTCTATAAGTATAACTATTATTGTTTCGATATTATTGGGTATAGGACTGTTCATATTATTACCGCTTTATATGACAAAAATACTCGGGATATTTTTCCATTCTATATCGAAAAATTCTCTTATGTTTAATTTAGTGGATGGGATTATCAGGGTGGTTTTTTTCATACTTTATATTGTTGGAGTCGGGATGTGGAAAGAAATGAGACGGATTTTTGAATATCATGGCGCAGAACATAAAGTGATTCATGCATATGAAAATGGCAGGGACCTTTCAATTAAAAATATTATGAACTTTAGTCCCCTTCATCCACGCTGCGGTACAAGCTTTCTTTTGATAGTTATGGTCATAAGTATTTTTACTTTTTCATTTATCCCTCAGGAATGGTTGTTTATTTATAAATTTCTTTCAAGAATTATTCTTATCCCTTTAATTGCAGGTATTTCATATGAAATACTTAAACTATCAGCAAAAATGAAAAATAATGTAATCATGCATTTATTCATACAACCTGGATTGCTTTTACAACGTCTTACAACAAGAGAGCCTGATGAATCTCAGATAGAGGTTGCATTAAAAGCCCTGCAGGAGGTTTTAATATTAGAGGAAAAAAATGCTTGAAAAACTAAAAGTCATTGAAGAAAAATATGAAGAGCTTACAAAGCTGCTTATGGACCCCGCAGTTTTATCTAAGCCTTTAGAACTTCAGAAGTATTCAAAAGAACAGTCTGACCTGAAACCTTTAGTTGATAAGATAAAGGAATACAGCAAAATTTTGTCAGATATACAGGATGCAGAAGAACTCTTAAAAAGCAGCGATGAAGAACTGCGTTTATTAGCCGAGACCGAGCTTGATGAACTCAAGCAGAGAAAACCTGTTGTTGAAGAAGAATTAAAAATAATGCTCCTTCCAAAAGACCCCCGTGATGAGAAAAACGTATTTCTTGAGATAAGAGCAGGCACTGGCGGAGAAGAGGCTGCCTTATTTGCCTCGGATCTCCTGAGGATGTATATGAAATATGCTGAATTAAAAAGGTGGAAGGTAGAAACAATTGATTTGAATACTACCGGGTTGGGTGGTATAAAAGAGGTAATTATATCTATACAGGGTAAAAATGCATATAGCCGTCTTAAATATGAAAGTGGTGTTCATAGAGTGCAAAGGGTTCCTGTAACAGAAGCTTCAGGAAGAATCCATACCTCTGCTGCAACAGTGGCTGTTTTACCGGAAGCAGAAGATGTTGATATAAAAATTGATGAAAAAGACCTTAGAGTTGATACATTTTGTTCATCCGGGCCCGGAGGCCAGGGTGTTAATACAACTTATTCAGCAGTAAGAATCGTTCATATTCCAACAGGTTTAATAGTTCAATGTCAGGATGAACGCTCTCAGATAAAAAACAAAGAAAAAGCTATGAAAGTTTTGCGTTCAAGACTTTATGAAATTGAGATGGAACGCCAGGAAAAGGAGAGAGCCTCGGAAAGAAAATCACAGGTAGGCACCGGTGATAGAAGTGAAAAGATAAGAACATATAATTTTCCACAGAACAGGGTTACAGACCATAGAATTGGCCTTACTCTTCATAAGCTTGACAGGGTTTTGGAAGGAGACATTGATGAAATTATTGAAGCTTTGATTACCCATTATCAGGCAGAGAAACTTAAAGAACTTTAGCAAATAAATGCGTTTTGAGTGTTAATCAGTTTATTCTTGTTAAAGATATTATAAATGTCTTATTATAAATACTATTGTTAATTAACTTGCAAACCCTTACATTCTGTTAGGGTAATAAAAAAGAAAGGTGGAGAAAATGCGTAACAAGTTTCTGGTTTTTATGATTACTTTATTTTGTTTTTTAATCTTTGGAGGAATATGTTTTTCTGATGAAAAAATACCAGGCAAAGATGAAGCTTTAGAAATTCTCAAAGACCTTGCTCCTGATTTAAAAATTCTTGAAGTAAAAGAAAGTCCTATAAAAGGTTTATGGGAAATTGATGTGCAATCCGGTGATAGAAAGGGTTTAATTTATCTTGATTATTCAAAAAAGTACTTTATGCAGGGCGCTATTTTTGATCTTAAAACAAAAACAAATTTAACACAGGAGAGGATTAGCGAACTCAATAAGGTTGATACATCAACTATTCCGCTTGATGATGCGCTTTTATTAGGTGAAAAAGATGCTAAATATAAAGTAATAGTTTTTAGCGATCCTGATTGTCCATATTGCTCAAGATTACATGAAGAAATGAAGAAGGTTGTTGAAAAGAGAAAAGATATAAGTTTCTATATCAAAATGTATCCTTTACCAATGCACAAAGGCGCGTATGAAAAATCAAAAGCAATAGTTTGTGAAAAGTCTCTAAAAATGCTCGAAGACGCATTTGCAAAGAAAAATATTCCTGAAGCAAAATGTGATGGAAAAGCTGTAGATGAAACTCTTAAACTTGCTGAAAAACTTGGCATAAGAGGAACACCTGCGATAGTTCTTCCAAATGGAGTAATAAATCCAGGATACAAAGAAGCAGATGCTTTAATTACAACAATTGAAAAAGCAAAATAATATTTTAAATTAACTTCAATTATTACTTTAAAGCTAATATATAACATTCAGTTATATATTAGCTTTTTTATTATTAAAATCACCTTAAATTTTATTCTTGACAATAAATAAAAAATAAGCTTATGCTAATAATATATTATTATTAACATCTGAAATAAGAGGGTATCTTTATGGAAAATGAAACGCCTAAAAAAATATTAATTGTTGATGATAGTCATGAAAATTTGGAAGTTTTCAGCACTTTGATGAAACATGCAGGTTTTAATCCAATTAAAGCATCAAATGGAAAAGAAGGTATTAAATTGGCAAAAGAAGAAAAACCCCATTTAATTTTAATGGATATTCAAATGCCTGTAATGAATGGATTGGAAGCAGTAAAAATTCTGAAAGAAGAACCATCTACAAAACATATACCATCTATAGCGTTAACTTCTCTATATTTACAGAAAGAAGAATTTTTGAAGTTTGGGTTTGATGATTATGTACAGAAGCCAGTAAATTTTTTTGATTTATTTAAGATTATTAATAAATACATTATATAAAATTAAAACTGGGTTAAGAACCTGAGATCATTTTCAAAGAAAAGTCTTATATCATCAATAGAATATTTAAGCATGGTAATTCTTTCAACACCCATTCCAAAAGCAAAACCAGTGTATTCATCAGGGCTATATCCTGCAAATTCAAAGACTTTTGGATTTATCATACCTGAACCGAGTATTTCAAGCCATCCTGTTGATTTACACACTCTACAACCTTTTCCAGAACAGAATATACAACCTATATCTACTTCGGCGCTTGGTTCTGTAAATGGAAAAAAACTTGGTCTAAATCTAACAGGGGTGTCTGATCCAAAAATACTATGTATAAATATTTCAAGAACTCCCTTAAGATCACTAAAGGCTATATTTTTATCAACCATAAACCCTTCAACCTGGTGGAACATCGGGGTGTGGGAAACATCGGCATCACATCTGTAAACTTTCCCGGGAGCTATAATTTTTAAAGGTGGTTTCCTCTTTTCCATAACTCTTACCTGTACAGGGGAAGTATGTGTTCTAAGAACTACATCTTCAGAAATATAAAAAGTATCCTGCATATCCCTTGCAGGATGATCTCTGGGAATATTAAGGGCTTCAAAATTATAGTAATCCAATTCAACTTCAGGTCCTTCCTCAATCTCAAATCCCATAGATGTAAAAATAGAAGTGATTTCATATAAGACTTTATTTATTGGGTGTTCCCTGCCAGGATGAGTATATTTCCCTGGCAGTGTTATATCTATTGCTTCTGAAAGTATACGCTTTTTGTGTTCTTCTCTTTTTAGTTCTTCTTCTTTTTTGTCTAATTCTGTCTCAATAAATTTTTTTATTTCGTTGATTGTTTTGCCATATAATGGCCTGATTTCAGCAGAAACAGAAGAAAGGGCTTTTAGCTTTGCTGTTACAATTCCCTTTTTACCGAGATACTTTATTTTTATCTGTTGTAACTCGGGCAGGGAGCTAACAGTGAGCGAGTCATTAATAAAAGAATCTTTTAAAACTAAAAGGTCATCCACGATATTTTAGCTCTTTACTTTTTCAACAAGCTGATTGAATGCTGCGGGATCATTATAAGCCATATCAGCTATTGCTTTTCTGTTCAGTGTTATATTTGCTTTCTTTATTTTTGACATAAATTGACTGTAAGTAAGTCCCAACGCTCTTAATGCAGCATTAATTCTTATAATCCATAAAGATCTGAATTCACGTTTTTTTGCTCTACGGTCTCTGTAAGAATATTGCATTGCTTTATCAACAGCTTCAGTAGCTATTCTATAAAGTCTGCTCTTAGCACCATAAAAGCCTTTTGCTCTTTCTAATATCTTTTTTCTTCTACGTCTTGTTTTAAAACCACCTTTTGCCCTCGGCATTTGAAAACCTCCTTAACTGCAAGGAAAAATATATTCCTCTATTTAATTTAATTTTTTACATATAAGGCAATAGCCTTTTCATTCTTTCCATATCACTTTTAACAACTAAAGAAGCGGTTCTTAATCTTCTTGTTCTTCTTGATGATTTGCCGGTAAGAAGATGGCTCTTATAACCGCTATGCTTCTTTATTTTTCCGGTGCCTGTAACTTTAAGTCTTTTAGCAGCACCTCTGTGTGTTTTAAGTTTTGGCATTTTTCCCTCCGGATAATTTATTCTTTATAAATTAAAACAAGATATTCTATTTTAGAACACTTATTATAACAAAATTCAAAAATTTTGAGCAATGCATAGATTTTAAATTAAAAATAGTTAATTCAGAAACTTTTTATTGTCAAAAACAAAAAAACCCCTAAGTTTTTTAAACCCGAAAAATATCTGATAACTATTTTTGAACTTATAGAAATCCTTATTTGGGAGCTATAACCATTGTAATATGATTACCTTCGAGCCTGGGCATTTGTTCTATATTAAACTTTCCAGTGAGAAGTTGCCCGATTTTCTCAAATACTTTCATGCCAATTTCAGGTCTTATAATTTCTCTTCCTCTAAAATACATGGTTACCTTGGCTTTATTCCCTTCATCAAGAAAACGTCTTATGCTTTTTACTTTAAGTCCGAGGTCATTATCTGTAATCTGAGGACGAATCTTAACTTCTTTAACATCGATTGTTTTTCTCTGTGTCTGTTTTTTGCTCAATTGATAGCGATATTTACCAAAATCAAGGATTTTACAGACAGGTGGTGATACATTTGGGGCTACCTCAACTAAATCAAGTTCGCGATTTTCAGCTATTTTTAATGCCTCGTTTATTGGAACAATTCCGAGTTGACTGCCATCAACATCTATCAGTCTGACTTCCTTTGCCCTGATTTGTTCGTTTACTTTGATATCCTTTATTATATTATCACCTCCATTATTTAGATAAAGTTAGTTATAACCTTATCCTTATAAAAGGAATCAATGATTCCTTAATTTTTATAAATCTATTTCTTTCTGCTTTATTTTATTTTTCAGTTTTTCTGTAAATTCACTTATAGATAGAGGTCCTTCATTTTCACCTGAACGTTTCCTGACAGTTATTTTGTTTTCAGAAACTTCTTTATCGCCTATTATAATCAAATAAGGCACCTTCATAATAGTGGCATTTCTTATTTTGTAACCAATCTTCTCATTTTCAAAATCAATCTCAACACGTATCCCTTCACCTTTTAAGAGATTAAAAACTTTGTCAGCATAATCTTTATGCCTTTCAGCTATTGTAAGAACTTTAACCTGCACAGGTGAAAGCCATAAAGGAAATGCTCCTGCATAGTGTTCTATCAATATCCCAAAAAATCTTTCCAGCGATCCCATAAGCGCTCTATGTATCATAATAGGCCTGTGTTCTTTTCCATCACTTCCTCTATAAGTAATATCAAATCTTTCGGGATTATTAAAATCTACCTGTATTGTACTGCACTGCCAGGGTCTGTTAAGAGCGTCTTTCACTTTAATATCGATCTTTGGCCCGTAGAAAACTCCCTCTCCCGGGTCTTCCTGAAAGGAAAGACCTTTTATTTCGAGGGCTCTTTTAAGAGCATTTGTTGAGCGTTCCCAGTTTTCATTTGTTCCTACATATTTTTCTGGTCTTGTTGAAAGATATATATCATATTTTTCAAATCCAAAAGTTTTTAAGATAAATATAGTAAAATCAAGAACATTTAATATCTCATCTTCTATCTGATCTTCCCTGCAGAATATATGAGCATCGTCCTGTGTAAAGCCTCTGACTCTGAGAAGTCCATGTAAAACTCCTGAACGTTCATATCTATAAACTGTTCCCAATTCAGCATATCTGATTGGTAAATCTTTATAGCTTCTTAAAGAAGACTTATAAACATGGAGATGGAAGGGACAATTCATTGGTTTAATTTCATACTCAATCCCGTCTATCTCCATCGGTGAATACATGTTATCCTTATAAAATTCTGTGTGTCCGCTTGTTTTCCATAGATTGAGCTTTGCGATATGAGGCGAATATAAAGTGTTGTAACCTGCTTTATAATGTTCATTAAGCCAGAAATCTTCTATAGTTCTCCTTATTAAAGCTCCATAAGGATGCCAGATTATTAGCCCTGCTCCTATCTCATCTGTAGTACTGAAGAGATCGAGATCTTTACCGAGTTTTCTGTGGTCTCTCTTTTTTACTTCTTCTAAAAAAGAGAGATATTTCTTTAATTCTTCCGGGTCTGTAAATGAAGTGCCATAAATTCTCTGTAGCATTTTGTTTTTTTCATTTCCCCGCCAGTATGCTCCTGCAACACTTAATAGTTTAAATGCCTTTATCTGTCCGGTTGATTCAATGTGAGGCCCCCTGCATAAATCAACAAAATCACCGTCTTCATAAAGACTGACCTCGGAATCAGTTATTTCTTCAAGAAGTTCAACTTTATAAATTTCGCCCTTTTCTTTGAACATTTTCAGAGCATCTTCTCTTGATATAGTTTTTTTAACAAAAGGGTAATTTTTCTTTATAATTGCTTTCATCTCTTTTTCAATAGATGCGAGGTCTTCAGGAGTGAAAGGTTTATCAATGTCAAAGTCATAATAGAAACCTTCTTCAATAGCAGGACCTATTGCAAGTTTTGCTTCAGGGAATAGTCTTTTTACTGCATGTGCCATTACATGAGATGTACTATGACGGTAGGTATTAAGATCTTCCATAGGAAAAAATATTAATAAATTAATAACCCTCCTTAAATATTTTGTTGTTCTGATAGTTAATATAATACACGTTTTTATTTCTTATTTCAAAACTTTTCTTAAATATTAAAAAAACATTATATTTTAGATTATAATAGTTTATGGCTTTACTTGAAATTAAAAAATATCCTGATAAAGTTCTAAAACAAAAGACACAGGAATTATCAAATATTGATGGGAATACACAAAAACTCATTGATGACATGCTTGAAACAATGCATAATGTTAGAGGACTCGGGCTTGCTGCTAACCAGGTTGGAATATCTCAAAGGTTATGTGTTATTGACCTTAGCATAAAAGAAGACAATAAAATACCTGTTATAATTCTTATTAATCCTGTTATAGTTGAGTCCGAGGGTGCTATTGATGCAGAAGAAGGATGTCTGAGTTTGCCGGGCTATATGTCTTCAATAAAAAGGGCTGAAAAAGTCTTTGTTAAAGGTTTAAATCGTGAAGGGAAGCCCTTTGAACTTGAAGCAAGCGGGCTGCTTGCTCGAGCATTACAGCATGAAATAGACCATCTTGAAGGTATGTTAATGTTTGACAGGATGAGTCCCATTAAAAGAGAATTTTTTAAAAGAAAATATTTGAGAGATATAAGAAAAATAAAAACCGATAAATAATTCAATGCACTGTTCTTATTTGTAGTTTATTGAAATTTATGCAAATCGTATTTTTTGGCACACCTCAATTTGCTATACCTTCTCTTAAGGCACTTATTGCTTCGGACAATAAAGTGCTTGCAGTAGTTACACAAGTTGACAGGAGAAGAAGCCGTTCGGGACATCTTTCTCCGCCACCTGTTAAAGAACTTGCAATAAGTGAAAATATTAGGGTCTTACAACCTGAAAAAATAAAAGACCCTGTATTTATTAGTGAATTATTTCAACTTAAACCTGATATAATTGTGGTTGTAGCTTACGGGAAAATACTGCCTCCGCAGATTCTGAAATTGCCACATTTTGGATGTATTAATGTTCATGCATCTATTCTTCCGAAGTATCGAGGTGCTGCGCCAATTCAATGGGCGATTATAAAAGGTGAAAAAGAAACCGGTGTGACCACAATGTTAATGAATGAAGGACTGGATACCGGAGACATTCTTATGCAAGAAAGTCTCGAAATTTTGGAAAGTGATAATTCTGAAACTCTAAGTAAGAAGCTTTCCATGAAAGGCGCATCTTTATTAATCAAAACCATTGAAGGTCTTAAATCAGGCTCCCTAAAACCTGTTCCCCAGCATGGTATGCCTTCTTATGCGCCTCCTCTTAAAAAAGAAGACGGAAGAATTAAATGGGATGCAAAAGCAAAAGATATCTGGAATTTTGTGCGTGGTATGTATCCATGGCCGGGAGCTTTCAGTTTTTTAAAAAATGAAAGAATAAAAATTATAAATGTTAAACCTGTTGATGGGAAAAGTATTCCAGGAAGGATAGAAAATATTTCAGATAAACTGATTATCGGTACAGGTGAAGGTCTTATCGAAATTCTCGAACTTCAACCTGAAGGGAAAAGAAAAATGAATTCAAAAGATTTCATAATTGGTAGAAGATTGAAAGAAGGCGACTTCTTTGACAATATTTAAGTTTGCAAGGGGATTTACTCTGAAAATTCTTTACCCTCTTTTTATGCTGGCAGGTTCATTTATAAAGAGCAAAAAAGAGAATTATCAGAATTTTATTATCGGGCTTAATAACAAACTTGTAATAAAAGAAAAACCAATACCCCAGAAAATACTCCTCCTTCTTCCTCATTGTCTTCAGATCAATGAGTGTGATATAAGATTAACGTATAATATAAACAACTGTAAACGTTGTGGAAAATGCACGATAAAGGATTTAATTTTTTTAGCCGAAGAAAGCGGACTTGAAATATTTATTGCAACTGGAGGATCACTGGCAAGAAGAATAATTCATGATGTCAAACCCGAAGCTGTTATTGCAGTAGCATGCGAAAATGATTTAAGCAGTGGCATTGCAGATATTTATCCAATGCCTGTTATAGGTATCCCGAATGAAAGACCATTCGGGCCATGTATAAATACAAAGGTAAATATCGAAAAAATAAAGGAAGCTGTAAGGTTTTTTGCGCATAAATAATGAAAAAAGAAATTAGCAACCTGTTAAGATTTCCATTATATATATTTTCTTTCGTATTACTCGGGCTTTTTTTTGGCTTTATAACATTTAAAATGTTGAGTTTCAGTAGAACTGTAGAGGTGCCAGATCTTAGAGGAAAAAATCTTGTTGAAGCAAATAAATATTTAAATGATATAGGATTATACTTGAAGATAGAAGGAGAGGATTATGACCCTGACATTCCTCAGGGTAAAATAATCAAACAGGATGTGCCTGCTGGAAATAAAGTCAAAGAACGCAGAGGTATAAAAGTTGTAATAAGCAAGGGGCCACGAATCAACTCTGTTCCATTGCTTGTAAATGAAACCATTGGAAACGCTGAATCCATGATTACTAACAAAGGACTTAAATTTGGCAAAATAATTGCAGTACATTCGGATATTGTTGAAAAAGATTTTATAATAGCCCAGCGACCTGAACCAAATGACCCTGTTAGCGATACAATTACAATAATCGTAAGTGCTGGACCTTATGAAAAAATATATTTTTGTCCTAATTTCAAGGGTATGACAATTGAACAAGCAAAATTTCTAATAACTAAACTTAATTTAAAACTTATAACAGACGGTGAAGGTGAAATTATTGAATCACAAAATCCCGAGCCGGGAAGACAGATAAAAACCGGTGATACAATTTACTTGAAGCTAATCTAAGTTTCTATTTATTATATATCCTGAAAAAATACGGGGGTAATATGTTAAAGATAGCTCCATCGATTCTGTCAGCGGATTTTTTGCGTTTAGGAGAGGATATTAAATCAGCCGAATTGGCAGGTGCGGATTTAATACATGTTGATGTTATGGATGGTCATTTTGTACCAAATATAACTATTGGTCCAGCTATTGTTGAAGCTGTAAATGGTATTACTGGACTTCCTCTGGATGTTCATCTTATGATTGAAAAGCCTGATAATTATCTTCAGAATTTTATAGATGCAGGAGCTGATTTTCTAACTGTGCATTATGAGGCTGTTATACATCTGCACAGGACAATACAGCATATAAAAGAAAAAGGCATTAAAGCAGGGGTATCATTAAATCCTTCGACTCCTGTTAATTGTCTTGAAGAAATAATTAATGATATTGACATGGTTCTCATAATGTCAGTTAATCCGGGATTTGGAGGTCAGAAATATATTACACAGTCCACAGATAAGATAAAAAGGTTGAAAGATCTTATTGTGAAAAAGAATTCTAATGCTTTAATAGAAGTTGACGGAGGAATAGGAACTGATAATGCATATGAGGTAATTTCAGCAGGCGCTGATATTCTTGTAATGGGTTCGGCATTTTTTAAATCAGGAGACTATGAAAAATTCATCAAAAAAATCAGAAAAATCGCAGGCGACAATTAAAATCTTTAACAAAGCGGAATCATTAAGAAAAAAATGTCAATATAAAGAATCTCTTTCTTTTTTCAGGAAAGCTTTAAAGAGATATGCAACTCTGAATGATAGCGCAGGTTTATTTTGTTGCCATGCCGCAATCGGCGATGTTTACAGGATGATAGGAAATTTTAGCCTTGCCGCGGACAATTATCTTGCAGCAATAAATGTCTCCAATTCCGAAGATTATGATGTCAAAAGAGCTGATGCTGAAGTTGGCTTAGGGCTATCTATGCGTGCTCTTGGAAACTGGAAAGATGCTCTTTTTCATATAAATAAATCCAAAAAATATTATATAAAGAAAAATGATATCGAAGGGCTTGCTTTTACGCTCTGGGCTGAAGCCGGCACATACAGAATCAAAGGAGATATTAAAAAAGCAATTGAGACTTTTTTAGAATCAAGGAAATTATTTGAATCATTAAAAGATAAGCACGGCACAGGGTATTGTATGTGTGGTCTCGGCGGAGCTTCGAGGATTGCAGGCAAATTTTCTGATTCGCTGAAATATTACAAAGCTGCCAATAAGATATTCACAGAATTAAAAGACAAATTTGGAATCGCATATTCTTATTGCGGAATTGGTAATGCTTATAGAATGTTGTTAGACTTTAAAAAAGCATTCGAGTTTTTTAGAAAAGCCTCAAAAATATATGAGAAGATTGGAGATATTGTAAGTTATTCATATACTCTCTGGGGAATTGGAACTTCACATAAAATGATCGGGAATTACAAAGAAGCAGATGAGTTTTTCAATAAAGCAATTTCAAATTTTAAAAAGACAAAAGATCCGCGCGGTTTGATTTACTGCAAACTTGCCAGAGGAGAACTATCATTGCTTAAAGGAAATAAACTGTTGGCTGAAAAATATATTGAAGAAGCATTTAATGACACAATCAAATACAAATTTGCTATAGAAAAATGTTATGCAAATACTTTAAAATCTATACTTAAAAAAAGTGGTTTAAATTTATCCTGTTATAAAAATCTCGGCATCGAACTTAATTTGAGAGAGATACCGTTCAATATACCTTAATTTATCGGGAGTTTTATGGGGGTTTTAAATATACCTAACACACTTACTGTTGCTCGTATTTTAATTATACCTGTATTTATTACTTCTATAATATATAAACATTACAATTATTCTTTATATTTGTTTGTAATTGCGGCTCTTACCGATCTATTTGACGGACTTTTTGCCCGTATAACAAATCAGAAAACTCAACTCGGCACATTTCTTGACCCATTAGCCGATAAATTTCTTCTTGTTACATCTTTTATTGTATTTACAGTTTATGGCTGGATACCAACGTGGCTTACAATAATAATTATAAGCAGGGATGTAATAGTTATAACAGGATGGTTGATTATTTATTTTACTTCAGGAACAGCAAAGGTTGAACCGTCAATTATCGGAAAAGCAACCATATGGGTTCAGAGTTTGCTTATTGCATATATACTTATAAACATTAATATTCCGCTGGTCGGGGGATTCACTGAATTATTCTTTATTTTAACAGCCTGTGTCACAATAATATCCGGGCTGGATTATATTTACAAAGGTTTGAAGTTAACACATGCGGTCTGAAAAAGGTATAGAAATAAGTAAAATAGAAAGCAACAGCCTTGCTGAACAATTCGGAATGCAACCGGGAGATATTATATTATCTGTCAATTCCCACACAATAAAAGATCCGGTTGATTTTATGTTCTACAGTTCTGATGATATTTTAAATATTGAATTTAAACGCAATGAAAAGATACAGAATATCATAATAAAAAGAAGGGATGATATAGGATTTGGCCTTGAATTCAAGCCTTTTAGGGTTCGCACATGCAGAAATAATTGCATATTTTGTTTTGTCAAACAACTTCCGAAAGGCTTGAGGAAGACTTTATATGTAAAAGATGAAGATTATAGATTGTCATTTCTATACGGAAACTATATAACACTATCGAATATCACCAAAGAAGATAAGAAACGCATAATAGAACAGAGGTTAAGTCCTCTTTATATTTCCGTTCATTCAACAAATAAAGCGATCAGAAACAAACTTATCGGGAATCCCAAAGGACCCGATATAATGAAAGAATTAAAATTTTTTGCTGATAATAAAATACGTTTTAATGCTCAAATTGTTCTTTGTCCCGGCTATAATGATGGCAAAGAATTGCATCAGACTATTAATAATCTATTTAAATTTTATCCTTATCTTCTGTCTATTGCTGTTGTACCTGTTGGGTTAACCATATACCATAAATATAATCTCAATCCTGTTGGAAAGATAGACGCAAAAAATGCTTTAAAAACAATTGAATATTTTCAGAAGAGGTTTATAAAAAAACATGGCACGCCGATAGTTTATGGAGCTGACGAATTATATTTAAAAGCTGAAAAACCTTTTCCTCCATTAAAAGAATATAGAGAGCTTTACCAGCTTGAAAATGGAGTAGGTATGGTGCCTTTATTTCTTAATCAGGCGAAAAAACTCAAAATAAACAGAACATTCATTCAGGGAAAGAAGTTTCTTACTTTCACAGGAACTTCTTTTTATCCATTCCTTAATAAATTTATTGAAAGACTTAAAGAAAAAGAGAAGATTTCTATTGATTTACTTGAAGTTGAAAACAGATTTCTGGGGCCATCAATTACTGTTGCAGGCTTGATTTCCGGAAGGGATGTTATCAAAACAATTATGGATAAAACAGATGGATATGATAAAATATTTGTACCAGATGTAACTTTAAACTCGGATGATAAATTTCTTGACGATGTTACTTTAAGTGACCTTAAGGAAGCTACAGGAATACCAGCAGTTAAAATACCTTCGACTCCAGAGGGATTAGTAGAAAATATTTTCAATACAGTATAAATAATAGCAGGACAATTTAACTATATGCATAGTTATCTGGCATAAACATTGCTTTATAATATATAAGGATTTATGAAAATAGAATTAATATATTGTAAAATCAACAGGTTATAGAAATTGAGATAGAAAATAGTTAAAAGTTTTGTTTCATTTTTTCCTTATAAATGGGAAAAATTTGTCACATTTTTTATGAATGGAGTAAAAAAGTTGACAGAAAAAAAGTTGAATGATAATATTTTTAGTATGAAACTTTTAATCTCTGCTTTTATTTTTATGATTATTACATCGTTGACTGCTTATGCAGACATATATAAATATGTGGATGAAAACGGGGTAATATGTTATACTGACCTGCCTTTAAATAAAAAAGCTGACAGAATACATAAAGACAAACAGAAATCTTCAAATGAAACGACAACTCAGGAGAAATCGCAAAGCACAAAAAAATATAGTAATGTGCAGACTGCTGAATATCATGAAATAATTCATGAAAAAGCCAGTGCATATAATATTGATCCATCGCTCGTTAAGGCTGTTATTAAAACCGAATCAAATTATAATAGCAGAGCAATTTCCAGAAAAGGAGCAATGGGACTGATGCAATTAATGCCATCTACAGCAAATGACCTTAATGTGCGGAATCCTTTTGATCCTGAAGAAAATATAGAGGGCGGGGTAAAATATCTGAAATATCTTTTAGAGAAGTTCAATGGTAACCTTACTCTTGCGCTTGCAGCATATAATGCAGGTCCGAATAGAGTCGAAAAATACGGATATGTGCCTCCGATAACAGAAACAAAACAATATGTTAACAAGGTCCTTTCTTTGTATAATGGACCAACCCAATATCAAATCGATACTTCAGACAATCCGGACAAACAGGATAAGAAAGTAAAAAAATCCGATCCTATTTATAAAATAGTTCTTGATGACGGAACGATTATGTTCACAAATTCAACCTTTTTTGCGAAATATCCCAATAAACTTTAAATGCCCTCAGACAATTTAAGGCTTACCGAAAAAATCATAAAACTCAAAGAAAAAAGAAAAGCAGTAATTCTTGCACATAATTATCAACGGGACGAAGTCCAGGAGATAGCTGATTTTACAGGTGATTCTCTTGAACTTTCGAGAACCGCATCCGGGATTAAATGTGATGTGATTGTTTTTGCGGGTGTAAACTTTATGGCTGAGAGCGCTTCAATTCTGAATCCTGATAAGACAGTACTTCTTACAGAAAAAAACGCTGGCTGCCCGATGGCAGATATGATACATGTTGATGCCCCGCGCATAGAAAGAAAAAGCTTTCCGGGTTTTAAAAATCCACCTCCTTTTATATTTCCCGCAGATTATACACTTAGAGATATTCAGTCAAAATATCCTGATGCACCTATAGTTTCTTATGTAAACACTACTGCTGATATTAAAGCCGAAAGTTTTATCTGTTGTACTTCGGCTAATATAATTAAAGTTATTGAATCACTTTCCGAAGAAATCGTCATATCTGTACCTGATAGAAACCTTTCAGCCTGGGCACAAAAGCACACAAAGAAAAAAATTATTTCATGGGACGGATTCTGTCATGTCCATGAAAGGGTAACAGTTGAAGATATAAAAAGAGCAAGAAAAGAACATCCAAAAGCATTAATAATGGCGCACCCTGAATGCAGGCTCGATATTCTTGAAATGGCAGATCATGTAACGAGTACCTCGGGAATGTTGCGATTTGCAAAGTCTTCTTCTGAAAAAGAATTTGTTGTTGGCACAGAAATTGGTTTAATGTACCGTTTGAGAAAAGAAAATCCTGATAAAAAATTCTATCCACTCAGGAAAGATATGATATGCCCGAATATGAAAATGACAACATTGCAAAGTATTTATAGAGCGTTAAGTGAAAATACCTTTGTTATTAAAGTGCCAGAATATATTCGAATTCCTGCTCGTAAAGCCCTTGATAGAATGCTGGAAGTAAGTTAACCCGAAAGATGCACAAATTGCTCAATAGAAATTCACATGCTTAATCAGTTCTAACAGAGAGGAATATTTATGAAATATAAGAATATATTTTTATATATCTTCACGATAATCTTAATTTTATTATTTCTATCCAGTACATTTGCCGAAATTAAGGAAATACGAATCCTGCACATTAATGACTTTCATGGATTTGCAGAACCATATAAACCATTTGGTTCTGATAAATATTCAGGAGGCGTTGCTTTTCTTGCATCAAAAATAAATTCTTTAAGAAATGAAAAGCCTTCGCTACTACTTGCTGCCGGCGATATGATTCAGGGAAATAATTGGGCTAATTTATTTTATGGAGAATCTGTTACAGAATTAATGAATATAATGAAATTCGATGCAATGGTTGCAGGGAATCATGAGTTTGATTTTGGGCAGGAAATTCTAAAAAAAAGAATATCAGATGTTTTATTTCCGGTGCTCGGAGCAAATATTGAAGGTATTGATTCATTGCAACCTTACACCATTAAAAATATCTCAGGGATAAAAGTAGGTATTATTGGTGTTATAACAGAAGATACACCTGAATCAACTCACCCGCGTAATGTAACAGGTTTAAAATTTAAATCTGTTAAAGAAACAGTATCAAAATATCTAAATGAAATCAGAGATAAGGTTGATATAATTATTCTACTTTCTCATACAGGATATTCTAATGATAGGAATCTTGCTAAACAACTTAATGGAATAGATTTAATTGTAGGAGGACATTCACATACAAAGGTTACGAATCCTGAAAAAATTAACAATACATTAATTGTACAGGCGTGGGAACATGGTAAAGCACTCGGTGTAGTAGATATTATTTTAGAAGACAGGAAAATAATAAATTCAACCGGCTATCTTGAAGAGATCAAACCAGTTCCCGGTCAGGAAGATAAAGAAGTTCAATTTATAGTGGAAAAATATAAAAAAAAGGTTGACGAAGTTCTTGACAGAACAATTGGTATAGCCTTAACAGATCTTGATGGAGAAAATGTAAGAAGAGATGAAACAAATCTTGGAAATTTTATTGCTGATATTATTAAAGAAACAGCCGGAGCAGATGCAGCATTAATTAATGCTGGAACAATAAGAACAGGTATCAAGAAAGGTGAAATAAAGGTTAAGCATATTTATTCAGTCCTTCCTTTTAATAATTATATCGTTGCAATTAAACTTACAGGCAGACAAATTAAAGAAGCATTGGAACACGGAGTCTCGGCGATTGAAAGAAATGAAGGCAGATTCCCCCAAATTTCTGGGATAACTTTTAAATATAATCCTGAAGCAAGACCCGGGGAAAGAGTTAGTCTTATAAATATATCTGGCAGGCCCATTGATATGGAAAAAGAATATTCTGTGGCAACCAATGATTTTCTTGTTGCAGGTGGTGATGGTTACAATGTTTTTCGTAAAGCTCTCATATCATCAAAAGATTTTTCAATTACGAATAGTTTAATTAAAAGTAAAAACCTCGCGTATAATGAACCGGGCAAATGGCTCAGGGATGTTGTAGTTGAGTATATATTGAAAAAGGGTGAAGTTAATCCTGTAAAAGAGGGAAGAATTATATCAGTAAAATAAGATGATAGTTTATGTTAACAATAAGGAAGTTGAAATAATTCCGGGCATGAAAGTCAGCCACGCATTAATAAGTGCGGGTATATTAAAAAAAGGTATTTACATAAAATCTATGAAAGATAAATGGGGAAATGAAATTGGTATTGATGGAGAACTTTCAGAAGGTGATAATATTTTTGTTGAGATAGAATTTATATGAATATTCTTGAAAAAAAAATTAAAGATTTAATACTCAGAGAGGGCCGTATTACTTTTAAAACTTTTATGCAGATGGCTCTTTATGAACCTGAACTCGGTTACTATTCTTCTGACAAAATAAAAATCGGGAGAGAAGGCGATTATTATACAAGCCAGCATCTTCATCCTGCTTTCGGCGCAATGCTCGGGGAACAACTTATTGAAATTTGGGAATTTATGGGAAAACCTAAAACTTTTTACTCAGTAGAACCGGGAGCCGGCGAAGGTTATATGTGCAATGACATACTTAATTATCTTAAGAATAAGGAGATATATGGCACACTTAAATATATAATAGTTGAACCTCATCCTTTTATGAAGCATAAACAAAAAAAATTACTCAAAAGTTTCAGTGATAAAATTACATGGATTTCTTCACTTAACGAATTGAAAAATATTAAAGGTTGTATATTATCAAATGAGCTTTTAGACGCATTCCCTGTGCATCTGGTCGAGATGGAAAAAGAATTAAAAGAAGTATATGTTACTATTAACGGTGACAATAATTTTATTGAAATTAAAGATAGTCTGTCGTCCAATGATTTAAAAAAATATATGGAAGATTTTTCTATTTCATTGCCTTACGGCTATAGAACTGAAATAAATTTAGAAGTAAAAGATTGGCTTAAGGAAGTTAATAATATTCTTATCGAAGGCTTTATAATAACAATCGATTATGGTTATCCTGCCCATGAATATTACTGTGAAGAAAGAAACAGAGGGACACTTTTATGCTATTATCAACATCAATTTATCGAAAATCCTTATTTAAATATAGGGAATCAGGATATTACAGCTCATGTTAATTTCTCTTCTCTTAAAAAATATGGTGAGGAAATCGGGATTAAGACAATTGGCTTTGCAAATCAGGGAACTTACCTTGTTTCACTCGGAATTGACAGGATTATTTCTGAATTATATCAGAATTCAAAAGATTATCTTTTTGAAATAGCAAAAATAAAACGTCTGATTCTTCCAGGTACTATTGGTGAAACACATAAGGTCATTATACAGTATAAAGGAGAAGGGAATCCTGTACTAAAAGGTTTCTTGATGAAAAACCAGATAAATAAACTTTAACCCAAAAATTACAATTGAAATAACGCAGAGGTTGCGAAAAAATTTATTTTTCGATACCTTCTGATACACAGATTTTTTAATTACGGACTTATTGTATCTTCAATAATATTCTTTAAATTTCTTAAAGCTGTCTCGAGTTTTTCTATGTCTTTTGTGCCACCCTGAGCAAGTTCTGGTTTTCCCCCGCCCTTTCCACCAGCAATAGCAGAGAGTTTTTTCATAATATTTCCAGCATGGAATTTATTGGTTAAATCTTTTGTCACCATGCAAACAATTGAAGCCTGACCTTCACTGACAGATACTGTCACTATAATGCCAGATTTAAGACGGTCACGAATATTGTCAGAAAGAAGACGTAATTCATTCAGGTTCATATTATCCTGTCTTAAACTGATGATTTTTGCATTATCAAAAGTTATAGCTGAATTTATTGCATCGTTTATAATATCTCTGGAAGAACCGGTTTTAAGTTTTTGAACTTCTTTCTCGAGAGATTTAATGTCTGCTAATAGTTTCTGGATTTTTTCTGACGGCTTATCGCCTTTTAATATTTCTTTTATATTGCTGAGTTCTGTCCTTTGTTGCCTTATATAATTAAATGCAGATTTTCCTGTCAAAGCTTCTATTCTTCTTACTCCAGATGCCACGCTCCCTTCAGATGTTATAACAAATAAGCCTATCTCGCCTGTTGATTTGCAATGAGTTCCACCGCAGAGTTCTTTACTGAAATCTCCTGCCGAGACAACCCGAACAGTATCTCCGTATTTCTCATCAAATAAAGCCATTGCACCCGAATTCATTGCATCCTGAATATTCATAATATCTGTTTTTACAGGAAGATTCTCGATTATCTTTTCATTAACTATATCTTCAACATTTTCTATTTCGTTTTTGCTCATACCACTAAAATGTGTGAAATCGAATCTCAGCCTTTCATTGTCAACAACAGAGCCTGACTGCTTTACATGATTCCCGAGTACCATACGCAATGATTTATGTAAAAGATGGGTTGCTGTATGATTTCTCATAACTGCTTTTCTAAAGGAATCATTAACTCTACAGAGAACCTTTTCACCTTTTTTTATTTTACCTTTGAGAACTTTTGCATAATGATAAAAAAGTTGAGATGGTTTTTTTGTGTCTGTTATTTCTATAAGCGAATTAACCGTTTCTATAAAACCTATATCTCCGACTTGTCCTCCTGATTCTCCGTAAAAAGGTGTGCGGTCAAGTATCAAAATGCCTTCTTCACCTTCGTTTAATTCTTCTTTTGCTTCATTATCTATCAGGATTGCCAATACTGAAGATTCGGAAGTAAGACTGTCATAACCTACAAAAATAGTGTTTTCACCAATTCTATGAATTTCTGTTGAAACAGAAGTGGTGGTATCCTTTAATGAGCTGCTTGTGATTTTCGATTTCTGGCGATGGGCTTCCATTTCCTTATGAAAACCTTCTTCATCGATAATAAGTCCTGCATCCAATGCTATATCTTTTGCAAAATCAAGAGGTAAGCCATGTGTTTGCTGTAACCTCGCGACTTCTTCACCAGGTATTACTTTAAGGTTTGAGGACTTTGCTTTTTTAATAATTTCATCAAATAAGTTCATCGAATTCTCAATGGTTCTATGAAAATTCTCTTCCTCAATTTTTAAAAATTTTTCATTTCTGCTATTTTCTTTAATAATTTCAGGATATACATTCCCCATGGATTCAATGACCGAAGCAGTGAGCTTATAAAGACATGGTTCATGAAGGTTTAGGAGTTTTGCATGTCTCGATGCCCTACGGATAATCCTTCTTAAAACATAACCCCTGCCTTCATTTGAAGGAACACATCCTTCCGATAGAATAAAAACACTTGCTCTTATGTGATCTGCAATTACTCTCATCGAAACTGTGCTATCAGATGAGGAACCATACTCGATACCAGATAAAGATGATATTTCATCAATAATTGGTTTGAATATATCTGTGTCAAAATTGGTATATTTCCCCTGTAAAACCGCGCTAATACGTTCTAATCCCATTCCAGTGTCAATGCTCGGCTTCGGCAAAGGATTAAGTTGTCCGCTCTCATCTCTGTTGTACTGCATAAAAACAAGATTCCAGAGTTCGAGGAATCTGTCGCAGTCGCATGCAACACTACAATCGGGGTTACCGCATCCTATATCTGAACCCTGATCAATAATTATCTCCGAACATGGACCACATGGCCCTGTGTCTCCCATTTGCCAGAAATTGTCTTTTGCACCAAGACGAACTATCCTGTATTCAGGGATACCTGTGAGTTCATTCCAGAGCTTTGCGGCTTCGTCATCTTCTTCGAATACTGAAACATAAAGTTTATCTTCAGGAAGACCAAATATATTGGTTAAAAGATCCCAGCCGAAAATTATTGCATCTTTTTTAAAATAATCACCAAAAGAAAAATTCCCGAGCATTTCAAAAAAAGTGTGATGCCTTGCTGTATGTCCAACATTTTCAAGATCACTATGTTTGCCACCGGCACGCATGCATTTCTGGCATGTAGTTGCACGTGTAAAGTCTGCTTTCTCATTACCGAGAAATATCTTTTTAAACTGAACCATTCCAGCATTAACAAAGATCAGGGTAGGGTCATCCCATGGTATCAAAGGTGAACTCGGTACTATTTTGTGCCCTTTAGATTGAAAATACTCAAGAAATGCGGTGCGTATCTCTGAACTTTTCATATATCTCCTGAATTATTTTACATAAATAAGTTTTCCATCATAAAATAACAATATTCTTGTCCCTATAATGCCAAGTTTTGAATATATCCACTCTGTTCTTGATTTTCCTTCATAAGGATCAAGAATTTTCTGGTAATCAGGGTTTCCCCATGAATATCTTACCTGCTCGGGAGTCATTCCAAGAGCAACTTCACCTTTGCGGATATTGTCTTGAATATTTGAAGGAAATCCCTGAATCTCGGTCTCGGAATAACGTACTGGACTCGTGCAACCTGTTAAAATAATTGTAGAAATCATTAATGAGAAAACCACAATGATTAAAACAAATTTTTTCATAACTTACTCCTCCTTTTTAATTTTATTGAATGCCTTGAATATTATATCAGGGCTATAACCTCTTCGCAGCAACTGGTTGTATAATTTTTTTTTAGTTTTTTCATCGGGATAAAAGCCGGATTTTCTGAATTTTTTTAAAAGATATTTAATCGCATTATCAAGATCTTCGTTGTCATTTCCGTTACATACGGATTTAATTACATTTTTAGGTATTCCTTTTTGTAAAAGGTATTTTTTTATGCCATCTGAGCTTAATAATTTTCTTTCAGAAGCATCCCGCTTCAATGATTCTGCCAGCAGATTATCATTTATAAAGCCGAGTTCCTTCAGATGTTCTGTAACTGTAAAAATATCATTCTCCGGAAATCCTTTATTTTTGAGTCTTTCTTTAAGTTCCTTTTCACTCCTTGCGCGATAACTGAGAAGCTTCAGAGCATATTGTTTAATTTTATTTTGAGAATCTTTCAATTTTCATTTGATCCTTGTCATCAGGTTTTTTCTCGAAAGATTCGAGTGCTAAATCACTTGTGGATTGTATGCCTTTTACTTTAAGTATAAAATCATCCGGATTTGTTGCTCTTCTTAGAGCTTCCTCGTAAGTTATTAAACCTGATTTATAAAGACTAAATAGCGACTGATCAAAAGTCTGCATGCCATAATGAATGGCTCCCTGTTCAATGACATCAGGAATGCTTTTTGTTTTATCAGGGTCGAGTATGCAGTCTTTTATTGTAGCAGTGGCTATAAGGATTTCTACAGCAGGAACCCTTCCTTTGCCATCTGCTCTCGGAACGAGTCTCATGGAGATAATAGCCTTAAGTACAGATGATAATTGCATACGCACCTGTTTGTGCTGGTAAGGAGGAAATACAGCGATAATTCTGTTAACAGTTTCTGTGGCATCTATTGTGTGAAGTGTACTCAAGACAAGATGTCCTGTTTCAGCGGCAACAAGAGATGTCTGTATGGTTTCAAAATCTCTCATCTCACCAACAAGAATTACATCCGGGTCCTGCCTTAGAGCCTGTCTTAATGCTTTACTAAAAGACTCTGTATCACTTCCTATTTCTCTTTGATTAACTATGCTTTTTTTATCTCTATGTAAATATTCAATTGGATCTTCTATAGTCATTATATGTTCTGTTCTCGTTGAATTAATCAGGTCTATCATTGAAGCAAGAGTTGTGGATTTTCCGCTTCCTGTTGTTCCTGTAACAAGAATTAAGCCTCTTTGTTCCGTGGAAATCTTTTTTATTACTTCAGGAAGAAGGAGTTCGTCAATGGATGGAATTTTCATTGGTATAACCCTGAATACAAGTCCTACTGTTCCCCTTTGCATAAATATATTACACCGAAATCTTCCAAGACCGGGAACGCTATATGCAAGATCAAGGTCATTTTTTCTTTTAAAGACTTCTGTTTGACCAGGTGTCATAACAGAAAGAGCAACTTTTGTAGCATCCTCATGACTGATTTTCTTTTCAGATGTTAAAGGAATAAGTTCACCATGTATTCTTAATATCGGAGGTGAACCGACTTTTATATGGAGGTCAGATGCTTCTAATGCATGGGCTTTTCTTAAAAGATCATTGATTTCCATTATTTACCTCCTGAGATGAAAGGCTTCAATAATTTTGCCTTCTATTTCTTTTGTTATTTCAGGATTGTTTCTAAGATATTCCTTAACATTTTCGCGTCCCTGTCCGATTCTACTTCCTCCATAACTATACCATGCACCTGATTTTTCTATTATACCTTTTTCAACGCCGAGATCTACTATTTCACCTTCACGGGATATACCTTCGTTAAAATAAATATCAAACTCAGCCTGTTTAAAAGGTGGAGCCACTTTATTTTTAACCACCTTTACCCTGACGCGTCCGCCAATAGTGTCTTGATTTTCTTTGAGATTCTCAATTCGTCTTATATCAAGCCTCATTGAAGAATAGAATTTAAGGGCATTACCACCTGTTGTTGTTTCAGGATTGCCAAACATTACACCTATTTTCATTCTTATCTGGTTTATAAAAATAACTGTTGTGTTTGATTTTGATATTGCTGCTGTTAATTTTCTCAGAGCCTGACTCATAAGTCTTGCCTGAAGTCCTGGTAAAGAGTCGCCCATTTCACCTTCTATTTCTGCTTTTGGAACAAGGGCTGCTACAGAGTCAATTGTAATTATATCAATAGCTCCGCTTCTTACAAGAACCTCTGCAACCTCAAGAGCCTGTTCGCCTGTGTCCGGCTGTGAGACTAAAAGGTCTTCAATTTTAACCCCGAGTTTCTGAGCATAATTAATATCAAGAGCATGTTCTGCGTCAATGAACGCAGCATTGCCACCTGTCTTCTGTGCCTGTGCAATAGCGCTTAGTGCAAGTGTGGTTTTCCCCGAAGATTCAGGACCATAAATTTCTATTACTCTGCCTCTTGGAAAACCACCTATGCCTGTTGCGATATCAAGAGTCAGAGACCCGGTAGGTATTACCTGTAATCCTTCAGCTACTTCTTCCGAACCGAGACGCATTATTGAACCTTTGCCAAAACTCTTCTCTATCTGGGAAATAGCCATCTCAAGTGCCTTAGCTTTGTCTTTATTCATTTTGTACCTCCGTTAAAATTACTATAAAAAATATTACATTTTCATATATTTTATACTTCATCCAATTTTATTTCATGTAAAGAACTATATTCAGACCCTGTTGGTTTCAGGACGCTTCTCATAATTTTCAAAGAATCAACAAAGACATTTCCAAATTCTTTTAATGCATTATTATCAAGTTCTTTAATAATGTTCAATGTTCCCTTTTTAGAACGTATTCTACCAATTGTTAGATGTGGTTTAAAATCTCTTTCTTCTTCTTTAAACCCGAGTTGTTTCATTGATTTATCAATATCCTTCTGGAGTTTTATAAAAGTGTCAGGATATTCGATCCCTATCCAGCATATCCGTGGATATTTAATATTAGGAAATACTCCAGTACCTTTTATTTTAATATAAAATGGCTTATAAGATTTTGCTAATATTGATATTTTATCCCTTATTTCTGCAATGAGTTTTTCAGGTGTATTACCCAGAAATTTTAGTGTGATGTGCAAATTATCAGCAGATACCCATTTTATATCAGCATCGTTTTTTTTAAGAAATTCAATTAAATCGCTTATTTCTTTTTTTATTGAATCCGGTATATCGACTGCAATAAAACACCTAATATCCATAAAAAATAAAGTAACCCTGTAAAATTAAATTAGTATAAATTCCTGCAAGAATATCATCCATTATTATTCCGTGTCCGCCATCCAATTTTTTTTCAATAAGTCTGATAGGGAACGGTTTTAGTATATCGAAAAAACGGAATAAAAAAAAGGCTGCTATAAGAATAGCATAATTAATTGGCAGACTGAAAACAGAAATTAAATATCCTAATAGTTCATCTATTACTATATGGCCGCTATCTTTTTGCCCGATAATTCTTTCAGCAATTGTTGAAGAAACTATACCGATGACTGTCAAAATACATATCAGTAAAAATTGAACATGTAAGGAAATATTGAAAATTAGAAAAATTAATACTCCGATTGCGCTTGCCCATGTTCCAGGTGCGATAGGCAAATAACCTATAAAACCAAGAGTTGCAATATTTTTGAAAACTATTTCTGAGATTTTGTAAGGTTTATTCATTAATAATTTTGTAGGAATAATGGATTTTTGCAGAACCTTCAAGAGTAGCTTTAACAGAGCAATATTTATTCATGGATAGATCAACAGCTCTTTTTACAGCTTCTTCGGATATATTTCTCCCCCTCACAATGTATTCAATGATAATTTCTGTCAATTTTTTGGGGAATTCCTCTGCCTTATTCCCTTTTACATTTATTTCAAGACCCGTGACATCCTGTTTTTTCTTTCTCAAAATAGAGATTACATCCATTCCTGTACAACCACCTGATGCAATAAGAAGCAATTCCATAGGTCTCGGGCCTGTATTCTTTCCACCAACAGAAAAGTCTGAATCCATTACAATAGCATGACCTGATTCGGTATCTCCTATAAATTGCATATCTTTAACCAGTGTGACTTTAGCTTTTAGCATAAATACCCTCCTGTAATTTATCCGTAAAACTTATTTGTCATCTTCCTATTCTATGGTTGAGTCAGGTATAAATCCAATAAAATGTTATAGCTCAATTGGTTAAATATAGAATCCAGAAAAATTGGTTTCGGCATCTGTTCCCAAGTATTATCTGTTTCCATTCTATAAAAGGTAGTAATGTTAAAACAGAATGCGTTTTTGCTCTTTGCTCTCTACTTTTACAAATTGTCAGCTTAATAACTTACCGGCCTGATGAATTATTCCTTACACAATTTAATCATAAACTTTGGATGCTATTTTAACTGTCAGATCCCCGAGCATATTGGTGTAACTACCTAATTCATTATCATACCAGCCGTAAATTACTGCCTGTGTTACAGGTATTTCGATGGTGGCTGGGATTTTTCCTTTAAACTGATCAGGTGGAATATTATATAAACTGGATAAATCAAGAGTCATATTCGCTGTTCTTGTATGTGTTTCGCTTCCTTCGATAATAGTAGCTGGTCCGTAATGTCCTATTATATCCGAGGATACATTTTGTTCTTCGGTATATTTTATATATCCTCTTTTTTCCTTTTCCTCTGCATTTTTGTAAATATCATTCAATAGCTTTCTTGTGATAACAGGTGGTTTCCCGGGTTCTTCACATAAAGCAAGCACGAGAATGATCAAAGAGCCTGTTGAAATAGGAACTCTTACTGATTCTGCTATAAATCCAATTTGCTGCATTTCAGGAATAACAAGTGCGAGTGTCTTGGCAGCACCTGTTGTTGTAAGAATAATATTATTCATAATGCTGCGATTTTTTCTTAAGTCAGTTGCACCAGCGCCTGGCAGTCTGTCGAGAACCTGTTGTGTGCCAGTGGCAGCATGTACTGTTGCCATTGAGGCACTAAGTATTTTTTGAGGTCCAAAATAATCAAGTAGAGGTTTTATCATGTAAGAAAGACATGTTGTAGTACATGAAGCTGCTGAAATTATATGGTGTCTGGTGTGATCATATTTATCATCATTTATTCCGATAACAATAGTAATTGCGTCTTCGGGCATTTTTATACCCTTTTCTTTAATCTTAAAAGGTGCCGATACTATAACCTTTTCAGCACCAGCTTCTATATGTCCTCTTGCAGAACCTTCTTTTGAATCAGGCATTGCAGCGGGATCTTTAAATTTTCCTGTAGCTTCAACAACGACCTTAACACCGTGTTCTTTCCATTTAATGTCTCTCGGATTGCGTGCTTCTCTTAAAATAGTTACAGGAATACCATCTATTGTCATTGTTCCTTTGTCTTCATTAATGTTTTCAATAATTCTGTTAGCCTTGTAACCATAGAGATAGGATTGCAATGAACCGTATGTGGAATCTTTTTCTATATAAAGGGCTATATCTCTCAGACTTGTTCCAGCTTTTCTGCCTATATTAACAACTATTTCGGAAAAATATTTTCTTCCAATATGATTCCAGAGGCTTAATTTACCTATCCTGCCAAACCCATTGATACCGAGAATCTTTTTGCTATTTGATAACATGGATACTTTGCTCCTTTCTGACATATTTCACCCCTTTTAAATTATTTTATAATGATACAATTATAACTCTAAAATGATATTCTGTCCAAAATAGAGAATAATTATTTATTATACTTTTCCCGGAATCTCCGCTCTAATTTCTTTTGTGTTATGAACTCCTTCGTAAACCGCGCCATTTCTTCCATCAATGCTCAGAAAATCGCCGGCATTGATTATTTTTTTGTTTAGAATACATTTTTTCTCCTGTTCCAGAACTATTAGATTATTGCAACCCACCACACATGTTTTTCCGAGACGATTTGCGATAATAGAAGCATGAGATGTTGAACCTCCACGCGCAGTCAAAATACCGTCTGCCGCGGAAATATGCCTTATATCATCTGGAACAGTATCAGACCTGATAAGGATTAATGGAGTATCAGGTTCGTTTTTTCTGAATTCCTGTATCTCATCAAGGTCGAATACAACCCTGCCGCTTAAAGCACCGCCACCAACTCCAATACCTCTCGATAAATAGCTTGAAGTAAGTTCTTCAGAGGGTTCAAAAGCCATGAAGGTTTCGCGTCTTGTAATTGCCATATCTCTTGTCTGTAGTATAAAAAGATTTTCAGGGGACGAACCTTCAAATGTAAATTCAATTTCCTGCGCGCTCCATCTTTCGTTATAAATGAGATCTTTGGCAATTTTTAGTAGTGCATTATAATTTTCAGGAAATTTTTCTTCAAATGAAACTTCTGTAATCCTTTCCTCTGAAGGTTTTTGCTCGTTGGAAATAGGGAGTGTTGTTACGAGTCCTGAAACTATATCTTCACCCTGAGCTCCGGTTGCATAATCTCCCCATAGCACTACTCTATCGCCTGTCTCAAGGGGATTACGTGTGAAAAGCACTCCTGTGCCTGAGTTCGTATCAAGGTTACCGTAAACCATTGCCTGAACTATTACTGCTGTACCCCAGTTTTCTGAAATTCCCATAATTTCACGGAAAGCCTGAGCTTTTTTGGATGACCAGGATTTGAAAACCTGTTCAATAGCAACAAAAAGCTGTTTCATTGGTTCATCATAAATATGTATTCCGTTTTCTTCAACAGCTTTTCTGTAAGATAGAGCTAATTCTTTCATTTGTTCGGGTGAGAATTGTATTTTTTTCAATACATGATACTTGCTTTTTTGTAAATTCATTAATGCATCGAATTTGTCTCTTTCCATTCCATAAGACATTCCCCAGCACTGCATAAATCTTCTATAACAATCCCATGCAAACCATGGTTTGCTGGTTCTTTTTATTAGACCTTCGACAATTTCTTCATTCAGCCCGACATTTAAGAATGAAATCATCATACCGGGCATTGAGATAGCACTGCCGCTTCTAACCGAAACAACTAAAGGATTATCTGGATCTCCAAATGATTTTCCTGTTTGTTTTTCAAGAACCGAAAGATGTTTTTTTATGCCTTCTTCAAGATGTTCTCTTACGTATCTGAATCTGCTAATGGCTTTTTCACATCTGAAGACCTCTGTTGTTATTATGAAACCAGGAGGAACAGGTATTTTCAAAGAAGCGAGTTTGACTAAATTATGACCTTTATTCCCGAGATGTATTCTGTCAAAAGTAACTTGATTCGGTATATGAATTCCTGACAATGCTTTTTTAGGGTCATAACTCATTAATAAATCGAGTGTCTGGATATCGAGTCCTTCAGCCTGCTCAAAAAGTGTTTTAAGAATTCTGCTTATAAAGCTGTCAAGTTGCTGTAGCCCGAATGAACTTGCGACTATTTCTCTTAGAAATTGTTCTGATATTTTATTGATGAATTCTGAATCATTGACAGATTTTTCCGTGTGCAGATATTTTGAAAGAATATGTTCAGTTCCAATATTCAGGATTATCTGCTTAAGATTATTCTTGTAAACACTACTATAATATGTATTTAAAATATCCTGCACGGCTTCTGAAAAACCTCTGAATATGTCAATATACTGTGAAAAAGAAAAACGCCTGACTTCAAGCGCAACAGTGAGAAGTTCAAGATTATTCTCAAATCTATTTGATGAGATTCCGTCTATCTGAAGGGCTTTAAAGAACAAAGTAGCATATTTCTGTATTTTGAATAATGTAGCTCTGGTAATGAATTTGAGATTTATTGAGTGGAGCAAGTCTTCAAAAAGAATATTTGCAAGATTTTCGAGCCTGTAACTCATTGAAAGAGCGTCAAATTTTCTTTCATGATATTTGCCATACATCGATGGCATTCCTGCTGCGATATGTCTTTTGCGAAAAATATTCTCAACAGGTTCATATTTTTCAGGAGATAGTATTATTTCTTTTAATTTCTCGAGATAATTCAATACTGCTTCGAGTCTCTGCGCGATATTGCCTTCATCCAGTATGCTTATAAGGGAATCTGTTGCAGGAAGCCCGAGGCTGTGAGCATATATAAGTTGTTCTTTAATATCCTTAATATCGAATCTATATTTTTTATGGAGAAGCTGATAGAATTTTATCGCAAGATAAGCTCGTCTTTTTTCTCTATCTGAAACTTCCTGAATATTATCTGTCAGAAGAATTATTTCATCTTCTGTTAAATAAAGCAGGTCTGAAATATACTTTATACCTTTGCCAGAAAAGATTTTCTTGAAGATAATATGTAATTCATCGTAATATTCTCCTGAAGACTCGAGTCTGTTATAAAGTTCTTCATAAAGAAAATCTTTCAGATTTGTTTTGTCTTTTGTAAGCCAAAAGTGTATTACAGCCTCGATAAAATCCACGACACGCGCGCTGCTGTCAGCATGACTTTGCTTTCTTAAAAAATGTACAAGTTTATCATTTCTGTGTGTAATTTCATCTATTTCAGTTGAAACTTCGCGTAAAGGACCTTCAGCCCCGATTTCACTGAAATAAACAGGAAAAAGTTTTGATAGTTGTTTTATCAGATGATAGACAGGCTTTATATCACTATTGAGGAGTTTTGTTATGTCTTTTTGAAAGATGTCTGTGTCACTTATATGGACTCCGCCAAGACTTAAATTTATAATAAGTCCGGAGATAAGCTGCTTTGACCATTTAGGATTATTTTCGATAAGTTCGAGCCATACCCTTATATTTTTCAGATGGGCTCTGTTAGCTTTGACCTGCCATTCATCTGAGACGCCTTTAATGTCAGGGTACTGAAACCCTAAGGATACAATTTTCTGCAAATACCATTCAACAAGACTGCTAATACCTTTGCCATACAATGCATTACCTGTAATCTGTATGCAATATAATGCAGTTTCTGGATATTTTTTAAAGCTTTGCTGGAAAACTTGAAATATTTCTGATAAAGCTTCTTTAATCTGATCAGGTTCACCAAGCCTCACGATATTTGAGATAGTACGATTAATTTCCCTGAGTGTATTTTCATGAATACTGCTTAGACCATGGGTATCCATTATCATCAATAGATAGAGTATTTTTATATTCAAGTCTCTAATTACATCCCCGGTTAATGAAAGTTTTGCGCCTATTTCTTCGTAGAATCTTGCGATTTGAATAAATCCTGGAAATTTTACGAGTTCTTTTAGACGAATAATTTCGTGCTCTATATTATCAATAGAATTAAGTTCATTTAAGAGTTCCGTAAGATTTGAATGGGAAATCGGATAAAAGATTTCTTCAATTTTTTCATGTTTATCTTCAGGAAGCTGGAAATAATTATTTTCTTTAAGCCAGAGCAGAGGATCTTTCTGCTTTAGCCAGTATGAATAAGTTTCTTTGAAAAATCTTTTAAGTAATTTATTGAAAATATTTAAATCAATTTGATTGTGTATTTTTTCGAGGAGAATCTGTCCATGTTTTTTTAGTTGATGTTGATTCTCTATAATAATAATGAAAAATTCATCCGGAAGCTCAAGCAGTTTTAAAAAGCATTCAGATAATACAGATGAACATCTGTCCAGTCCAGTAGTTGTATCCATCAATATTTTTTCAAGATAAACAAGAATATTTTCGATTGCTGAATAATGGATCGAAATATCAGGGCTCGATAAAGCATTAAAAAAGAAATTCATTATGGTTTCAGTAACTTTTGGACCTTTTTCATGTTGGTTATAAAGGTAGAAGTTTTTTAAAGCATAATTACGCATATTTTTCAAAACATCCGCGAGTTTGATTTCAGGATTATTGAGATCATTGATCAGAGATTCGGCAGAGCCAACAATACCGGGATAATCTTTTACCACATCTCTGAGGATATCGAATTCTGTAATTTTTAAAACGAGTGTATTTTCGGTCATATAAACTCCTCCTGTAACATTATACTATAATAAAATATATCGGGAAGAGGAGTCTTTAACTTAAATGTTGAAAATATCTGAGATATTTACGAGTATTCAGGGTGAATCAACTTATTCGGGGCTGCTCTGTACATTTATCAGACTTTCTGGATGTAATCTGAGGTGTTCCTATTGTGACACAGAATACGCATGGCAGAACGGTATAACTATAGATGAAGAATATATTTTTCAAAAAATAACAGAGCTTACAATACCTCTTATTGAAATAACCGGCGGCGAACCATTACTTCAAGAAAATATAATCCCTTTTATAACAAATCTTTTAGACGCAGGGTATAATGTATTGATAGAAACTAATGGTTCATTAAGTATTAAAGATATTGACCCGAGAGCAATAGTAATTCTTGATATTAAAACACCCGGTAGCAAAATGGATGATAAGATGCTTTTCCCCAATCTGGAAATAATAAAAGAGAACCATGAAGTAAAATTTGTTATAACGGATAGATATGATTATGATTGGTCAAAAAAGATTATCGAGGATTATAATTTATTTAAACGCTGTAAAGTGTTGTTTTCACCTGCATATAATATTTTAAAACCCTTTGAACTTGTAAGGTGGATGATTGAAGATAAAAGTCATGCAAGACTTAATATCCAGTTACATAAATACATAAATTGCAAATAACAGGGGAGGTTTGTATGAGTGATAATATACTTGATATGCCTGAAAGAATTAATGGAGTATCAGAAATAGCTTTTAATCTATGGTGGAGCTGGCATCCGTCTGCAAGGATGCTTTTTAAAATGTTAAACAGGGCTGCCTGGAAAGAAAGCAGACATAATCCTGTTAAAATGCTAAAAGAAATTCCTTCTGAAACTTTAACATCTTTTGCTTCTAATTACGATTATTTACGACATTATGATGTGGTATATTCAAAATATCTTAATGATATTCAGACAAAAGTATGCTGGTTCGCAGCTAATATTGAAGCGCCAAGTTGTCTTCCTATCGCTTATTTTTCGGCAGAATACGGACTTCATCATTCTTTGCCTTTTTATGCAGGTGGTCTCGGTTTCCTTGCAGGGGATCATATTAAAGAATGCAGTGATCTTGGTGTGCCTATGATTGCAGTGGGATTTATGTATCCCGAAGGATATTTAAGACAAAAGATACGTGTTGACGGATGGCAGGAAAATATTGATGAGCCAATTGATAGAGATGAATCGCCTATTCAAAGAGTGTTTGATGAAAATGGGCAACAACTTATAGTTAAGGTGCCTTTTACCGATCCACCTATATATGTAGCTGTATGGAAAGTGGCAGTAGGTCGTATTCCATTATATTTAATGGATACTGATATAGATATAAATGATCCATGGAATAGAAAAATAAGCGCACATTTATATATTTCTGATAAAGAGCAAAGATTACGTCAGGAGATAATTCTTGGCATAGGAGGAATAGCAGTACTGAACGCCCTTAAAATCAAACATTCGGTTATACATTTAAATGAAGGCCACCCAGCTTTTGCAATTCTTGAACGTATAAGAGATAGAGTAGAATCAGGAGAAAAATTTGCGGATGCAATTGAAAAAGTCAGGAATACAACTATTTTTACTACACATACTCCGGTGCCTGCTGGACATGATGTTTTTCCTTATCATATGATGGACAAATATTTCAGTCGTTGTTACTCACATCTCGGAATAAGTCGCGATGAATTCTTTCAAATGGGGGTGAATCCTGAAGATCCTTCAGCAGGATTTAATATGACTGCTTTCGCATTACGAATGTCAAAGTTCAACAATGCTGTTAGTAAAAGGCATGGAGAAGTAGCCAAAAGTAGATGGAAAATATTGTGGAAGGATAAAAAAGAAGAAGATATACCAATTGATGCAATTACCAACGGAGTGCATGTGCCTACATGGATTGAGCCTAAAATAAAATTGTTGTTTAACAAATATCTTGGTTCTAATTGGGTTGATGAACACGATAATCCTGTAATATGGGGTTTGATTGATGATATCCCGGACAATGAATTATGGCAGGTTCATTACTGGCTCAAAATAAAACTGTTAAATTTTATAAGAGAACAGACAAGAAAAAGATGGAAAGAAAATAAAGTTAATCCTGTTAACATTATATGTAATGGTGTATTACTTGACCCGATGACTTTAACTATAGGATTTGCCAGAAGATTCACTTCATATAAAAGAGCGGATTTGATATTGTCCAATATTGAAAGACTTAAAAAAATGTTTAATAATCGTTGGAAACCTATCCAGATTATTTTTTCAGGAAAAGCGCATCCAGCAGATGAAGATGGCAAGAGAATTTTGCAGAAGATATTTAATGTTGCGCATGATCCTGAAATAGGTGGAAGAATAGCTTTTGTTGAAAATTATGATGAACAGCTTGCTCAATATATGGTTCATGGTGTTGATTTGTGGCTTAATAATCCATTGCCACCACTTGAAGCCTGCGGAACAAGCGGAATGAAGGCTTCCTTGAATGGTGTTCCTAATTTAAGTATTCTTGATGGCTGGTGGATTGAAGGTTATAATGGCAAAAATGGCTGGGCATTTGAGGGTAAGGGGAATGAAGAAGATGCAGAGGCTATTTATAATATCCTTGAAAATGAGGTGATACCATTATATTATAAGCTGGATAAAGACGGAGTTCCTGTGGAGTGGGTTAAAATCATGAAGGAAGCGATAAAAAGCACTGCTGCAAAATTCAGCGCGCGCAGAATGGCTAAAGAATATGCATTAAAATTTTATCAATATGCTTTAAGAACAGGCTAACATTATCTGTCATACCACAATTACTTATTTTTTAACCTGAAGGCTGAATGGCCTGTTAGACTATTAGATTGCATTTTAGGATTAATTTTATTTTATGGCAGGGACAGTAATAGCTTTGATTATTTCTTCTGGTATCTTTTGTGGTTTACCTTCAGGATTAATACATGCAAGTCTTATAACCGATTCAACTAAGGTTGTTTCGTTTTTCTTGATATGGTGTCTTATTTTTAGTGTTACTTTTGTTGTTTCAATAATATCAGTGGTGATTTCTACAATATCTCCGAGCTTTGCAGGATGTTTGTAGTGTATTTCAGCATCAACGACCGCGAATATAAAACCTTTATTGTGATAGGCTGAAACATCTATTTTTCTGTCAGCAAGATACTCTGTTCTTGAGCGTTCCATGAATTTAAGATAATTGGCGTAATATACAACTCCACCAGCATCTGTATCTTCATAGTAGATTTTTATTTTAAGAGAATTGTTAATATTCATAATCTTGTTTTCAAAATTATATATGTAGCGCCAAGTCCGCCATCTCGGTCTTTTGCAGTAGAATATGCAATAATCCATTTGCTGAATTTTCCGTGTAACCATTTAACCAGAGATTCTTTTAAAACCGGTCCTTTTGGGGATCTAAGTCCCCTGCCGTGAATAACTTTAACGCAACAGAGTCTTTTTTTAATGGCATTTTTTAGAAAAGCGCTTAAAGCTATTTCTGCTTCATTGACTGTAAGCCCATGAAGGTCTATATAGTCCTGCACAGAAAAATATCCCTGATGCAGCTTTTGAGTAATGTCTTTTCTAATGTCAGAGTGTACCCATTCGATGTATTCAGGTGTGTCGGGAAGATTAATTTTTTGCTGGCCTGAAACTATTTTTTTTAGGGTTTTTATTGTATCGTCTTCTTTTAAAGAAATATATTTTCGGGGCTTTTTACTTAAATATGGAATGTCTATAAATTCCCTGATTTGTTTGACATTAACCATAGCTTCACGAAAAATCTCTTCATCGGATTTTTTAACATGAGATTCATGTCTATGAGTCGTTTTGTTTTTGAGAACGAAATTATTTTCCTTGAGCATATCGCCGAGGTATTTGAATGGCATAAAATCCGAGCAATCTTTTTTGAATTTGTTGAGTTCAAAATATCTTTTCATCTTATATGCTTATAATTATACCTGATTTGATAATTAAAGCAATCATAAGAAAATTAAGCCTTTGTTGCCAATGATAAAAAAGATTTTTTATCAGAGGAGAGTAAAACTATGCCTTTATTTTCAAAGTCAGCGAGAATAGAGTTTATTTCATTAATAGTCAAACCGGTTTCGAGTGAAAGGGATTCTATATCCTGAATTTTTTCTATTGCATTCATATATATATGTTTTTCTAAACCGCTGAATATTAAACTTGATTTAATACCATCACGACATAATTTGATTAACAACTTATCCCCGGTATTATCATAACGCATATAGTTATTCTCAGGACTCTTTTTCTTTATTGATTCACATGTTTCTCTGATTATCATCGACATTCTGTATTGTTCCTCATCATTATTAAAACTATAAGGGAAAGGATAATTAGAATATGAGGACATAGGAAAATCTTCCAATAGTAATGCAAATATGTTTTCTTTACTTTTAGTTATCTCAAATTTTTCCGGGTTTTCAAAAACAGGGCAGTCTGCTGGAAGATAAAACTCACCCGGAAATATTTGTATATTTTCATATACAAGAAGATGCTGAATTGTGTACATAACTTTTATATTTTCGATTAAATGTTCTTCTTTCATTTTAGGGTAACATGTAAAAAGATTAAATTGAATCGGGACACCGAGTTCAGCTGCTGATTTGATGACTTCAACGTTTTTAAGAACTGTTACACCTTTATTCATAAGTTTAAGGAGTCCTTCACTGAATGTCTCGATGCCAATTTGAAAGTTTGATACCCATTTCCCGAAATGAAGAATTGCATTCAAGACCTCTCTATCCATTCTTTCAGCCCTGAATTCAGCATAGTGAAAAGATAGACTTTTATTATTTATAAGTTGAGGTATTGCCTTGATTGTTTCTTTGTTTTTGAGAGCGTCTGAGTCGAGAATAAAAAAATTAGTTAAATCCGGGGAAATATTTTTGTAATATTCAAATTCTGCAGAAATTTTTTCTGCTGATTTTGATTGACATTTAATGTTGTACGACTCGTCAGGACAGAATGTGCATCTTTTCCATGGGCAGCCTCTTCCAAACTCAACAGGAAGTATTATTTCGCTCGAAGATAAAGGGAAATCATTAAAATCATATGAAGGGAATGGAAGATGTTCCAGCGATATATTTGGCTTTTCAGGTGAGTTTATTATTCTGCCTTCTGCTTTGTATATTAAATTATATAAAATGTTATCTCTATTTTCGATATAGTCGAGAAGACTTTCTATTGTTATTTCGCATTCAGAGATACCCACATAGTCTAAACAATCCATATTTTTAATAAGCTCAAAAGCAAATTTTCCGGAGCAATCTTTTCCCCCGAATATTATTGGAATATCAGGATATAATGATTTAATTTTTTTAGCCATAATCAGTGAACTGCTTAACTGATAGTGTGAACAGCTAAAACCTATCAGCTTTGTATCACTGATATACGGCAATAATTTACTGAATTCCATTTTAATAAAAGATTCAGCTATTTGCCTCATGTTTAAAAAATCTGTTAAGTTAAGATTGATAGAATTAAGTCTATCATTTATTAGTTTTTGTGATTTTATGAATTTGTCGTTAAAAAGCAATGATGCGAATATGTAGTCAAGCCCCATGTATTCAACGCCTGATTGTTCTGTTTGAAATAAGAAATTTTCCCATAAATTGGGTTCAAATTTCTTAATATAGGGTAGAAAGTCGAGATGGAAATGAAAAGTTTTTACTCTTTTGCCTTTTTGAGTTAATAAAGATTGAATTATGCCTAAATTAATGTTTGGTATGTTTGCAAACCAGCGAGAAATAAATCTGGCATATGGCATTGAAATAAAAAGGAAGTCCAATTATATTTTCTCCGAAAAATGTACTTTTTATTTTTATTACTTTCTATTATTCTAAATAAACTACATTAAACAATGAAAGATAAAAAATTAATAAAATCTGGATATACAAATCCGAAAAGGGTATCTTTTCCTATTGATGAAAAGCTTCATGAATGGCTGCCAGCATTGTTAAATGCTTATTATATTATTGATAAAGGTATTTCAGAAGCACTCAAAGAAGAATTTAAAAAAGGAAGAAAACTGGCTTGCGCAAAAGGCTGTTCTTATTGTTGTAAAACTCATGAAACAATTCCTGTTTATCCTTTAGAGCTTGTGGGTCTTTCATGGTATGCCACTGAAAAAATTAAAGGACATAATAGAGATATTCTCAAAAAACAATTAAAACAATATAAGTCAGGTGACCCCTGTCCTTTTCTTATTGATGGTATTTGTTCTATTCATTCTGTAAGACCCATTTCCTGCAGGCAATTCAATGTATTCGGAAAGCCGTGCAAGGAAGGAGAAGACCCTTATTATACAAGACGCGAGGATGTGCTTAAGCCAATTAAAAAATACATTGACCATGCTTTTTTTATAATGCTTCCATTCTATGGAATTAAAGATGAAAACGAAAGGATTAGAGTAATAGAGACAGGTGGTGTACATACAATAGTTAAACTCCTGCAGAGCCTGAACTGGAAAAGCCTTGCTGAAAAGATGGAAGAATATGATTCAGAAATGGCCTGAAAGAATAATTCGGTTAATTCTTAAATGTGTAGTGGATCTACATTAATCCATAATTCGGTTTTTTTATCCTGTTTAAAGGCGTTAAGAAAAATTTTTGCTGTTTCATGAAGAATTTTACGGTCAGAGGATTTGAGAAGCAGACTGAATTCGTTATCTTTTTGTTTTTCTGTTGATTTGAATGGTCCGAGAATTTGGAGATTTTTATTCGCTTTCTTGCTAATATCTTCTATCTTTTCAAAGATATTATGTCCGGATCTAAATTTTATCAATACAAGTTTTGAAAAAGGAGGATAATTCAACTCTCTGCGTCTCTTGAGTTCTTCTTTTATAAAAGAGATATAATCATATTTTTTGAGGTATTTAAAAAGATAATTTTGAGGCATACGGGTCTGGACTAATAATTCGCCGTCAAATGATATTTTATCAGCGATTGAGACAAATTCCTGATAAGCTTTTTCCGAAGCTCTGAAATCTGGAAAATTTAAAAAAGAATCTGCATTTAGTATAATTGCTTTTGAAAATTCGTTTAAAGTAATAATTCTGCTAGTCATTAATTTTGTGCCGATTATTATCCTTATGTCATCACTTGAAATGGAACTGAGAAGACTCTTTAAAGCTTTTCTTCCTGAAGCTATATCACTGTCTATTCTGATAGTTTTAAATCCGGTTAAAGATTCTAATTCTTCCTGAATTCTCTGTGTTCCTGTTCCAAGCATTTGAAGATTATAACCTTTGCATCTGCCACATTGTTCCGGTACAGGTGACAACGAATAATTGCAATATCTGCATTTTAATGCGTGGATCTTCTTATCAACTGTAAGAGGTATCCCGCAGTTTACACATTTCTGAATATAACCACAATCATCACAGTGTACGACAGATGCATAACCTTTTTTATTAAGTACAAACATTACTTTATTCCCACGATTTATTGAGTTCAAAGCAGATTCAATTACTGATCTTGAGATGCCAGACTTCAGAAACGTGCCATATCTTGTATCTATTATTCTAATTTTTGGTCTATTTATATGAATATCAGGTTTTAACAGATTATATTTGCCTGACATGCAATTATGAAGAGATTCAATGGATGGAGATATTGATGAAAGAAGGACTACTGATTTTTCGTAATAACCTCTCATAACCGCAATATCTCTTATATTATAAAATGGTATTTTTTCTAATTTATAAAAACTGCTATGTTCATTAAGAACTGCAATCAGAGATACTTTTTTAAATGGCGTAAAGACAGCATGTCTTGTGCCGATTACTATATCGGATTTTCCGGAGACTATTCTTTCTATTGAAAGAATTTTTTGTGGTTTGCTAAGTCCGCTATGGTATTGACAGACACGTTCACCAAAGGATTTTTTTAACAAAGGATAAAGAGTTTCAACAATTGATATTTCAGGACAAAGTATAATTATGTTTCTGAAATTATCTAAGATTCCAAGTATGAAGGAGTATTCTATATTTCTGGAATGTGCGTACAACAAATAACTTTGGTAAACATCTTTTTTAAGTGATTTTAAAAATAAGTTTAAAATTGGATTAATATCAAATTCAGGTATATTATTATAAGATTCTAAATCAGGTAACTTTAATTTATCTTTATTTTTAAGAGAAGGCGAAGATAATTCAAAAAATTCCCCTGGAAGTATATTTTTTAAAATAGTGCCTTGATTGACCAGATAGTATTCAGACATCCATTTTAAGAGTTTAAGCATATTTTTGCTGAAGAGTGGCTCACTCCCGTGGATTTTTTCTATGAATTTAATATTATCCAAGGTTTGCGTGTTAACTATTTCAGTTACAATACCTCTCTTAGAACTATTTCTAACAGGTGCGGTTACAAGCATTCCAGGTTTGATTAAATTAGAATTATCTTCCCTGCAACTGTAGAGAAGAGGTTCAAGGTTTATGGGAAAAACTACTCTGCAAAAATTCATATGTAATTCTATCACATTGTTAAGAATCTTATCTTTATGTCATAATTTATATTATGAAAAGAAGAATTATTTTGATTTTTGTAACATTTGCCGCAATTATTTTTTTCAGGACTACAAATCTTTCAGCTTTTGAGCCCAAAATAGATGTTTCTAATTCCGAAGTCTATTATTATTTGATTCTTGGATATGATGCTGAGAGGGAGGGTAAATGGGAAAAGGCTATTGATTATTACAATAAAGCTTTAAGTTATGATACAGCATCTTCTCATATCAAAATGTTATTAAGCTCTGTCCTTTTAAGAACAGGGGATATTGAAGAAGCTATATCGCTTGCAGAGGATATTCTTAGAAGCGACCCTAAATATGTCCCTGCCCTTATGTTTCTCGGAGAATTGTATAACAGTCAGAAAAAAACTGTTGATGCAATTACAGTGTACAAAAAAGTTTTAAGAATACAGCCTGATAATCAGGAAGCTTCTCTTTTCCTGAGTCTTCTTTACGCATCTCGGAAAGAATATAATGAGGCTGTAGAAATACTTGAAAAACTTGTTAAATCTTCACCTGATAATCTGATGGCAATTTATTATCTTGGGGTTCTTTTAACTGAAAAGGGAGATTTAGATGAAGCTATAAAGTATTTCAATATGGCTGCTGAACAGAGACCGAATTTTGATGCAGCATATTATAATCTTGGCTTAATATTTGAACAAAAAGATGAAATGGAAAAGGCAGTCGAAAATTATAATAGAGCAATTTTATTGAATCCACATAATCTTCAGGCGAGAGAACGTCTTGGACAGATATATTTCAAACAAAAAGATACTGGAAAGGCAATTGAACAATATGAAGAAATAAGCAATCAAATCCCAATTAATATTGATATTCATATAAATCTCGGGGTTTTATATTTTGAAGATAAACAATATGATAAAGCTATAGAAGAATTCAGAATAGTTCTTCAGGATAGACCCGAGAATATTTCGATCAGATATTACCTTGCCCTTGCTCTTGAAGAAATGGAAAGATACACAGAAGCTATTTCCGAACTCAGAAAAATTATACAGGCAGACCCAAAACATCTTGGAGCATTTTTGCATCTCGGGATTATTTACAATAAGACAGATAAAGAAGATGAAGCAATTAAAGTTTATCAGGAAATTCTGGATTTTGAGAAAGATAAACCTGAAATTTATTTATATTTATCTTCTTCTTATATAAAAAAGAAAGATTATCAGAATGCAGAAGAAATTATTAGAAAAGCTTTAGAGAGGTTTGATAAGAATGATGATCTATACTTTAATCTTGCTGTTGTAATGGAAAAAACAAACAGGTTTGATGAAATGGTGAAGTATCTGAAAAAGACTATTGAACTGAATCCAAAACATGCTGAAGCATTAAATTATATGGGATATAGTTATGCTGAAAGAGGTATAAATCTTGAGGAAGCTCTCGGGCTTGTGAAAAAAGCTCTTGAAATCAAGCCTGAAAGCGGATATATTCTTGATAGTCTCGGCTGGATATATTTTAAACTTGGCAAAAAAGAAGAAGCTCTCGAGTTTCTTCTTAAGGCAGCAGAACTTACAAAAAATGATGCTGTTATAATGGAACATATCGGTGATGTTTACATTGCCTTTGGGAACAGGGATAAGGCAATCGAGTATTACCTTAAATCACTCGAGTCGGAAACAGAAAGTGAAGATGAAGGGTTAAAAGACAGAGTTAGCAGGAAAATCGAAAGTATAAAAAATAAATAGAAATAAAATTTCTCGCAATATCTGCGCTATTCTTAAATAAAATTTGTAGATAAATAAAAAAACTGAAATATTATGCTCAGAATAGAAGCGCCGGCAAAAATTAATTGGTTTCTCAAGATTACCGGTAAAAGAGAAGACGGTTATCATTCTTTAATTACACTTATGCAGTGTATTTCCCTTTATGATATTTTAGAATTTGAGCCTGCCGAAAAAATTGAGGTTATTTCTGATTTAAATATACCTCTTGAAGAAAATTATATTTATAAGGCTGCAATGCTTTTAAAGAAAGCATATTCAATCAGAAAAGGTGCAAGGATTTTTTTGAAAAAAAATATACCTATAGCTGCCGGACTCGGCGGTGGAAGTAGCGATGCTGCACATACCCTAATTGGCTTAAACAAATTATGGAGCATTGGTATTAGAAATAAAGAATTAATGGAATTATCCTTTAAACTCGGCTCTGACGTCCCCTTTTTTCTGGCAGGAAATATCGCATTGGTCGAAGGATTCGGAGAAAAAGTTACACCAGTAGATATGAAAGGGACATTGATATTGCTTATTGTTAAACCTTCTTTGTCTATATCAACCGCTTGGGCTTATTCAGCTTTTGATAAAAATACAAAGTTGACAAAAAAAAATATTGATATTAAACTGTTAATTCAGGCTTTGAATGATAGAGATTTTGCAAGATTAGCGACTTTGACTGATAATGAACTTGAACCAGCGGTCATTTCAAGCTATCCTGTTGTAAAGGAATTGAAGGAAAATTTGATTGAATCAGGTGCGCTTTTTTCATCCATGACAGGCAGTGGTTCTTCTGTGTACGGAGTTTTTCATGATATTGAAATGGCGGAAAAAGCTTCTGAAAGATTTGATTCCGAATGGCGCAGGATTGTTAAGACCCTGATTTGAAAATTAAGTAAAAATTCAAGATGCTTGGTAAAGAATTGTATATTAGATGTATGTTTTGGTTTTAATATTGAAGATTTGGGGCGTCGACAAACGGCAAGTCAGGAGACTTTGGATCTCCCATCTGGAGGTTCGAATCCTCCCGCCCCAGCCATGAAGGAAATAATTTATTTTTATTGAAGCTATATTTTGATGATAAAGGAATATAAAATATTTATTAATAGAAAAAGGCTGTGAGCAGTTTTCAATAATAAAACTTTGATTTTATACTGGTTCGAATTATTCTTTTTATAAAAGGAGATGGAATGCCAGAGGGAATTAAATTTTTTACAGGGAATGCACACAAAGAACTTGCAAAGGAAATAGCAAATTATCTCAATATACCCGTGTCTGATGCCACGGTGACAGAATTCAGCGACGGAGAAATAAGTGTTCACATCAATGAAAATGTCAGGGGTGCTGATGTTTTTGTGCTTCAGCCAACATGTATGCCTGTTAATAAAAATCTTATGGAAATTCTGTTGATGATTGATGCTCTTAAAAGAGCATCTGCAAGAAGAATAACTGCAGTAATTCCATATTATGGATATGCGAGACAGGACAGAAAAGTACAGCCTCGTGTTCCTATTTCAGCAAAACTTGTGGCGGATCTTATTACAGCTGCCGGAACGAACAGAATTCTCACAATGGATCTTCACGCAGCTCAAATACAGGGTTTCTTTAATATCCCGGTTGACAATCTTTATGCAGCTCCGGTTCTCTTTGAATATGTGAGGAAAAAATATAATTTAAATAATTTGATTATTGTATCTCCTGATGCAGGTGGTGTTGAAAGAGCGAGAGCTTTTGCAAAAAAACTCGAGTGTTCAATCGCAATTATAGATAAAAGGCGTGAAGCAGCGAATGTCTCACAAATAATGAATGTAATTGGCGATGTAAAAGGTAAGGACACGATTATACTTGATGATATGGTTGATACAGGTGGAACTACAATTCAGGCAGCTACAGCTCTTATTGAGAAAGGAGCTAAGAGTGTTGTCGCTGCATGTACACATGCTGTTCTTTCAGGTAATGCTGTTGATAAAGTCAATAATTCCTTATTGCAGGAGCTTATTGTCACAAACACAATACCTATGAATAGCAGGACCGAGAAATGCAAAAAATTAACAGTTCTTAGTATAGCTCCACTTATAGGTGAAGCAATAAAAAGAATACACGAAGAAACATCAATAAGTTCGCTTTTTGTATAAAGAAGGAGGATAAAATATGGAGACGATTACAATTAATGTTGATAGGAGAGATATAAAAGGTAAAGGAGCAGCAAGGTCTCTCAGAAGAAATGATATGATACCAGCAGTGATTTATAGAGGCGGAGAATCAATGCCTATAAAAATACCAAAGACAGAGATTACCAAATTTATAAACACTACTGCCGGTGAACAGGTTATGGTAAAGCTTCAGTTTTCAGATGGAGAAAATAAGTTTGCTTTAATGAAAGATTATCAGGTTGACCCTGTTAAGAGAAATTTATTACATGCTGATTTCTTTGAAGTTTCTCTTACAGAGAAAGTTAAAGTAAGTGTACATGTTACTACAGTTGGAGAACCCATAGGTGTAAAAAGAGATGGTGGAGTTTTACAGCATGTTTTAAGAGAAATCGAGGTTGAATGTCTGCCTGACAAAATACCAGGGCATATCGAAGTAGATATATCAAATCTTGGAATCGGACAATCTTTTCATGTTTCTGATATAAAAATCGATGAAGAAATAAGAATACTTACTGACCCGGATGGAGTTATAGCAAATGTTGTTGCTCCAGTTATAGAAGAAGTTGCTAAACCAGCGGAGGAGGTTGCTGCTGCAGAAACAACTGCTGAACCAGAGGTAATTAAAAAAGGCAAAAAAGAAGAAGCAGAGGAAGAGAAATAGTAGTATATTATGTATGGGCAGGTTTGAACCCTGCCCATGCGGTAATTATACATGTGGTTAATTACAGGTCTTGGAAATCCTGGTAGAAAATATTCAAGAACCCGACATAACATAGGGTTTATGGTTCTGGATGAGCTTGCTGACCGATACAATATAGAATTCACAGATAAAAAAGAATATCGTATTGGAAAGTGTTTTATTGGAGATAAACAAATTCTGCTTGTAGAACCCCTCCTTTATATGAACCTTAGCGGTGTAGCTATAAGTAATATCTTTAAAAAATATCCTGTACAGACTCAAGATATGATTGTGGTTTATGATGACCTTGATATGGAAACCGGTAAAATTAGGATTAGAAAAACAGGTTCATCAGGCGGGCATAAAGGAGTTCAATCAATAATTGATAATATTGGAACAAAAGATTTCATAAGAGTAAGAATTGGAATAGGAAGAGAACCCGGAGTATCTGCTGAAAAATATGTTCTCTCAAAATTTAATAAAGATGAATTGCAAGTAATAAAAAATGCTATCACTATAGCTGCAGAAGCAATTACAACAATTATTACTGAGGGTGTTGATAAAGCAATGAACCGCTTTAATTAACCCAAATAATACAGGTGTTGCTCAAAATAAATTCGTTTTACGTGTCTGTTGTATATGTAAAAGATAATTATACGAATAAATTTATAGTTAATTCTCAATATCTGATACCGACGCTATCTATAACTTGATTTTAAATATAAAATCTTTATTTATATTATTTCGCAACGGTTTCTGCCATTTCTTTTTGCTATATAAAGGGCTTCATCTGCTCTTTTTATAAAACTCATTTCATTATATGATTTTAGAATTTTATTTGTGAATTTTAGAGCAGACTCAAAATCACCATCTATGATATAAGACAGAAATTCATTCTTTTTATCTTTCCATTCTTCTTCTATTTTTAGGATAAAGTCGCTTTGTCTTTTTGACAGCTCTATCATTTTTTTATGCTTATTGATAAGCCAGTCATAAATTTTTATTATTTCAGAGGCATTAGATTTTGAAAGAAACTTCTTAACTGCATTCTTCCATGCTTTTAATTCAACTGGGAAGTACTCATAAGAAAAACCATGATTGTGATAAGATTTGTAAACCCATGGCACTAATCTTACGAGCATTTCAAAAAGGGAAAACTTAAAAACATTAATCATGAAATGCACATGATTTCTGTGATTATCATACATCATCTGCAAGGAATTCCCTCCAATTAGTTGAACTAAATCTTTTCTTTTTGACATCTCATTATTTACAAAATCAAGCATGAAATCCTTATTTATTTCGTATTCATCTGATGCTTCAGCAGAAACATGAAGCTTTATATCTGCTTCTTTAAAAAGTTTTTCCATTTATACACCTTTAAAATGTATTTTACATAAAGTATATCAAATAATTTTTATGACTACTACTGAATAACTAAAAAATACTATGATTTTACAATTTATAACAAAGGTAAATTGATATAAAAATCTGGCAAGAAAATTAACCTCAAAATGTATTACTTGGTTTAATTCATAGTAAAACATGAATTGTAAAAACTGTATAAATTTATGTAAACTGTAAATTATTAGCCAAATAATGAAATTAAAAGAATATAGATGTTGCGAACAAATTATTTTTCGATACCTTAATGTGCTGTTACATTCGTTATCTGTTAATAGTTGTCCGCAATATGTATCAAAACATTTTCTTACTGAAACGGACAGCGGATATGTAAAAACAATTTATTTTAAAGCAATGTTTGTATTATCTGGATTAAGTTAAAAAGGTGAAAGAATGAAAGACATGCTTGGCAGAGAAGAACTTATTACTGTTGAAAAGGCTTTATATCTTTTATTTCAATATGTACCTTTTAAAATGCCGGCAGTAAAAAAGGTTTCTATTGAAAAGGCATATAATTTAGTAACTTCTCAGGATATTATATCTCCTGAAAATCTACCAGCGTTTAACAGGTCAACAGTCGATGGATTTGCAGTTAATGCTGCTGATACATTTGGAGCTACTGAAAGTATGCCTGCTTACCTGAACATTGTAAATGAGATATTGATGGGAGAAGAACCGAATTTTGCTTTAAAGAGAGGCGAGGTTGCGAAAATTTCCACAGGTGGAATGTTACCTTCTGGTGCTGACTCTGTAGTAATGTTTGAATATACTCAATATATAGACGAAAAAACACTTGAAGTTTTGAAACCTGTTTCACCGGGAGAAAATGTAATACAGGCAGGAGAAGACGCAAAAAAGGGAGAGGTAATTTTTAAGACAGGTCATAGATTAAGGCCGCAGGATATAGGAGCACTTGCTGGAATAGGTTTAAAAGAGGTGGAAGTCTATGAAAAACCCATTGTTTCTATTATTTCAACCGGGGATGAAATAGTTCCTGCTGGAATGCCTGTAAAACCCGGGCAGGTAAGAGATATAAATACCTATACTCTTTCATGTCTGATTGAGGAATCAGGTGGCATTCCTTTAAGAAAAGGAATATTCAAAGATAATTATGAGCTAATTTATCAGGTTCTGAAGGAATCTATTGAAGAATCTTCAATGGTGATTATTTCCGGAGGAAGTTCAGTTGGCGCAAAAGATGTAACAGAAAAAGTTATTAATGATATTGGAACACCAGGGGTGCTTTTTCACGGAGTAACACTTAAGCCGGGTAAACCAACAATAGGTGGAATAATAGATAATGTGCCGGTTTTAGGACTTCCCGGACATCCTGGTGCTGTAATAATATGCTTCAATATTTTTGTAAAGCCTTTGATTTTGGAGCTTTCAGGAACTGTTAAGGAAAAAACTTTTGTAAGAAATAGAATCATAAAAGCAAAGATTAACCGTAATATTTCTTCAAGCCCCGGGAGAGAAGAACATATTGCAGTTAAACTTGAAGAAATTAACGGAGAATTGTGCGCAGTACCATTACTTGCAAAATCAGGAATTATTACCACTTTAACTCAAGCTGATGGAATAGTAATTATACCTGTATTCAAAACAGGAATAATTAAAGATGAAATTGTAGAAGTCAGACTTTTTTAGGTATCTGAATGTATTCTGAAAATCATATTGAGGTAAGGTATTATATTAAAACCCGAATTGAACTTGAAAAAGCGGCTGATACTATAGCTGCACTTCAATCAATAGGGGTATGGTCAGGAATCGGCGAACGCTTTAAATCAACTCTTTATAAATATGCAGCCAGAGTAATTGAAATCTCTCATGTGGAAAAAGAAAAGGAATATTCGGGTTTTGTTAAAATAGCGTTTCCTTATGTAAATTTTGGCTTTAATATCCCGAATCTTTTAAGTACCATTGCTGGTGAATTATATGAAATGAATATTTTCATTTCAATAAAATTACTTGATATTGAATTCCCTTCTTCATATCTCAGCAATTTCATTGGACCGAAATTCGGGATAAAAGGGTGCAGGGATATTCTAAAGATTTATGAAAGGCCTATAATTGGTTCTATTATAAAGCCATGTGTCGGACTCTCTGCCGGGCAATTGGCAGAACTTGCTTATGAAGGATTCTCTGGAGGTATTGATTTTATAAAGGATGATGAATTACTTGCGGATGCTTCTTATAATACTGTTTCTGAAAGAGTAAAAAAAGTAACAGAAAAGATAAAACAGGTTGAGGATGAAACGGGTGAAAAAAAGATGTATGCCTTTAATGTAACTGGAAGACTTAGTAGACTTAAAGAACTACATGATACGGTAGTTGAGAATGGTGGAAAATGTATAATGATTAATGCGGCAGCAGTTGGATTCGAAGCCATGAGGGAACTTGCAGAATATTCAGAATTACCAATTCATTGTCACAGGGTATTTTCCGCAATATTAGCAAGAAATACTCATTTTAACATCAGCTTCCCTTTGCTTACAAAACTTTATAGACTATGCGGAGCAGATCAGATTCATTGTGGTGCTATACAGGGTAAGCTTTTTGAAAATGACGACGAAGTTCTCTTAAATATGAATGAATGTATAAAAGATTTTCATAATATAAAACCTGCAATGCCTGTAAGCTCGGGTGGACAATGGGCGGCCAGTGCTCCTGTTAATGCAGCTAAAATCGGGCACTATGATTTTATCCATCTCGCAGGTTCAGGCATTTATTCACATCCAGATGGTCCTTTTGCCGGAGCAAGAAGTATGAGGCAGGCATGGGATGCAGTAATAAAAGGGGTCAGTTTAGAAGAGTATTCCAAAGAACATATTGAATTAAGAAAGGCTCTTGATTTCTTTGGAACTAAGGATAACAAATTTCTAAAAACAAGCTTGACAAAAATTTAATATATAAGTTAACATAATTTCTCTTGAGTATTTGTTCTTTGAAAAATCTAAAAAAGTGCGTAGCACACCCTTAAGTCAGTTCAAACTTTGTGAATTTAAAGATTCTAAATTTTAATGAGAGTTTGATCCTGGCTCAGAACGAACGCTGGCGGCGTGCCTAACACATGCAAGTCGGACGGATCAAGCGAAGAGCACAGAGCGTAGAGCAGTAGCGAAGCAATCAATGTT